>CAIZGR010000570.1 GCA_903932535.1 uncultured Hyphomicrobiales bacterium | reverse complement strand
TTCGTGCTCCGGCACTGCGAACAGCACCGTGGCGGCCCGCGCGACCGGCGAAAGCGTGCTGTCGGAAATCGCGATCACCGGCGTGTCGCGACGGGCGGCCTCGTCGACGTCGCCCGCGCGCGCGCGTTGGCCGAGGGGCTCGCCGGGCCGGACGGGCGGCGCGCGGTCGTGATCGTCGACAACACGCTTCTCGGGCCATTGTACCAGACGCCGATCGCCCACGGCGCCGATCTGGTCGTGACCTCGCTCACCAAATATGTCGGCGGCCATTCCGACTTGATCGCGGGGGGCTGCTCGGGCTCGGTCGCGGCGCTCGAACCGATCCGCGGGATGCGCACGATCCTCGGCACGATGTGCGATCCGCACACCGGCTGGCTGATCATGCGCTCGCTCGAAACCCTGAAGCTCAGGATGACCGCCTCGGCCGAGGGCGCGCAGAAGGTCGCCGGGTTCCTGAAGGACCATCCCCGCGTCGCCTCGGTCTGGTATCTCGGCTTTCTGCCCGAGGATCACCCCGATCGGCCGCTGTTCGAGCGCCAGTGCACGAGCGCGGGCTCCACCTTCGCCTTCGAGGTGAAGGGCGGCGAGAAGGAAGCCTTCGCCGTTCTCAACAAGCTCCAGGTCATCCATCTCGCCGTCAGCCTCGGCGGCACCGAGACGCTGGCCTCGCACCCCGCCTCGATGACCCATTCCGACATCGCGCACGAGGAGCAGTTGCGCCTCGGGATCACGCCGGCGCTGATCCGGCTCTCGGTCGGCATCGAGAACCCCGACGACCTGATCGCGGACCTCGACCAAGCGCTGAAAGGATGAGGGCCGTGGCGGCGTCCCTTCATCCGGCCGGCTTGTTTGCGCCGACCGAAATGTAAATGTCCTCAAACCTCCCACAGTCGCGTCGCCACCTCGGGCGCTGCGGCGATCCCACGCTCCCTGCCATCGGCCATCGGCCGCTTCTCTCGCGAGATGCGTGTGGTACTGTCGGGGCAGTGCGACTGGATCGCTCGATGTCTTCGCTTGTGGAACTTCCCAACCTTGTCGGCTTTTTCGGCGCTTCGCGCGGCAACGACGAGGATTGACGGGGCAAGCTGTCGGCGCTTCCGGGCGCGATCGGGCGCGAGCTCGCCATGCAGCTCGGGCGCAAGAAGCGGCAGGACTTTCGCCTCTGGCAGGACGTGGAGGCCATCGCGCCGGGCAAGTTGTGGGAGACGGAAATCGAAGGGGCGATTGAAGAATCCGTGTTCTTCATCCCCATCGTCACGCCGCGGGCGGTGGCGAGTTCGTATTGCCAGTCCGAATTCGAGCCGTTCCTTGCGCGCAAGCAAACGCTCGGCCGCCGGGTCGAAACCGCCAAGCCGGCCAACGTAGGCGCCCGCGCCGGATCGTCATAATGCGCCGTCATCGCGATCGAAGCGTGGCGATCCAGGGATCGTCGGGCGCATGCGTTCCCTGGATCGCCACGCCGCTTCGTGGCTCGCGATGACAGCGTTCCTCGAGACGACAGCCTAGCGGCTATACAGCATCCGCCGCCGCCCGGCCGACTTCCCCCTCAAACCTCCCTCAGCCGAGCCGCCGCCGCTTCGGGCGTCAGGTCGCGCTGCGGAGAGCCGAGCATCTCGAAGCCGACCATGAACTTCTTCACCGTCGCGGAGCGCAGGAGCGGCGGATAGAAGTGGGCGTGCATCTGCCACTCGGAATGCACGGCGCCGCCGGTCGGCTTCTGATGAAAGCCCATCGAATAGGGGAACGACACGTCGAACAGGCGGTCGTAGCGGCGGGTGAGGTCGGAGAGCGCGGCGGCGAGCGCGCTTTTCTCTTCCGCCGTCAGTTCGTCGAAGCCGCCGATGCGCCGGCGCGGCAGGATCATCGTCTCGAACGGCCAGATCGCCCAGAACGGCGCGAGCGTGACGAAATGCGCGTTCTCGGACACGATCCGCTCGTTCAGGCGCAGTTCCTGCGCGAGATAATCGACGAGCAGGGGGCGGCCGTGATCGAGAAGGTACTGAGCCTGACGGTGGGTCTCCTTCTCCAGCTCGTTGGGCGGATGGCGGGTCGCCCAGATCTGGCCGTGCGGATGCGGGTTGGAGCAGCCCATGATGGCGCCGCGGTTCTCGAAGATCTGCACCGCGCCGATGTCGGGACGCCCGCCGAGGGTGATCGTCTCCTCGACCCACGCGTCCACCACCCGCTCGATGTCGGCGACCGCCATCATCGCCAGCGTCAGATCGTGGCGCGGCGAGAAGCACAGGACGCGGCAGACGCCGGACTCGCCCTCGGCGACGAGGAGCCCGTCGTCGATCCGCGCCTCCGGGGCGCCGGCGGCGAGCGCGGCGAAATCGTTGTCGAAGACGAAGGTGTGGGGATAATCGGGATTGCGCGCGCCGGCCGCGCGCAGATTGCCGGCGCAAAGATAGCAGTCCGGGTCGTGCGCGGGCAGGCCGGTCGCCGGCACGGACTCGCGCTTCCCCTGCCACGGGCGCTTCATGCGGTGCGGCGACACAAGCACCCATTCGCCGGTCAGCGGATTGAGGCGGCGGTGCGACGTCTGCGCGAAATCGAGCCTCGTCATGCCGCGTCCTCTTGCCCGAGATCGACGAAGCCCGCGCCGTCGGAGGGCGTGCAGACGAAGACCTCGGCGCCGAGCCCGAACGCGGTCCGGTAGGCGCCCACGAGCGCCTTCCGGACGTCGTCGACCGCGTCCGCTTCGACGAGGCTCACCGTGCAGCCGCCGAACCCGCCGCCGGTCATGCGCGAGCCGTAGACGCCTTCGATCCCTTGGGCGAAATCGGCGAGGAAGTCGATTTCCGGACAGGTGATCTGAAAGTCGTCGCGCATCGACGCTTGCGAGGCGTTCATCGCCGCGCCGCAGGCGGCGAAATCGCCCGCCTTCAGCGCCCGCTCGGCCTCGAGCACGCGCGCGTTCTCGGTGACGATGTGGCGGCAGCGGCGGGCGACGAGGCCGGGCAGGGCGCCGCGCCAGCGCTCGAGATCGGCGGGCGTCACGTCGCGCAAGGCGGCGATGGGGCCGAGGAATGGCGCGAGCAGGCGCACCCCTTCCTCGCAGGCGTTGCGACGGTCGTTGTATTCGCCGCCGGCGTGCTGGTGGCGGACGTTGGAATTGGCGATGACGAGCCGGAGGTTCGGCGCGATCGGCACCGGGCGCGACTCCAGCGAACGGCAGTCGATCAGCAGCGCGGCGCCGGCGACGCCGCAGGCGGCGATATACTGGTCCATGACGCCGCAGCGCATGCCGACGAATTCGTTCTCGGCGCGCTGGGCGACCTTGGCCGCCGCGACCGGCTCGAACGGCAGGCCGGAGGCGGCGAGCAGCGCATGGGCGACGCCGACCTCGAGCGCCGCGGACGAGCTGAGGCCGGCGCCGAGCGGCACGTCGCTCGCGACCACGAGGTCCGCGCCGGCGAGGCGCCGCCCGTCCGCCTCCAGCATCGCAGCGACCCCGAACACGTAGTCGGACCACACGTGACGGCCGCTGGGCGCGGGCGCGTCGAGATCGAATTCGCGGGTCTGGTCCATGAACAGGGAATAGACGCGGATCGTGCGATCGTCGCGCGGAGCGGCGGCGACGAGGGTGGCGAAATCGAGCGCCGCCGGCATGACGAATCCGTCGTTGTAGTCGGTGTGCTCGCCGATCAGGTTGACCCGGCCGGGCGCGCGGCTCACCCGGGCCACTCGCCCGAAGCGCACGCCGAACTCTTGCGCGACGTCGCGCGCCCGGACGGTCATCGACGCCATGGCCGCGCTCCGTAAAGTCCGGTCAGCCCTTGCGCTTCTGGTAGACGTCGACGTAGACGGCCGCCAGCAAAACGAGGCCCTTGACCACCTGCTGCCAGAAGATGCCGAGCCCGATCAGCGACATGCCGTTGTTCATGACGCCCATGAACAACGCGCCGATGATGACGTTCATCACCTTGCCGACGCCGCCCGACGCCGACACGCCGCCGATGAAGCAGGCCGCGATGACGTCGAGCTCGAACGAGTTGCCGGCGCTCGGCGTGGCGGAGTTCAGCCGCGCCGCGACGACCATGCCGGCGAGCGCCGCGAGCAGGCCCATGTTGGCGAAGGTGAAGAAGATCAGCCGTTCGGTCTTGACGCCGGACAGCCGCGCCGCGAGCACGTTGCCGCCGAGCGCGTAGATGCGCCGCCCGATCACGGTGCGCGTGGTGATGAAACCGTAGAGCAGCGCCAGCGCCGCAATGATCACCAGGATGACCGGCAGGCCCTTGTAGAGGGCGAGGTTCCAGGCGATGCCGACGATGATGGCGGCGAACACGGCGTTCTTGCCGATCAGGAGGGGCAGGGGCTCGACCTCCATCCCGTCAGCCTTGGAGCGCCGCCAGCGCCGGATGCTCGACACGAACATGACCAGCGCGCCGCCGACGCCGAGCAGCAGCGACACCCAATGGATCTGGGCCCATTCCGGCAAGGCGTCGGCGACGGCCCCGATGTCGGTGAAGTCGGGAATGAACCCCGAGGCGATGTTCTGGAAACCCTTCGGAAACGGGCCGACGAACTGCCCGAGCAGCATGTTGCCGGTGAGGCCGCGAAAGATCAGCATGCCGCCGAGCGTCACGATGAAGGACGGCATCTTGGCGTAGGCGACGAGGTAGCCCTGCGCCGCGCCGATAACTGTCCCCGTCAGGAGGCAGATGACGATCACCAGCGGGTAGGGGAGCTTGGCGTAGACGATCAGCGAGCCGCCGATGGCGCCGACGAAGCCGACGATCGATCCGACCGACAGGTCGATGTTGCCGCCCACGATGATCAGCAGCATCCCCAGCGCCATGATGACGACATAGGAGTTCTGCATGATCAGGTTGGTGATGTTGACCGGCGCGACGGACGCGTGGTCGGCCGTGATGAAATAGAAGAACAGGACGATCAGCAGCAGCGAGCCCAGAAGCCCGTAGTCGCGCAGATTGTCTTTCCACAGTTGGCCCCGGACTTCCGCCTTGAGGGCGGCGGCGTCCGCCTGAATCTGCGTGCTCATTGGAACGCCCCTGCGTACTGGCGCATGATCGACGCCATGATCTTCTCCTGGCTGGCTTCCTTGGCCGGCATTTCGTCGACGAACCGCCCCTCGTTCATCACGTAGATGCGGTCGCAAATGCCAAGCAGCTCGGGCATCTCCGAGGAGATGACGATGACGCCTTTGCCCTGAGCCGCGAGGTCGTTGATGATCGTGTAGATCTCGTATTTCGCCCCGACGTCGATCCCGCG
>CAIZGR010000569.1 GCA_903932535.1 uncultured Hyphomicrobiales bacterium | reverse complement strand
TGCCGGAGGCCCGCCTGCGCCCCCTCGTCGAGCGATACGCCGAAATCCTCCGTGAAAACGCGACTTTCGCCGGCGCCTTCGGGATCACGTAAATGAGGGGATACCTGAGCCCGAATGCGATTCTGAGAGCGAGCTTGGCCCAGATCAGCACAGGGAGATGCCTATCGACACATGCGAAAAACAAAGCAAGCGCGATCGAGATTTGAAACGCCAAGAACCCGGAGATTGCCGTCGTGGACCACGTCATCAGCGGAAAGCTCAGTTGCCACCAGTGCCATCGCCCAAACACCGTCCGGCTGAGACAAGCCGCGCCGGCGGGCGGCCCAGCCAGCGCGAGGAAGGCGATCGCTTTGCCCGCGATCGTGTACGGGACGACCTGCCCGAGCAATACGGCAAGCAGATCGACTCCGACCAGGGACGATCGCCGCCAATCCACTGCGTAGAATGGCGCAAGCGCCGGCTCCCCGGCCCCGCCCAGCAGGAGCCAGTACCTAGCGAGATGATCCGGGTAGTCTTGTAAGATCGGAAGCCCGACGCGAAATATCGATATTGCGATTAATACAAATAATATTACAAAAAGCGATAGGACCAGTCGTTGCATATCGAATACCCGAGCTTTCCCGGTCATAGCGCCCCGCCCCGTCGGCTGCGTCCCCTCTAGCCGTCCCCTCCTCTCGTCACGCCCCTCCCGGCGGCGTCCCTGGTTCGAGATTCGCGCGACCCTGTCGATGGCGGGGGCGGGAGGCTTACAGGAAGCGCGCCGTAAAGCCGTAAAGATGTAAACGAAAGTCCGAGTCGAGTCACCCTGCGCAAGCGCTTCTTCGAGAATGACGCGCCTCTCTCGCATGGTTGCTTACGAAACGCACGCGGCCGGCTTCGCCCGACCGCAGCTCAAGACGCGCGTCTCGAAACTCGGAAGCCGGGACGCGCGCGTCGAGAGAGAGGGTGCTTTCGCCGAAGACCGCGACGACGCCGAGTCCCGCGAGCGCACGAACGCTGCGGCGCCGCAGCGTCACGCCTCGCCCTTATCTCGGCGGGCGAAGGCCGCGTTGATGATCGCCGCCTGCACCGGATCGACCGCGAGCTTGGCGGCGAAGCCGGCGCGGCGGGCGTCGTCCGCCTCGGCCCGCAGGCGCTCGCCTTCGCCCGCTTCGGAGAACGCCGTGTCGATCGCCGCCACGCCCGCCGCCGCCGCGGCGAAACACGTCAGGTCCCGCGCGGTTTGGAGGGGGGCGGCAAAGGCGCCGTCCCCGTCGCGAGCCTCCGCACCGACCTCGGCGGCGAGCGCCTCGGCGTCCCAGGCGAGGCCGATCACTCGCGCGCTCGATCCGCGAAGGTGGGCTGCCGCGAGCAGGCCCTCGGCCGTATCGATCACGGCGACGATCCCGGTCGCGCCTTCCTCGATCGCGCTCAAGGCTTCGCGCACGGCGAGTTTCGCGGAAAGCTGCTGGACGCTGGCCGCGCCGCGCGTCCCCGGCAGAATGACCGCGAACGGCGCGGCGGGCATGATCGCGTCGAGGTCGCGGTCCGTCTCGCCGGAATCGAGCGGATGAACGCGCACGATCAAGGCGGGCGCGTCGGGACGCCCCGCCGCCGCGATCAGCACGCGCGCCGCGTTGGAGCGCGCCGCGTCGCGCCGGCCGGCGGCGACTGCGAGATCGACGTCGACCGCATGGGCTGCGCTCGCGAGCGCCGCGGCGAGCCGCGCCTCGTCGTCGCCCGGGATGACGAGCAGCGAGCGCATCGGCTCACACGGAAACGATCTCCGGCTCCCGCCGGCGCATGAACGCCGTCCGCCGGCACTCGGCCACCAGCGTCCCGTCCTGCTTGAAGGCGCGGTGGCGGAACTCGACGAGGCCCGCGTCCGGCCGCGACTTCGAGGCGCGCGTCGCCAGCACCTCCGTCTCCGCGCGCACCGTGTCGCCTTCGAACAGCGGCGCCGGGAACGCGACGTCGGTCATGCCGAGATTGGCGATGGTCGTGCCGACCGTGGTGTCGTTGACCGAGATGCCGATCATCAGGCCCAGGGTGAAGAGCGAGTTCATCAGCGGCCGGCCCCATTCGGTCTCGGTCGCGCAGAAGTGGGCGTCGATATGCAGCGGCTGCGGGTTCAGCGTCATGTTGGAGAACAGCATGTTGTCCATCTGCGTCACCGTGCGCGTCAGCCGGTGGCGGAAGATCTGGCCCGCGGAAAAGTCCTCGAAATAGAGGCCGCCGCGCGGATGGGGGGCGGACGTCGTCATGCAAATCCTCCGGCGCAGGGGTCGAATTAACGAAAACTTTACCATGGCGGCGCAGCCTCGACGGAGCATGGAGCACACCAGCGCCGCCGTCGCCAACTCGTCCCCGCCGCCTGCCGGCATCGTGCGCCGATTCCGCCTCTGGGCGCAACGGGCCTCGGACGCCGAGCGGGCCGAAGGCGCGAGCGCGCTCGCCCGCGCCTGGCTCCACGCCGGCCTCGAAGCCGCCCTCCGCGCGGAATGCGCCGTGGCGCTGGCGGGTCTGCTCGACGACCCGCAGGTCGCTGTTCGCCGCGCCATGGCCGAAGCTTTCGCGGCGGCGCGCTGCGCGCCCCGCGCGCTCGTCGTCGCGCTCGCGAACGACTGCTCCGAGGTCGCCGCGCCGCTGCTCGCCCGTTCGCCGCTGCTGACCGAGGCGGAGCTGGTCGATTGCGTCGCGGCCGGCGACGTCGTCGCGCAATGCGCCGTCGCCCGCCGCCCCGGCCTCGGCCCCGGTCCGGCCGCGGCGCTGTGCGAGGTCGCGCCGCGCGTGGCCGCGCTCGCGCTGATCGCCAATCCAGACGCCGCGCTCACGTCCGGCGCGCTGCGACGGCTTCTGGAGCGCCGCGGCGACGACCCCGAAATCCTCCAGGCGCTCGCCGTCCGCGCTGGCCTTCCGGCGGAGATCGAGGCCGAGATCGCCATCGCAGCGGCGGGCGAGATCGCAGGTCCCGGCGAACGGCGCGCCCGTTTGCGGGCCGAGCGCGACGCCGCGCTCGCGGCCATCGCCGCCGGCTGCTCCGAGGACGATATGCCGCAGCTTGTCGCGACGCTGCGCCTGCGCGGCGCGCTGACCCTGGCGCTGCTGCTGCGTTCGCTGCTCGGCGGAGAGCGCGGGTTCTTCGCCGCGGCGCTGGCGGACCTCACAGGGCTCGCGCCCGCGCGCGCCGGCGGCCTCGTCCGCGATCCGCACGGCGCGGGCTTCGGGGCCGCGGCGCTGAAGGCCGGCCTGCCGCCTCACGCCCTGCCGCTGTTCCGGGTGGCGCTGGCGGCGATCGCCGCGGGCGAGGCCGGCGAAGGCGAAAGCCCGAAGGCCGATCTCGTCGGCGCGGTCACGGCGGCATGCGAGGACGCGGGCGATCCGGCGCTCGCGCCGTACCGCTCCCTCCTGCGGCGGTTCGCCGCCGAGGCCGCGCGCGCCGAAGCCCGCGCCGGGACCCGCTCGGCGGTCGATCTCGGGGTTTTGCCGCCGAGCCTCGCACGCGCCGCGGCCAACGACGATGCGGCGTCAGATGGCCTTTCGATGAATTCGGAAGGAATTCCGTCAACGAGTCTCAGCGCCGCATAGGGGCGTCGCAGGAGGGGATTCTCACAGGTTTCCGGCGCCGAACGGGGTCGGGCTGCGCCGTTTCGACGCTCGAAACGATCGGGGCTCGAAACGCGTAATAACAATTGTGCCGAACTCATTGCGTCGCACATGGAAGCTGGAATGGGTCCAGTCCACTCGCAGCGCGCGTATTGTTCCGAATAGGAACTGTGCGAGAAGCCCGAGGTTCCGAATTCGAGCGCCTTGTTCATCGATCGCCGCGCCGGAGTCGATCAGCATACGGAGCACCAGTTCGAAAAATTCGTCGATGTCCGACAGGCAGAATTCTCGGGCGACCGGCTCCAGTCTGCAGATTTGCTCGCGAACCGCGCAGCTCGTGTCGAGGACCTCAAAAACATCCCACGAAAAAGAATCCGTGGTCGCATCCATTGACGCCTCCGCCTGCTGGCCACCGAGACATTGGACATGCTGCGTGACCATAACTTGGATTGGGGGCAAATTCAAGGCGATTTTACTGCAAATTTAATTGACATTTTCCGCCTCCGGCTTCATAGAAATGTCGTGGATCGCAGGAACCACAGAATCGCCGCAACGAGGATGAGGAACAAGGCCATGCTGATCGGACACGCCGAAGAGAAAACGCGCAAGTATCTCGTGTTAATGACGAATTTTTGCGAGTCGCGGACTCGTTCGGTTGGCGGCCGCCTATCGTCCGGCGTGCCGAACACCTGACCGGTTTCGGTCGCAACGATCCGGCGGATTGCGCCGAAACAGCGCAAATTTGCTGTATCCGCGAGTGGGAGCGCTTGGCGTGATCACCACATGCGTGAAGGAGGAAAAGATGGCCAGAGATGCATCGCCGGCGGCGTCGCCCGAGGCGGCTCGAGTGCGGCTCACGCTCGACATATCTCAAAGGCTCAATGCAATCGTAGACAGCTTGGCGGCCGAAAAAGATACGACCAAGGCTGACGTCCTCAGATTTGCCGTCGAGGTGCTCAGTGCGGCGACCGAGGCGAAGAAGTCGGGCATGCACGTCGGCGCCTGGGTCGAAGACGCCGATGGCACTCGGCGGGAACGAGAATTTATCGGTCTATAAAGGCTATTTGTCGGGCCGCCGGCCTCTGTCGGCGGCCCAGCAGCCGGTTCTTTCGACATGCCTGAAATTGAAACAGTCTCTTTGACCGGATTGGGTTCGCAGCGCGGGACGGAAGACGCGTCTCTCGTCGCCGAGCAGCTTGTCGTGCCGCGCAAGGGCGAGGCTTCGGCGGCGCAGATCGGCGCAAAGGAGTTGGCGGTCGGCGGGGGAAGCGGCGGAGCCATCGTCGTGCTCTCCAATATGTTCGTGCACAGCGACCAGACGCGGCTCTTCATTCAGGTCCTGGCGCCGACGGCGGCGCTCGTTCTGACGGCCGCGTATCAATGGATGGGCGGCGAAATTGCGGATTGGTACGATGACTGGAAGTCCGAACGAAAGCGGCTGAAATTGCTGAAGCAAGCAAAAAGCGCGCTCGAAGAAGCGAGGCGTCAGAACGCGGATATAGACGAGGACCCTAAAGCCACAGCCGCGCACAAAGTGAACTCCAGAGAGACGTTGCAAAAAATTGAAAGAAAAGTCCTGGAGCTCAGCGTCAAAGGCATCCTGATCCTCGAGTGAAATCATATGCTCTCGACAGCCGCGGCCTTCATCGCCGCCCGGACCTGACCGATCGCGCGCCTGAGCACCGGCACGTCCTGCGCGCCCTGAACGCCGAGACGGCCGGCGATGATGAAAAACGGCACGCTCTTCACGCCGGCAGCCTGAGCCTGGGCGATCTGGCTGCGCACCGCTTCGACGTCCGCGCCCTCGTCCAGCATGCTGGCCACAAACGGCGCGTCGAGGCCGGTCTGCGCGGCGATGTCGACGAGCACGCCGCGGTCGCCGACGTCGCGTCCTTCGACGAAATAGGCGCGAAAGAGCCGGTCGACCACCGCGTCCTGGGCGTCGCCCGAAGCCGCCCAGCGAATCAGCCGGTGCGCGTCGAGCGTGTTGGGCGCGCGCGATATCTTGTCGAAGGCGAAGGGCAGGCCGACCTGGGCGCCGAGCTTGACGAGGTTCTTGTGGACCGCCTTCATCTTCCAGCCGCGGCCGAACTTCCGCTTCATGTACTGGGTCCGGTCGAGCCCGCCTTCCGGGATGGCCGGGTCGAGCTGGAAGGGACGCCAGCGGACGACGACCCGCCCGCCTTCCTCGGCGACCGCCGCCGCGAGCCGCTTCGCGCCGAGATAGCACCACGGGCAGACCACGTCGCTCACAACGTCGATGGTTAGCGGTTGGCCGGCGTCGGTCATGCCAAGGATCTCCTTCCGCCCGCCCTCGGGCGGCGATCGCGGCACGCTGGCGCCGTCGTCGCGTCAACGCAAGCGGCTGCGGCAGGCGGCTGCGTTCGATCGGAGTCTCGGCTTCGGGCGGACTCCGAGCCTGCAAGGGGGCGCCGGGGAGGGCCGGGACTCCGGAGCGAAGCCGCCATGGGCCGGACGGACGATCGCGCGCGATTCGGGCCGTCGCCGAGAGGGGCGAGCCCATGTCGAGGGGTCGAGGCCCGAAATCGACCCTCCGACGCCGCTCCGCGCGCCTTCTGCAAGCGCTCGAGCGATTTCAATGCGCTGGAGCAGAGTTCGTGATTCGCGCCGGGATCGGCGAAGACGCTTGGCCGTATTTCGGCTACAAACTGGATGGCCCGGAGCGGCCGGTCAAACGCCTGCGATCGCGGCGCGGCGCGGCGCGCGACGCGCAGGCTGCGGCGCGCTTGCGGCGTGATTCCGAAAAAACTCGCGACTCGGCTCGGATGAGGCGAGGGGGACGGCAGGCTGCGTCGCGGGTCCATCCAAAAGTCATAGGGAACCATCTATCGGAAATTCTATTTTTCCGCAATATTTTCTTCTCCCTTCTCATGATCCCTTCTCATGAAGAGAACGAACCGGACCCGAGCCCGCCCGCTGGCCTCGCCAATATCGCCGCAGCGAATCGCGTGAGACGGATCGAAGGGGGGGGCGCCAACCTTGGGATTTTCGCGGCCTTTCCTCCTCCGATCGACAGGTCGGCGCGCTGCTCGGATCGCGTCCGAGCGCGCGACGAAAATCGGCTGGCGCAGTTTGGGCGTCGCGCGGCGACGAGACGAGGAATCCATCGACTTCCGCCTCCGCCTCGGCGTAACGTCGCGTCCTGCCGGCGGCCATCGCCGCGATCGGGGCGGGGGACTGGCTCGGCGCTCTCGAGCATGGGCCAACGGTGGACGAAGCCCGGAGGATACGCAAGGCCGGACGCCGCGAGCGCGCGCTCCAAGTCGCGCCGGCGTCAGAGGGAACGCCGTCAACGCAGGGAGCAGCCGCCGCCATGTCCGGATTCGTCCTCGCCATCGACCAAGGCACCACCTCGACGCGGGCGATCGTCTTCGACGACTCCGCCGCGATCAGGGGCGTCGCCCAGCAGGAGTTTCCGCAGCACTATCCCAATTCCGGCTGGGTCGAGCACGACCCGGAGGACTTGTGGCGAACGACCGTCGAAACCGCGCGCGCGGCGCTGGGCAAGGCGGGGATTTCGGCGAGCGAGCTGGCCGGGGTGGGCGTCGCGAACCAGCGCGAGACGACGCTCGTCTGGGATCGGGCGACGGGCAAGCCGATCCACAACGCGATCGTCTGGCAGGACCGGCGGACGGCCGCGCTTTGCGCCGCGCTTCGCGATCAAGGCCGGGAGCCGGTCGTCGCCGCCAAGACGGGCCTGCTGCTCGATCCCTATTTTTCGGCGACCAAGATCGCCTGGCTGCTCGAACACGTTCCCGGAGCGCGCGCGCGCGCCGAGCGCGGCGAGCTGGCCTTCGGAACGGTCGACAGTTTCCTGATCTGGCGGCTGACGGGCGGCCGGGCGCATGTCACGGACGCAACCAACGCCTCGCGCACGCTGCTGTTCGACATCCGCGCCGGACGCTGGGACGACGCGCTTCTGTCGCTATTCGGCGTGCCGAAAGCGATGATGCCGGGGGTCCTGGACTGCGCGTCGGAATTCGGGACGGTCGACCCGGCGATTCTCGGCGGGAGCGTCGCGGTGCGGGGCGTCGCGGGCGATCAGCAGGCCGCCACGGTCGGGCAGGCCTGTTTCGCGCCGGGCATGCTGAAATCGACTTACGGGACGGGCTGCTTCGCCTTGCTCAACACCGGGCCGGCGGCGGTGCAGTCGAGGAACCGGCTGCTGACGACCATCGCCTATCAACTCGGCGGCGAGCGGACCTACGCCCTCGAAGGGGCGATCTTCATCGCGGGCGCCGCCGTGCAGTGGCTGCGCGACGGACTGGGCGCCCTGCAATCGGCCGATCAGAGCGGTCCGATGGCGTCGGAAGCCGACCCGAACCAGGACGTGGTGCTGGTCCCGGCCTTCGTCGGCATCGGCGCTCCGCACTGGGACGCCGAGGCGCGCGGCGCTCTCTTCGGCCTGACCCGGGCGACGGGCCCCAAGGAACTGGCGAAGGCGGCGCTGGAGAGCGTGGGCTTCCAAACGGTCGACCTCCTCGAGGCCATGCGCCGCGACTGGGGCGGGGCCGGCGACACGATCCTGCGGGTCGACGGCGGCATGGTCGCTTCCGAGTGGACGATGCAGCGGCTCGCCGACCTCATCGGCGCGCCGGTCGATCGCCCCAAGGTGCTGGAGACGACCGCGCTCGGCGCGGCCTACCTCGCCGGGCTTCAGGCGGGACTGTACCCGGAGCCCGCGGTTTTCGGCCGAAGGTGGGCGCTCGACCGGCGTTTCGAGCCCGCCATGCCGGAGGACGAGCGCCAACGAAAGCTCCAGATTTGGCGTCAGGCCGTCAGACGCCTGATCGGACGCTGACGGCAAGGGCGCTGCGTCGGACCAGGCGGGCCGGCGGACGGAGCGGGCCGTCCGGCCGGTCGCCATCGGCGTCCTCGCATCCGTCGTGAGGCTCGCCGCCCGGCGCCGGACCCGCGCGGCCTTCCGCCCCCTCCGCCTCGACCGCATGGGCAGCGGTCCTCTCCGAGCGCCCGCCGAAACCTCGCCGGACGCGCTGGGAGGACTGGCGGCGGGCGAAGGGGCGGGGCACCGTTTTCGAGTCCGGATCGCGCCTTTTCAGAGGGCTGGGGCGGGATTTCCGAGCGGCGATGGCGGGACCTGGGGCGGCGGGAAGGTCGCCAAAGGAAAGCGGTTCCTGCAAGCTGACGCCGCGGGCGACGGCAATGCGCAACAAGCGCGCATCGCCGGACAGGTTGGCGAATGGGGCATATCCGCCTCTGTGCTGCCCTTCCCAGTCGCTCCCGTACAGCAAGAGGGCGTTCAAGCGTTGTGATCGCCATCACAGACAGCGTTAACGTCTCATGCTCGGCTGCCTCCTGAAACCGGACAGATCATCTACTTCAGCGTCTCGCACTTCAATGGAGTAAAGCTGGTGTCAAATCCGGTGTCGATGCCCGTCAACCGTGGATCGGGAACGTTTCCATCGGGCGGGTTCCGCCCTTGAGGCAAGGCCGCTTTCATCCTGACTTGCGCCGTTGGCAGTCGCGATGTTCAACGGCAGCTCCACGTCGAGACTTGGCGCTCAACCGCCAAGGCGAACGCTCACTCCATGTCGGCTTCGCCCCTCCAATAACCGTTCGCGAGCCGCCCCGCCTTCGGCCCCCAAAACGAAGCCTCGCCCCCTCCTAGCGCCCCCCGCCCCGGCGCCCTATATGTCCGGTGGATGACACGACGGCCGCCTCCCCGGCGGTCGCAGGTCGGCTCTAGACTCCCGGATCGCGATGACCGCACAGCCCTCCGCCACGCAGGTTGCCCATTTCACTCTGACCAACGGCCTCGAGATCGTGGTCATCCCCGACCATCGCGCCCCCGTCGTCACGCATATGGTGTGGTATCGCAACGGCGCCGCCGACGATCCGCCGGGCA
The DNA here is from genome assembly GCA_903932535.1 of uncultured Hyphomicrobiales bacterium. GTDB lineage: Bacteria > Pseudomonadota > Alphaproteobacteria > Rhizobiales > Beijerinckiaceae > Roseiarcus. The sequence continues at coordinate 6,950 of CAIZGR010000569.1, read as the reverse complement.
AGTCGGGCATCGCCCATTTCCTCGAGCACCTGATGTTCAAGGGCACCGAAGCGCACCCGAAGGGCGAGTTCTCGGAATTCATCGCCGGGATCGGCGGCCAGGAGAACGCCTTCACCGGGCCGGACTTCACCGCCTATTTCCAGCAGGTCGCCAAGGAGCACCTGAAGACTTGCATGGAATTCGAGGCCGACCGCATGACCGGCCTCGTGCTCACCGACGAGATCGTCGCGCCCGAGCGCGACGTGGTGCTCGAGGAGCGGCGCATGCACTGCGACACCGACCCGGGCGCGCAGCTCGGCGAAGCGGTGCAGGCGACCCTCTACACCCATCACCCCTACGGCGTGCCGATCATCGGCTGGGGCCACGAGATCGAGGGCCTCGAGCGCGAGGACGCGCTCGCCTACTATCAGCGCTTCTATACGCCGCAGAACGCCGTGCTCGTCGTGGCCGGCGACGCCGATCCCGAGGAGACCCTCAGGCTCGCCGAGGCGACCTACGGCAAGGTTCCCGCGCGCGGGGGCCGGCCCGAGCGGCTCCGCCCGAGCGAGCCGCCGGCGGTCGCCGACCGCCTCGTCACCGTGCGCAACGAGAAGGTGCAGCAGCCGAACTGGCAGCGCCATTACCTCGTGCCCTCCTGCCGGACGGCGGAGCCGGGCGAATCGGAAGCGCTCGACGTGCTCGGCCACCTGATCGGCGGCGGGCAGACGAGCCTGCTCTATCGCGAGCTCGTCATCGCCGAGAAGCTCGCGGTCTCGGCCTGGGCCTATTACCACGGCACCGCGCTCGACCGGAGCCGGTTCATCGCCAACGCCACCCCCGCGCCCGGCGTCGCGCTCGAGACGCTCGACAAGGCTTTCGACCGGGTGCTGGCGAAATTCCTCGCCGAGGGGGTCGACGAAGGCGCGCTCGAACGGGCCAAGACCCGCCTCGTCGCCGACGCGGTCTACGCCCGCGACAGCCAGTCGGACCTCGCGCGCTGGTACGGCTCCTCGCTCGCGCTCGGCCAGACGATCCGCGACGTGGAGGAGTGGCCGGCCCGGATCGACGCGGTCGACGCGGACGCGGTGCTCGACGCCGCCCGGAAGTGGCTCGTCGCCAAGCCCGCCGTGACCGGCCATCTCCTGCCGCTCGAGGCCGAGGCCGCCTGAGGGCGCCCAGGACCTCGACGCCTCTTTCGGAAACGCTCCATGCAGAAATATGTCGCCGCCTCCTCGCCCGAGTCCGCCGTCAACGTGCGAACGCTCGTCACGCCCCGCGGGCTCGACGTCTGGCTGGTCGAGTCCCACGTCGTTCCGGTGGTCTCGCTCGAATTCGCGATGCGCGGAGGGGCCTCGCAGGACGATCCCGGCAAGGCCGGCCTCGGCCTCATGCTCGCGAGCCTGCTCGACGAAGGCGCCGGCGATCTCGATTCGCAGGCCTTCCAGAGGGCGCTCGACGAGAAGGCGGTCGAGATCAGCTTCCGCAACGATCGCGAGCACATGGCGGGGCGCCTGCGCACGCTGGTCAAGAACCTCGACCGCGCCGCGGAGCTGCTGCGCCTCGCGCTGAACGCCCCCCGCTTCGACGAGGAGCCGTTCGTGCGGGTGCGCGAGCACGCCAACGCCCGCGTCCGCCACGACGCCAACGACCCGGCCTCCCTCGCCGCGCGCACCTGGCGGGCGAACGCCTTTCCCGGCCACCCCTATGGGTTTCCCGCCGAGGGCACGCTCGAGACGCTGGCCGCTATCGAGCGCGCCGACGTCGTGGCGGCGGCCAAACGCGTCATCGCGCGCGAAAAGCTGGTGATCGCCGTCGTCGGCGCGGTCGACGAAAAGGGCGCGGCGGCGCTGGTCGACAAGGTGTTCGCCGACCTGCCGGCGTATGGCGACCTGAAGACGGTCGGAGCGGCCGAATTTTCCGGCCTCGGCCGGATCGACACCGTGACGCTCGACGCCCCGCAGTCGACCATCCGATTCGGCCGCCCGGGCCTCATGCGCGAGGACCCCGATTTCATCGCGAGCCTCGTCGCCGCGCATGTGCTGGGCGGCCACGGCAACATGACCTCGCGGCTCTTCCGCGAGGTGCGCGAGAAGCGCGGCCTCGCCTACACCGTGTTCGGCGCCTTCTACGCCCTCGACCGCGGCGGCTTCTACTATGGCGGCACCACGACCAAGAACGAGCGGGCGAACGAGAGCTTCGAGGTCGCCTCGGCCGAGATCCGCGACGTGGCGCTGAACGGGCTCAACGAGGAGGAGCTCGAGAAGGGCAAGACCTACCTGATCGGCTCCTATCCGCTGCGCTTCGACACCTCGGTCAAGATCGCCGCCCAGCTCGTCCAGATTCAGCTCGAGGGCCGCGCGCCGGACTGGCTCGTCGAGCGCAACCGCCAGATCGGCGCGGTGACGATGGCCGACGTCAAGCGCGCCGCCGGCCGCGCCTTCGGCGACGGGGCGCTGTACACGACGGTGGTGGGAAAGCCCGAGGGGTTTTGAGCAACTCGGGCAGATTGCCCGCGCTCAGCCGAATGGCGCCCGGGGCGGCGAGACGCCGCCTCTCAGGCTGGCCGCGATCTCCGCGCAAGCTCACGCCAGCCGGCGAAACTCCTCTTTGACCGCCCCGTACAGCCCCTTGAACCGCTCGCGCTGCTTCGCAAGCGCCTCCGCCAGCCGAGGGTCCGGCTCGGTCACGTCGGCGACGTCGGGCGGCGTGCAGACGGCATCGGGCGCTTCGCCGGTCGCTGCCAGCCGGGCGAGGCGCGCCGCGCCATAGGCCGGGCCGGTCTCGCCGCCTTTCGTGCGGACGACCGTGAACCCCGTCGCCGCGGCGATCATGCGCGTCCAGAGCGCGCTCTTCGCCCCGCCGCCGATGAGGCTCACGCGCGCGATCGAAGCGCCGGCCGCGGCGAGGCTGTCGCGCGCCTCGGCGAGCGTCAGCGCCACCCCCTCCATGACCGCGCGGGCCATATCGGCGCGGGACGTCGTCTCGCTGAGGCCGAACAACACGCCGCGGGCGTAGGGATCGTCGAGCGGCGTCCGCTCGCCCGACAGGTAGGGCAGAAACACGAGCGCGCCGGGTCCGCGATAGCCGTCCGCCGCCTCGCGTTCGAGCGCGTCGGGCGTCGCGCCCACGAGGCGCGCGGCGAAGGCGAGCGCGCCCGCCCCGTTCAGCATCGCGGCCATCGCGTACCAGCGTCCGGGCAAAGCGTGGGCGAAGCTGTGGACCAGCTTTTCCGGGGCGGTGAGACAGCGTTCGGTCGCCACGATCAGTTGGGTCGCGGTGCCGAGCGAGACGAAGGCGTCGCCCGGACGGATCGCGCCGAGCCCGATCGCGCCGGCCGGCGCGTCGCCCCCGCCCGCCGCGACCACGGCGCCGGCCGGCAGCCCGAATTCCTCGGCCGCCGCCGCGCCCACGGTTCCCACTGGGTCCGACCCTTCGTGCAGGCACGGCGCCCAGGCGGGCTCGGCGCGGCAGGCTTCGATCGCGTCCGCCGACCACCGGCGCGCGGCCTCGTCGAGCAGCCACTGACCGGCGGCGTCGCTCATGTCCGTCCCGCGCTCGCCGGTCAGCGCGAGGCGCAGGAAGTCCTTGGGCGCGAGCACGCAATCGATCCGGCCGCGCAGCTCGGGCTCGTTGCGGGCGAGCCACAGCAGCTTCGGGCCGGTGAAGCCCGGCATCGGCTTCACGCCGACGACGCGGGCGAGATCGGGAAATTCTTGGGCGAGTTCTGCGGCCTCCGCATGCGCGCGGCCGTCGTTGTGCAGGATCGCCGGACGGACCGGGCGGTCGGCGCGGTCGATCAAGACCGCGCCATGCATCTGGCCTGAGAAGCCGACCCCCTTCAGGGCGGCGAGCGCTTCGGGGTTCGCGGCGCGGAGATCGGCGATGGCGCCGGCCATCGCCGCGCGCCAGACGCCGGGGTCCTGCTCGGACCAGCCCGGCCGCGGACGGTCGGGAAGGTAGGCGCGCGCCGCGCTCGCGACCGCCGCGCCGCTTTCATCGACGAGGAGCGCCTTCAGCCCCGATGTGCCGCAGTCCAGCCCGAGAAACATGCTCGCGAGCATGCGTCATCGGCGGCGTGATCGCAACCGCCCTCGTCAGGCGCAAGCCGCCCTCGGCTCGCACCAGAGGATCGACGAAGACGAGCTTTTGCTTTTGGCCGGCGCATCGTCGCCTTTCCGCTTCATGCTGCGGTCGAGGATATAGCGCAGCCCGGAAAGGATCGGCATGTCGGCGCCGTGGATCGCACTGTCGAGGCTCTCCCAGTCGCGCTCGCCGGCCTGACAGGCGAATTCCCGTACGATTCTTGCGGCCAGGATTCCGCTCGGCAGGTTCCGGCGCTGCGCGTCGCGGGAAAACCGCTTGGCGAAGTCTCCGCCGATCGACGCGACGGCCGCGCGGGCGATGTCCGGATTCGAGCAGGTCACGACGATTTCACGCACGATCATTATCTGCCCTCTCTTGTTGTGGATCAACGGCCGCCGCTGGCTACAGTTTCCTGCCCAAGATTTTTGACCTCAGCATGGCCCATCGACCGCTTTTGGAAGGACCGTTTTCTCATTGCATAGAACGAAGTCATTCACAACCTTATTTAAAATGATCTCTCGCGTTGATTTATATGCGCTGCAACATCGAATACCCTGACCGTCGCGCCGCGGCGCGCGCCGCATTAATTCCGCGCGGTTGATCAACTATCGAGAGGTTTGCGATGTCAGCGTGGTTACGTCGTCGCGTCCTGTCGCATGACGCCGTCGGAAGGACATCCGGTCGCTCGGGGCGAGAAAATTGGCCGCGCGGGCTCGAAATTGTGCTCGCATTTCTGCGCCGAAACGCGCAAATCCTGCCCCCGAAGCGAATGCGGAGCGCGACGGGGCGGTGCGGTTTTCCTTTCTCAATGTCATGCGGCAAGCGCTGTCCCACAACGAGGGCTGGCCGGAGCAGTGGCGCAGCCCCGAGCCAAAGGCGGCCTACGACGCGGTCATCGTCGGCGGCGGCGGCCATGGGCTGGCGACCGCTTATTATCTTGCTCGGGAGCACGGCCTGACCCGGGTCGCCGTGCTGGAAAAGGGCTGGCTCGGCGGCGGCAACACCGGCCGCAACACCACCATCCTGCGCTCGAACTACTTGTGGGAAGAGTCGGCGGCGCTTTACGAGCACGCGTTGAAACTGTGGGAGGGCTTGTCGCGGGACCTCAACTACAACGTCATGTACTCGGCCCGCGGCGTGATGATGCTCGCCCACAACGTCCACGACGTCCAGGTCGTCAAGCGTCACGTCCACGCCAACCGCCTCGCGGGCGTCGACAACGAATGGCTGACCCCGGGCGAGGCCAAGGCCTTCTGCCCTCTCCTCAACATTTCGCCCGCCATCCGCTATCCGATCGTCGGGGCGGCGTTGCAGCGGCGTGGCGGCACGGCGCGGCACGACGCCGTCGCCTGGGGTTACGCCCGGGCCGCCTCCGCGCGCGGCGTGGACATCATCCAGAATTGCGAGATGACGGCGATCCGCCGCGACGCCTCGGGCGCGGTCTCGGGCGTCGAGACGACGCGCGGGGCCATCGCCGCCAAGACCGTGGGCGTCGTCGCGGCCGGCCACACCTCGGTTGTCATGGCGATGGCCGGCGTGCGGATGCCGCTCGAGAGCTATCCTTTGCAGGCGCTGGTCAGCGAGCCGGTCAAGCCCATGATGCCCTGCGTCGTCATGTCGAACATCATCCACGCCTATATGTCGCAGTCCGACAAGGGCGAGATGGTGATCGGCGCCGGAACGGACGCCTACAATTCCTATTCGCAGACCGGCGGGCTGCACATCGCCGAGCATACGCTCGAGGCGATTTGCGAGCTCTTCCCGGCGGTGCGCCGCCTCCGGATGCTGCGCAACTGGGGCGGTGTCGTCGACGTCACGCCCGACCGCTCGCCAATCATCGGGCGGACTCCTGTACCCGGCCTCTATGTCAACTGCGGCTGGGGCACGGGCGGCTTCAAGGCGACGCCGGGCTCGGGCCATGTCTTCGCCCACACCATCGCGCGCGGCGAGCCGCATCCGCTCGCCGCGCCCTTCGCGCTCGACCGTTTCCGCGCCGGGCGGCTGATCGACGAGGCCGCGGCGGCGGCTGTGGCGCATTGAGGTCTCCATGCTGCTGATCCCCTGTCCCTGGTGCGCCCTGGAGCGGCCGGAGATCGAGTTTCGCCACGGCGGCGAGGCCCATGTCGTCCGTCCGCCGGACCCCGCGGCCGTCAGCGACGCGGCGGGGACGGAGTTTCTCTATTTCCGCTCGAACCCGAAGGGCCTGTACGCCGAGCGCTGGCGGCACGTCTCCGGCTGCGGCCGGTTCTTCAACGTGCTGCGCGACACGGTCAGCGACCGGATTCTCGCGGCTTACAAGCCCGGCGAGCCGCAGCCCGAGGTCGCTCGCGAGGTCGGCCCATGAGCCAAGCGTTCCGCGTCGCGGGCGGGGCGGCGATCGACCGCGCGCGCCCGATCTCCTTCACCTTCGACGGCGTCGCCTACGCCGGCTACGAGGGCGACACGCTGGCCTCGGCGCTGATCGCCAACGGCGTGCGGCTGGTCGGCCGGTCCTACAAATATCATCGGCCGCGCGGGATCGTCTCGGCCGGGCCGGAGGAGCCGAACGCCCTCGTCGGGATCGCGCGCGGACCCGGCCGGTTCACCCCCAACCTGCGGGCGACCGAGGTCGCGCTTCACGACGGCCTCGTCGCAACGAGCCAGAACCGCTGGCCCTCGCTCCGCTTCGACCTCGGCGCGGTCAACGGGTTTTTCGCTCCGCTGTTCGGCGCCGGCTTCTACTACAAGACCTTCATGGGGCCGGACTGGCTCGGGTCGAACTGGGCGTGGAAGAACGTCTACGAGCCGATCGTGCGCCGGGCCGCCGGCCTCGGGACGGCGCCGAAGGAAGCCGACCCTGACCGCTACGCCCGCTTCTTCGACCATTGCGACGTGCTCGTCGTCGGCGC
>CAIZGR010000568.1 GCA_903932535.1 uncultured Hyphomicrobiales bacterium | reverse complement strand
TGACGTGCGCGGCCTGGTTGTCGGTGAGCTTCTTGGGGCCGTTGGCGATCTCGTCGACCGCCTCGGCACGCATCCAATCGTCGAACTTGGCCCGACCCTTCGCGCCCGATCCCAGCGCGCCGGGGGTTTTGCGGGGAGCGTAGCGCCCGCTCTTGATGGCGTCGGCGACGACCTTATCGTAGTCGATGTAGCCGCCCTTGACCCCGGCGCCCGTGACCTTGCCCGCCTCGCCGTAGATGTACTTCATGTACTCGGTGAAGCGCAGCATCCGCGCCAGGCCCGTTTCGCCCGCCTCGGCCGGATCGAAGTTCGGGTTGATCTTCTCGTCGCGGTCGAGCGCGTGCTGAATCGAGCCGTACTGCCGCTGCGCGGTAATCGGCGACGGGTTCGGTTGCCCGCCGCCGCCCTGCGGCGTCAGCTTCTTGCCCAGGCCCCCCAGCCGGTCGAGCAGCGAGGGTTCCGTGTCGAACATCTTGGCGCGCGGGGCGTAGCCGTCGATCATCTTGCCCTTCATCGACGGCGCGACGGCAGCGACGGCATCCTGCCCGGCCTTGAAGGCGTGCGCGGTGTTGATGGCGCGATCGTGTACCGAGGTCAGGCCGATGAGCCGGTCGTCGCGCTTGAGGGCCGTGATCTGGCGCGGGATGATGACCTGCGTGGGCTCGCCGGACGCTGGCGGTGGGACGTACTCGATGGCATCGTGGCCTTGGGAAACGGCCCAATCCCGCAACGCGCGGCGTTCAACGAGGTCGCGGACGATGAACTTCTGCTGCCGGTTCCACTTCTTGTTGACGCCCGGCAGCGGCCCGGCTTTGAGGGCCTCGCCCTCGACGTACTTCTGGAAGGCGGCGGCCTCGGCGGCCGACATGGGGTTCGGGATCATCTGCATCGCCGATGCGATGAGTCCCATATCGACGTGCTTGTTGAACGCCAGCTCGCGGTTGGGGTCGCGCTTCCAGGTCAACTCGCCGGTCTGTGGGTCCTGCACCTTGACGCCCATGAACGTGCGCTCGGCCTGCCCGGCTTTGACCGACGGCGAGCCGGGATAGAGCGTGTCGCGCTTCTCGCCCGGCATGTTCGGCGCGGGATGCTCGGCGTAGACGACGTGGCGGGCACTCACCTGTGGGTCGGCGGGTTTCCCGGCGCGCGCTGGCTTATTCCAGGCCGGGCCGAGGTTCATCGTGGTCGCCTGGATGTTCGGGTCGAAGTACGGGTCGCCGCCCTGTGGCTGGTGGACGTGCAGCGTGGTCAGATTGTTGAAGAACTTGTCCTGCTCGCGGTGGATGTCCACCCGGCCCGGCACGTTGCCGCGCCCCCGGCGCGAGGTGCCACCGAGCTTGTCTTCTTGCCCCAAGAGCGCCTGCGCGCTGTAGCGCGTTTCGGCCTGGTGCGAAACGTACTGGCGCTGCGCCTGCTGGCCGATCTCGCCGAACTGTCGGGTGACGGCGTGGTAGCGGTCGCCGGTAATCGGCGCGCCGGACAGCACGAACCCGTGATACGCCTTTTCGAGCACGGCGTCGAGCGACTTCTTCGCCGCCGCTCCTTTCAGCGATGCGCTCAAGACGGCGGCGCGCGTAGCGTTCGGCGCCACGCGGGCGCTGGCGGCCACTGCGGCCTTGCCCAGCGGCTTGGCGGCCCAGCCCGCGACCTTGCCCGTCATCTTCATCGTGCCGCGGGCCAGCGCCATCTCGCCGCCGACTGGCGCCATGAAGGCGAGGACCGATCCCAGCGCGCCCGAGGCCAGCGGCTTGTTGAGCAGGTATTGGTGCATCTGGGCGTTGAGGCCGAACACGGCTTGCAACGCAAGCCCTTGCGGGGTGGCTGGTTGCGCGCGAGCGATGGCTTCGCGCATCCCGGGTTGAGTCCACCACATGTCCTCGGCGCGCGTGCCGGGGCCGTACTTCTCGACAAGATCATCGAGCAGGTCGCCCATGTGCATCGGATTACGCGCCATCGCCCAGAAGTGCTGGCCCACGTCGCCGATGCTCTCGGTGTTGCCGATGGCAATATCGCGCAGGACCACATCGCCCGCGACGAATGGCGCCATGACGACAGCGTTCGCCAGGTGCGTTCCCGACCCAACCCCCTTTATCAGCGGGAAGTCGGCGAGCTTGGCGCGGGCCGCCATGAGGTGCGGATCGCTGGTGTCGGTCGCCTCAGACCAGTTGGCCTGCGCGCCGTGGAGGCTCTGCTCGACCTTGTTGCCGGCCTCCTCGATCATGCCCAGGATGCCGCCCGGCCGCGGCTTGATCTCGCCGGGCGCACCGAAGCCTGCTGCGACCGGCTGCGCGGGCGGGGCGGGCGTTTGCGCCACACGTGTGGCGCGCGGAGCCCCGCCCTTGGTCATCGCCGTTTGGTGGCCGGGGCCGGTGTCGTCCTTGGAGAGCGCGGCGTAGATGGCTTTGTAGCGCGCAACGTAGTCGGGCACCGCAAAGCCCTTGTCGGCCGCGCCTTCGCCCGCGTTGTATGCCGCCAGCACGCGCTCCATGTTGCCGCCATACTTTTTCATGTAGTGCGAGAGCGCGAGCGCCCCGGCGTCGATGTTGGCGACCGGATCGGTGATGGATTGGCCCGGCTTGGCGAACTGTTTGAACGTACCGGGCTCGAACTGCATCTCCCCGATGGCGCCCGCCGACGAGATGACGTTGGGGTCCTCGCTGGCGTCCTCGACGAAATGGACCGCGCGCAGCATCTTGCGGTCGATGCCGACCCGATCGGCCGCCGCGTCAAGTTCGGTCGCGTACTTGCTCTTGAAATGCTCGAACGACAGCGCGGGCCGCGAGGTATCGACCGGCGCGGGCGTCGGCTGGGCAGGCGCAGGCGCGGCGGGCTGGGCGCTGGCGTAGGGATCAGCGGCAGGCGCGGAAGCGTACGGGTCCTGCGGCGCGGCGCTGGCGTACGGGTCGTTCACTGCGCGCCGCTAAGGCCAGCGAGGTACATCCGCACGTCCTCGGGGACGTTCTTGTTGTTGAGGTAGACCTTCTGCTGGTCGGGATTGAGCGTCTGATAGTATTCGACCGTGCCTGGCCGCATGTCGTTCGGAGCGCCCGAGATGTTGATGCCCGACTGCTGCGGTGCCGCGCCTAGGTTCGCCCCCGGCGCGAGCTTGTTCGTCAGCGTCGAGATGGTCGAGTCGTATTCCGACGAGCGCGACTGCAGCACTTGAAGCTGCGCGTTGAGGCCGTCGACGCTGCGCTGGACCTTGGCCTTCGTGCCGGGGTCCATCCCGACGCCGCCCGCCAGCATCGTCTTTTGAATGCCCGCGATCTGGGTCTGCATGTTGCGGATGCCGTTGTCGGCCGATGACTTCGCCGCGCGCACGGCGTTGAGCGCATCGCGGGTCGCGCGCTCATTGCCCTGCGCCGCGATGTCTTGGGCGCGCGACCCGTAGTAGTGCGCCGAGGCCCACTTCTCGGCGTTCGTTGATTCGATGGTCGCCGCGCGCGAGTAGGCGTTCTTCACCGCCGCCTGCGCGTTCATGTACTTCGCCCCGATGAGCGCCTTCTGCGTGTCGGCGTTCTCCTGTAGCGCATGGCCGCGCTGCCGCGCCTCATCGGCCTGCGCCTGGTAGAGTTCGATGCGCGGCTGGGCCGTCTCGCGCATGACCTGGGCCTGCGTGTCCTTGAGCCCAGTCGTCGCCTTCTGCTCGGCGATCTTGGCGATCTCGGCCGGGGTCATCGAATTGAGTGCCTGGTCGGTCAGGGCCGCGATGGCCTCTTGCGCCTTCTCCTCACCCTCGGGCGTGTTGCCGTAGATGCGCTCGACCTGGCCCGAAGCGTACCGCACGGCGGCGATCAGCGAGGTCGAGGTTCCGGTAGACGCAGCCTGCTTCAACTGCTGGTTGATGAGCGTGTTGACCTGGCCTTCGCGCTTGACTTGCGCGTTGGGCGGCAACTCGTAGGGAATGCTCTCGACCTGCTTGGACTGCTCGGGCGTGAGCTTCTGGCCGGTCGCCGTTTCGATGAGGTTTGCGCGCTGCTCGGGCGGCGACGCCTCGATGTTGGGCAAGTTCTTCTGAATGAAGTCGCGCACCGGGTCCTTGCCGGTGAAGGCGTTTATGTCCAACTGCGGGCCGGTCTGCCGCGCGGTCTGCGCGCCGATCTGCGGCAGCGCCGTGGGCGTGGCGAGATTCGCCTTGCCGGGATTAATCATGGTCAAGCGCGGGTCGGAGACTTGCGACGGCGACGCCGCACCAACGCCCGCGCCGCCCGCCGGGCTTGCGCCGGGGCTGCGGGTGTTGGTCTGGAACACGTTGCCGCCGGTCATGCCGCCCGGTGTGCCCAGCGCCGTGGGAGCCACGCCGGCGCCCGGCATCCCGCCTTCCTCGCCCTGTTTGAACGGCAGCGGGTAGTCGGAGTTCTTCGCGGTCTTGGTGAGCGCCGCGAGCCACGTCGGGTTCTTCCAGGTGGACTTCCCGTCTGGATCGGCAGCGGCTTGCTGCTGGAAGATGCTGACTTCCTGCGCGCCCGCGAGCATCTTCTGCAACTGGGCCTGCTGCTTGGCCTGCTTGATGCCCTCGATCAGTTGCGGGATGGCCGCGACCAGGCCAAGAAGGCCGCCCGGCTGACGAGGGGGCTGCTGCATCATGCCCTTACGATACCATGCCGAACGGGTGTTCGCCTACTCGGGCATTGCGCGATGTGCTACGCTGATAGCATGACTAGCGGAGCAGCCCCTCGGGAACCTTCAAGTCCGTCGCATTCAGAGCCGCCGCGTCCGACTTGACGCGCTTGGCTCCATCGGTGCGCGCGACCATGCCGCTCACGCCGCTCTTGTGCTCGTCGATCCAATCGCGCACGCGCTCGTCGATG
>CAIZGR010000567.1 GCA_903932535.1 uncultured Hyphomicrobiales bacterium | reverse complement strand
CGATCGCCGGCCTTTGGGCGTGCGGCGAGGCGGCCTGCACCGGCCTCCACGGCGCCAATCGGCTCGCGAGCAATTCGCTGACCGAAGCCGCCGTCTTCGCCTCGTTCGTCGCCCGCTCGATCGAGGGCGCGCCGTTGCGCCGGCTCGCTCGCCTGCGCGCCGCGCTTGCGCCCCCCGCCTCCGATCCGGCGCCTGTGCGCCCGATCCTGTCGCGGGCGGCCGGCGTCGGGCGCGACGGAGAGACCCTTCGCGACGCGGCGGCGGCGCTCGCCGCCCTCGCCGCCTCGCACGGACCGGCCTCGGACCCTGCCGCCGTCGCGTTGACCATCGCCGTGTCCGCGCTGCGGCGCGCCGACAGCGTCGGCGCCCACAGCCGGCTCGATTTCCCGCAGCGTCCCGCCGACCGCCGCCGCATCCGGCTGACCCTCGGGGAGGCGCTTGCCGAAGCCGCGGCGCTCGCCGAGGCCGCCCCCCATATCCGCGCCAGGAGAGCCTGAAAATGCCGCTCGTCCCGCTCCCCGCCATCCTCGTGGAGCCCCTCGTCCGCCAGGCGCTTCTGGAAGACCTCGGCCGCGCCGGCGACATCACGACCGACGCCATCGCGCCGGCCGATTGCGTCGTCCGGTGCGTCATGGCCGCGCGCCAGGAGGGCGTCGCTGCCGGGCTCGATTGCGCCGCCCACGCCTTCCGCCTGATCGACCCGGCGATCCGCTTCGAGCCTCGCCTCGCCGACGGCGGCGCAGTCGTCCCCGGAACGGCGCTCGCGTTCATCGAAGGGCCGGCGCGCGGCGTGCTCACGGCCGAGCGCACGGCGCTCAACTTTGTCAGCCGCCTCAGCGGGATTGCGAGCGCGACGGCGCGGCTTTCGGCCTCGGTTGCGCACACCAAGGCGCGCATCGTCTGCACGCGCAAGACCACGCCGCTCCTGCGCGCCATCGAGAAATACGCGGTGCGCGCGGGCGGCGGCGCCAACCATCGCTTCGGCCTGGACGACGCGGCGCTGATCAAGGACAACCACGTCGCCATCGCCGGCTCGGTCGCCGAGGCGATCCGGCGGGTGCGCGCGCATGTCGGCCATCTGGTCAAGATCGAGGTCGAAGTCGACGCGCTATCCCAGCTCGAGGAGGCGCTCGCGCAAGGGGCGGACGCTTTTCTGCTCGACAACATGTCGCTCGACGATCTCAGGCGCGGCGTCGCCATGATCGGCGGCCGGGCGATCAGCGAAGCCTCCGGACGGGTGACGCCCGAAAGCGCCCCCGCCATCGCCGAGACCGGCGTCGATCTCATCTCGGTCGGCTGGCTCACCCACAGCGCGCCGATCCTCGACATCGGGCTGGACACGATGGCCTGACCGGCGCTTCGACTTCCGTTCGCCTTGGCCAAGTCTTGCCGCCCCTTCGAGGCTCCGCGGCGCTCACAGCACAAGCGGAATCAGCGCTCGCACCCGCGTCGCGTAGCGCGCGTAGGCGTCGCCGAACCGCCGCCGCATGACGGCCTCCTCGAGCCTCAGCTTGCGCCAGAGCGCGGCGGCGGCGATCACGACCGCCAGAACCGCCCGCCATTCGCCGACGGCGAGCGCCGTTCCGGCGAGCGCGAGCAGGAGCCCGGGTAGATCGGGAGGCGGACCCACTGGTGCGGGCCGCTGACGACGAGCGCGTGGTCGTGGTCGAGGGTGACCCGGCCGCTCCAATTGCCGGCGAGCTACAGGCGCGCCCAGACCGCGACGGCGAGCCCCGCGAACGTCAGCGCGGCGCCGAGGCGGACGAAGCGCATCTCGGGCGGAACGAAGCGCGCGTTCAAGGGATAGAGCGGAACGTCGGGCGCGCCGAGGAGAGCGACCGCGACCAGCAGCGGAACGACATAGGCCAGCCGAGACGCGTTGCTCTCCCGCTCGGCGGCGGCCTTCACGCCGTGCGCCAAAATCATCCAGACCACGAACCACACGAGCCACAGGCTCGGGATGACCGGCCCGTAGGACATCCGAGGCCGTCAGGCCTCCATCTGCTCCACGGCTTGAACATCCGGCAGGAAGTGCTTGAGGAGGTTCTGGATTCCGTGGCGTAGCGTCGCGGTCGAGGACGGGCAGCCGGAGCAGGCGCCTTTCATCGTGAGATAGACGACGCCGTCCTTGAAGCCCTTGAACACGATGTCGCCGCCGTCGCCTGCGACGGCCGGACGGACGCGGGTCTCGAGCAGCTCCTTGATCGCCTCGACCGTCTCG
>CAIZGR010000566.1 GCA_903932535.1 uncultured Hyphomicrobiales bacterium | reverse complement strand
GTCGTGGTGTCCTTCAGGCCGACGATCTCGACGGTCTCGTTGATCTTGACGATGCCGCGCTCGATGCGGCCGGTGGCGACGGTGCCGCGGCCGGTGATCGAGAAGACGTCCTCGACGGACATCAGGAACGGCTTGTCGATCTCACGGACCGGCTGCGCGATCTCGGCGTCGATGGCGTCCATCAGGTCGCTGATGGCCTTCTCGCCCTCCGGCTTGCCCTCGAGGGCCGCCGTGGCGGAGCCGCGGATGATCTTGGCGTTCTTGCCGTCGAACTGGTACTTGGTCAGAAGGTCGCGGATCTCCTCCTCGACGAGGTCGAGCAGGTCGGGATCGTCGATCAGGTCGACCTTGTTGAGGAACACCACGATCTTCGGAACGCCGACCTGGCGGGCCAGGAGGATGTGCTCGCGGGTCTGGGGCATCGGGCCGTCAGCGGCGGAGACCACGAGGATCGCGCCGTCCATCTGGGCGGCGCCCGTGATCATGTTCTTGACGTAGTCGGCGTGGCCGGGGCAGTCGACGTGCGCATAGTGACGATTCTTCGTCTCGTACTCGACGTGAGCGGTCGAGATCGTGATGCCGCGAGCCTTCTCTTCCGGCGCCTTGTCGATCTGATCGTAGGCCGTGAACGTCGCCCCGCCGGTCTCCGCGAGCACCTTCGTGATCGCTGCCGTCAACGAGGTCTTGCCGTGGTCGACGTGGCCGATCGTGCCGATGTTGCAATGCGGCTTGTTACGCGCAAATTTTTCCTTGGCCATTACCGAACTCCTTTTCGAGGCCTTACTTCAACGCGTGGGCGACGCGCCTTACTTGAACTTCTCGATGATCTCGGACGCGATGTTCGCCGGGACCTGCTCGTAGTGATCGAACTGCATCGTGAAGTTGGCGCGGCCCTGCGTGCCCGAACGCAACTGGTTGACGTAGCCGAACATGTTCGACAGCGGCACCATCGCGTTGATGACGACGGCGTTGGCGCGCATGTCCTGACCCTGCACGTGTCCGCGGCGGGAGAGCAAATCCCCCATCACGAAACCGGTGTGCTCTTCCGGGCTCACCACTTCCACTTTCATGATCGGCTCGAGAAGCGCCGCGCCGCCCTTCTGCAGACCTTCACGGAAAGCGGCGCGCGAAGCGATTTCGAAGGCGAGCGCCGACGAGTCGACGTCGTGGAAAGCGCCGTCGATCAGCGTCGCCTTGACGTCGACGACGGGGAAGCCGGCCAGGACGCCCGCGCCCATGACGCTGTTGATGCCCTTTTCGACGCCCGGAATGTATTCCTTCGGCACCGCGCCGCCGACGATCTTCGACTCGAACGACGAACCCGCGCCCGGCTCGGCCGGCTCGAACACGAGCGTGACCTTGGCGAACTGCCCGGTGCCGCCCGTCTGCTTCTTGTGGGTGTAGGTGATCTCGGTCTTCTTCGTCAGCTTCTCGCGATAGGCGACCTGAGGCGCGCCGATGGTGGCTTCCACTTTGTAGGTGCGCTTGAGAATGTCGACCTTGATGTCGAGATGAAGCTCGCCCATGCCCTTGAGGATGGTCTGGCCCGATTCCGGATCCGTCGACACGCGAAACGACGGATCCTCCGCGGCGAGCTTCGACAGCGCGACGCCGAGCTTCTCCTGGTCGGCCTTGGACTTCGGCTCGATGGCGATCTCGATGACCGGCTCCGGGAACTCCATCTTCTCCAGGATCACCGGCTTCGTCAGGTCGCAGAGCGTGTCGCCGGTGCGCGTGTCCTTGAGGCCGGCGAGGGCGACGATGTCGCCCGCATAGGCTTCCTTGATGTCCTCGCGATTGTTGGCATGCATCAGCAGCATGCGGCCGACGCGCTCTTTCTTGTCTTTGGTCGAGTTCAGCACGGTGGTGCCCGACTCGATCTTGCCCGAGTAGATGCGGCAGAACGTGATCGTGCCGACGAACGGATCGTCCATGATCTTGAAGCCGAGCATCGAGAAGGGCTCGGTGTCCTTCGGCAAGCGAAGGACCTCCTCGCCGGTGTCGAGGTCGTGGCCCTTGATGCCGCCGCGATCGACCGGCGACGGCAGATAATCGACGACGGCGTCCAGCAGCGGTTGCACGCCCTTGTTCTTGAAGGCCGAGCCGCACAGCACCGGCACGAAGGTGATCTGCTTGACCGCCTTGCGGATGCAGGCCTTCAGCGTGTCGATGTCTGGCTCCTGGCCGTCGAGATAGGCGGACATCACGTCGTCGTCGAGCTCGACCGCAGCCTCGATCAGGGCGTGGCGATACTCTTCCGCCTTCGCCTTGAGGTCTTCGGGAATCTCCTCGTCGTGATATTTCGCGCCGAGCCCCTCGTCTTCCCAGACGACCGCCTTCATGCGCAGAAGGTCGATAATCCCCTTGAAGTTGGACTCGGAGCCGATCGGCAGCTGGATGCAGACCGGGCGGCCGCCGACCTTGGTGTTGATCTCCTCGACGCAGCGATAAAAGTCGGCGCCGATCTTGTCCATCTTGTTGACGAACACGACCCGCGGCACGCCATATTTGTCGGCCTGACGCCAGACGGTCTCCGTCTGCGGCTCCACGCCCTGGTTGCCGTCGAGCACGCAGACCGCGCCGTCGAGCACGCGCAGGCTGCGCTCGACCTCGATGGTGAAGTCGACGTGCCCAGGGGTGTCGATAATGTTGAGGCGCTTGTCGTGCCAGAACGTGGTCGTCGCGGCGGACGTGATCGTGATGCCGCGCTCCTGCTCCTGCTCCATCCAGTCCATGGTCGCGGCGCCGTCGTGGACTTCGCCGATCTTATGGGACTTGCCGGAGTAGTAGAGGATGCGCTCGGTCGTCGTCGTCTTTCCGGCGTCGATGTGGGCCATGATGCCGAAATTGCGATAGTCTTCGATGGCGTGGATGCGGGCCATGATCCAGATTCCGTTTTCGTGGAGGACGGCCGCTTACCAGCGGTAGTGGGCGAAAGCGCGATTCGCCTCCGCCATGCGGTGCGTATCTTCGCGTTTCTTCACCGCGGCGCCGCGGTTGTTGGAAGCGTCGAGCAACTCGGCCGAGAGGCGGTCGACCATGGTCTTGTCGTTGCGGTCGCGCGCGGCGGAGATGATCCAGCGGATCGCCAAGGCCTGACGGCGGTCCGTCCGCACTTCGACCGGAACCTGATAGGTCGCGCCGCCGACGCGGCGGGAACGCACTTCGACGGCCGGCGCGACGTTCTCGAGCGCTTGCTTGAAGACCGCGAGCGGATCGCTCTTGGCCTTGACCTCGATGCCGTCGAGCGCGCCGTAGACGATCCTCTCGGCGACCGACTTCTTGCCCTCGTACATGATGGTGTTCATGAACTTGGCGACGACGATGTCGCCGTACTTGGCGTCGGGGATGATCTCACGCTTCTCAGCGCTGTGCCGGCGGGACATGGCCTGCTCCTAAATCCTTGACTCTGATCACTTCGGACGCTTGGCGCCGTATTTCGAGCGGCGCTGCTTGCGGTCCTTGACGCCCTGCGTGTCGAGCACGCCGCGCAGGATGTGGTAGCGCACGCCCGGCAGATCCTTGACGCGGCCGCCTCGGATCATGACGACCGAGTGCTCCTGGAGGTTGTGGCCCTCGCCGGGGATGTAGCCGATAACCTCGAAGCCGTTGGTGAGACGGACCTTGGCGACCTTGCGCAACGCCGAATTGGGCTTCTTCGGCGTCGTCGTGTAGACGCGCGTGCAGACGCCCCGCTTCTGCGGGCTCGCCTCGAGGTGGCGGGCCTTCTCGCGGTAGGTCTTCGGTTGCCGCGGCTTGCGGATCAACTGGCTAATCGTCGGCATAGCGAGCCCTTAACTTCCCGTTCCTTGCGCCCGGCCTCGCGGCTGGACAGAAATGCGCACCTCGTCGCCGCGCGCCGTTTTGGCAACGCGCGAAGCCAACGGCGCCCATGAACCCATGACCGGGCTCGGACGCCGCTGAAAGCAGAGGATCACGGAACCGGCCCGCGATCTTGCCAAACAGAATCGGCCCCACAGGGGCCGGAAATGGCTCTTCGATGAGATCGTCAGTGTTTAGAGCCGTTTGGTACGGGACGCGTCGTCCTGTACAGCGAAGCTCTACGACCTGCCGAAAGCGTGCAGAACTTATGCGGCGGCCCTTTCGGCGTCAACCCTTTTTTTTTCGCGGCCCGTTCGGGGCCAAAATCGTGGGCGCTCCGGCAATCGGGGAGCGAAGGCGTCTGCGGCGAAACCCGGCGGCCCCCGCGTTGAGCGTCGGCCGCCCCGGGCGGCCCGGCAAGGGAAAGGGCGGCGTGTCCCGTACACCCCTGCGGCCATCTCGTATTCCCGGACACGGCCGCATAAACGCGAACGCCGCCTTCGCGAGAATCGAGTCGCATCGACGGCGTGCGCACGCCCCGCTTCTGCAAATCGGGCCGCGACCCGACCCGCCCGGGAAATGGCTCCGGTTGCTGAGCGCTGCGCATGACCTGCTGGATTGCTTCGGCCCCCCTGCGACGTGACAGCGTCAATCGGGTTTCACGGAGAAACGGCGACCGAAAAATTCGCTCTTGCCACCGTCGGCAAAAGACGCTACACGCCGCCGTCCGCTACCGGCGGCGGCGCCTGCGTCGCCTCGGAAGCCGGTATGCGCGCCCGTAGCTCAGCTGGATAGAGCACCAGACTACGAATCTGGGGGTCAGGAGTTCGAATCTCTTCGGGCGCGCCAGCACTGTTCACCAACTGCGAGCTTTGGTCGTCTGGACGGCCGCCCGGAGCGCCCAAGCGTCTCCTTCGGCGGCGACGTTCACGTCTGGATCGGGCGAAGCGCCGCCTGGAGGACGTGCAAGCGCGCCATGCCTTCCGCGTCTGTCTTGTCGAACGGCTCCTCGCACAGCGTCACAAGCGCCGCGCCGTCCCGCGGATTACGACGCCTCAGGGCTTCAACACGCGCTCCAGCCCCCCCCGATAGGTTTCGACGATGTGCGGCGTCTCGAAACGCTTCAGGCGGCCGTCTTCGTAAATCGTTTTGATTCGGCGTTTGAAGCTCTCCTGCTGCGCCAGCAGATGGTCGACGCCGTAGACGATGTCGGCGATCCGCGTCGGATCGCAAGCGTAGCCGATTTCGTCGGGCCCGAAGAACCCGTCGATTCCCCAGTCCTTCGAGTGAAGCACCGGAACCCCGGCGAACAGAGCTTCGATGAAGACCATGCCGAAGGTCTCGCGCCGCGTCGGCATCACGAAGGCGGCGTAGCGTTGCAGGGTCTGGCCGAGCGTCTTGTCGGTGATGGGACCTTTGAGCGATACTAGGGCTTCGGCGCCTGCCGACCTGATCAACTTGTCGAGGATCAGAATCGTCTTGGGGGAGCCTTCCCCGTAGACGTCCAACGTCACGCCGGGGCGTGTCCTCGACAGCGCGACGACGGCTTTCGTGAGCGACTCGAAGTTCTTCCGCCGGTACGAATCGAGATGGAACACGCTGATCAGCCGCGGCTCCGCCACGACCGGAGAAGGCGTGAAGGGCCCATTCTGCGCGATGCATGGGAGGATGATCGCTTTCGAGCGGTCGACGGAGAGAATCCGAGCGACTCTGTCGAGCGCCCAGGGGGCGCAAGGCAGGATGAGGCTGGCTTCGGAGACGACCGCGTTCCAGCGTGTGACGAGGTCCCCACGAGCGCCGAGGATCTTCAGATCGGTGTCGCCCCAGATATTCACGATGAAAGGGCGCTGGAGCGCGCGGGCGATCTTCAATCCTATCAAGCCTTCGACGGAGAGCTTGTGAAGGTGAAGCGCGTCGACGGACAGACCCCGGCTCGCAATGTCATCGAGAATCCAGTCGGCCACGCGATTCAGCCGGGTTTCGAGATAGAAGCCTTTGGGTGGCGCCCCGTAAGCGACCGCCCTTCGATCGGGTCCGAAATCGAGAGCGGCGATCTGCAGCGGCCAGTTCACGCGATTGAGCGAGTAGACGACGTGCCGGTAGCCGTCGGTCCCCGCTACCAGCTTGCGGACCGCGTGAGTCTTGGCCGGCGCAAGAGCATCGGGAAAATCCGAGCTGATGTGAACGATTGTTTTTAGCGACATGACCTAACCATTGTGTCCCCTACAGATTGCGAGCGCCGGCGGGAAAACGGGCGCGAGGGCCGAGCGGAGCCGATTTTCTTCCCCTCCGTCGACCGAGACCGTCACGCTTGCCGCTTGCGCGCCGTCGATCGACTCGTTCTCCGACGCGACAACGGCGATTCTCACTCGGCCAACGTGTCCGGACCTGGAGCCTCGAGGCGGCAGAGACGTAAGCCTCGGAAAAGCGAATCCTGTTTGTCTGCGCCCCAGTCGCGCATGGCGGCAACGGGCTCAGGGTGCAGGGTGCAGGGGACGGCGATTGCGCCGATGACAAGCGGATCGTCCGCTGTCTCCATATTCCGAAAGGGGACGCTAGAGGAAACGGCGGCGCCGACCTCATACCCCGCCCGCGCCATCGACAGAGCGTCCGTCAGGAACCCGATTTTTCGACGGTCTTCAAGGGCGGGAGAGCGCGTCGAGATGCGGAGAGTCGCTTTTCCCAATTTCTCTTTATGCATTTGGAGCGCGTTGACATGAAACTTTCCTTTAAGCCATTTACAGCGTAAACTAAAATACCTGAATGTGGAAAGGTGCACCTTGTTCAACCCCGATCGTTTCGCCCTCGAGACTTGTAAGACGACCATCATTGTGCTCGGAGGAGACGGCTTTTGTGGTTGGCCAACATCATTACATCTTTCTTCGCTCGGATACGACGTGGTTATCGTCGACAATTTGTCGCGCCGGCGAATCGATCTCGAGCTCGGGACGTCGTCCCTGACGCCCATTCAATCCCCCCAAGCGCGCGTGGCGGCCTGGAAAAACGTCTCGCGCAGGGAGATTCGATTCCACAATCTGACAGTCGGATCGGAATACCGTGACCTCGTCATGCTGCTGCAGGCGGAGAAGCCGGCGGCGATTGTCCATTTTGCCGAGCAGCGATCCGCTCCGTATTCCATGTACGGCTCGCGCAGCATGCGGTATACCGTACAGAATAATCTCAACGGCACCCATGACGTGCTTTGCGCCGTGGTCGAGGCGGGCCTCTACGATACCCACATCGTCCATTTGGGCTCGATCGGCGTCTACGGGTATAAATCCACGGGCGCACGGATTCCGGAAGGTTATCTTCCCGTCACCATTCGCTCCGACGACGGGCCGAAGGAAATCGAGATTATGTACCCGGCCGCACCCGGCAGCATATATCATATGACGAAGAGCCAGGACGCGTTGTTTTTTTACTATTATAACAAGAACTATGGGCTGCGCATCACGGACCTGCATCAGGGAATCGTCTGGGGCACACAGACCAGGGAGACCGCGCTCGCGCCGGAACTCGTGAACCGCTTCGACTATTGTGGCCTCTACGGCACGGTTCTCAACCGTTTTCTCTTGCAGGCGGCCCTCGGATATCCCCTGACCGTCCACGGTTCGGGAGAACAGACCCGCGCGTTCATCCACATCCAGGATACGGTGCGCTGCATTGAACTGGCGGTCCGGAGCCCGGAAGACAACCGCAAGCGCGTCCGCATCCTGAACCAGATCACCGAGACCCATCGCGTGATCGATCTCGCAAGCCGAATATCGGCCATGACCGGCGTGCCGTGGCGCTCCGTCGCCAACCCGCGCAACGAAGAAGCCGCGAACGACTTCGACGTCGAGAACGACGGCCTCATGTCCCTCGGCCTCGCTCCGACGACTCTCGAGAAAGGTCTGATGGAAGAGGTCTGTGACATCGCCGGCAAGTACAAGGACCGCTGCGTCGTGTCCCAGATCCCCGCCGTCGCCGCTTGGCGCTGAGCGGACGTCGCGGCGATTCGTCGCCGCCGGCGCCGGTTTCGGCTTCGCATGACGACGAGAAATGCCGGAGCCCTCGGCGACCGATTAACGAATTCGGCCGTCGCGATCTCGAATATAAGAACGCGCAAGATAGGAAAGGGTCGCGGGATCGCTTTCCGGGAGCGCTCTCTCCGGACAATGCATCCAAGTCGCGAAGACGGCCGTATCCGTCATAATGTGGAGTTCGTCCTCCACGGCTTTGTAACGCGCGATGGCATGCGCATTCCATGCCGCTGAAGCGACGTCGCCGGGATCGCCGTCGTAAAATATGCCTGTCCGGATTTCGTGAGTTCTGCCCATGGTCACAGCGCTCTCGAGCGTCGCGGTCCAATAGTTTGAGTTGAGTTTGTCCATCTCCGAATTTTTGGCCGGAAACCAAGCCACATCCCAGTGAAGAAACCTGATCTTACTGCCGGTCTCCTGCTCGAAGGCGGCAAGCCACTTTTCTATCTCAAAGAGGTAGCCGGATGGCATATCCCTATCTATAGCCGGCGATCTGATGGTTTCCTCGTCTCCGATCTCCGCGCGGGGGTACAACTCGAGCAGCTCCGATACGCTTTGCCTCAGATTCTGCGCAAGCTCGAGGAGAGAGAACTGACAGGAGCCTCCGAAGCGTGATTTGCGCTTGGCGAGGCGCCCGAACCAGAGCGGTTCATCCATCGCCACGAAATCCAGATCGGCGCCGGCCGCTTTCAGCTTTTGAAAGACAGTCCGCATGTATCCAGGGGGTTTGTAGCCTTCTATGCCTTGCCCGCATCGGTTCGGGCCGAGTCGCATCATCTGGGCCTCCAACGCCAATTTCACGCCGTGTTTCCTCAGAAACCCAACGATTTCCGCCAATTGCTTGTCTGAGCTGCGGTACACAAAAGACGATTGAAGCATGAATGCGTCGATGCCTTGCAGGGACGCCGGCCACTGGTCGGGTTTACGGAACAAATCCATGAAGTCCGTTTTCGGAGGGAACGAAAACCAGACGTCCGCCGCCGAGGTCCGGTTTGCCGCCCCCGCGGGGCCCAAGCCGACCGTCACGAGCAACGCCAGCATTTTCATTCGCATGACAGCTCATCCATCGGAAGGACGTCTCGCGGGGCGAGGCGGCCGAGGTTCGGGTTGCGTTTCGTGCGACTCCGCTTTCCTCCAAGTCTGCGTGCGGACCTCGTAAATTCCAACCGGCCGCCTGATCGAAATCGCCTTTCAGGCCACAAGACTTTCGACTTGGCGAGGGGTGGGCGCGCTGTCTCGGACGACAACGGACTCCGGCTTCAGCTCTTGCAACATGCGGACATAACGTCCCGCGGTGATCTCGAGGTCGAAACGTTGCGAAAACAAATCCCGAGCCATTGCGGAACTGCGATCGTAAAGCTCGTCGTCGGCCATCAGAGCCGACAGCGCCGCCTTCATCTCCTCGACAAGCGCCTCGCCTTCCATAGCGGACAGGAGCCAGCCGGCCGCCCTGTTGTCGTCGGCGAGAAGCATTTCCGGCGTCGATCCGATCCGCGTCGCAATGACTGGAAGCCCGCACGCGAGATACTCGATCACCACGGTGGGCAGGCTTTCGCTGCGGAATCGGGAGGGAAGCAGTCCGAAATGACACTGCTTCATGACGCCGACCGGATTGGCTTGCCGCCCGAGGAGCAGAATGTCCTCGCGGCCTTCCGCCTGAAGCTCGTCATAGACCGGCCCGTCGCCGATCAGGACGAGCCTCAGGCGCTTGCCGCCCCGCTCCCGATCGGGAAGCGCGTTCACGGCCCGGACGGCCGCCGCCGCCTCCCTCCATCCCTTCTCGGCGATCGCGCGGGAACAGAGGCACGCCGCGCGTTCGTCCCCGGCGAGCGCCAACCGGACGTCGGCCGCCCCGTTCAAGAGGCTCCGGGGCAATCCGTTGAAGACCTTCTCGATCCGAGGCGGCCTCGCCACCGCGGTGGCCTCGAACAACTCCAGGTTCTTGTCCGCGACATAGGTCAACGCGTCGACCCGCCGCATCAGCGGATCGACGAGCGAAGAGAACCCTTCGTCGCCCTTGGGGTTATACATCAGATATTCATAGCAGCCGCACATTCTGCTGAGCCAAGCGAGATCGGGATTGTCTCGCGTCAGGTGCGTGAAGACGAACTTGTCGGCCCACCAGACCTGCGAAAAAACGTGGCTTATCCCATAAAATGCGACGAGCGCCTGGAGCGTCTCGGCGCGGAGCCGAGGGCTGTCGGCGCCGCCGGTCTCGTACCAGGGCAGCGACGAGAGGCTCCCCTCGAGCAGCAGCACCTTGCCGGAAACCATTGCGACCAGTTCCGGCTCGCTGAGTTTCGGCCGGGCGTTCACGAGGAACACGAGATGCTCCTCGGCCAGTCGGTTGGCGAGGCGAACGCAGTTGACCTGCCCTCCCCCCAGGTTCGCGTCCGGCAGCGCCATCAGGAGGCGCAAGGAACCTTGAGCCCGACCGCTCGTGACGCTGTCGAGCAGCCCAGGTCCATGTTCTCTGAGCGCCGGGTGGCCCGTGAACGACGGCAGACCGGCGTTCGCATGGCGCGACCTCCGCACGTTGTAGGCGAAGGCCGTGCGGCAGAGCGCCTCGAGCCGGGTCGCCGTCGAAACGGATGGGAAAGCCGCGAAACAGGCGTGGACGGCGAGCCGATCCTCGAGCCAAGTGAGGCTCTTTTCCGCCTTCTCGGTGACCGTGTCGCCGTGCCTGCGGTGCAGGTTCAGCACCGACGCCTCGAAGGCGATCTTTCCGCGCCTCGCCATCCGGGCGTAGAACAGCCAATCCCCCGACAGCCGCAGGTTTTCGCTTGTCCCGATCTGCCGCAGCGCTTCCTCACAGCGCACGATCACCGCGCTGGCGTTCGGGATCGTGTTCTTGCGGGCGAGGAATTTCAACTCCTCCTCCCCCTCGCTCGTATAGGACGACAACCATTTTTCGGTCGAGAGATCGCTCAAGTAGCCGCGGTAATCCTCGGATATCGGCTGGCCGTCCTCGCGAATCGGCCGGCTCTGGGCATAGGCCAGCACGACCGTTTCGTCGTCGAAGAGGGGGACGATTCGCTCCAGGAACTGGGGCAGAGCGACGTCGTCGGCTTCCGCAATCCACACTAGGCTCGTGGCGGCGAGCTTCAGTCCTTTCGCCCACTGCCTGAAGGGCGACCCGCTGTTGGTCTCGTTGGCGACGAAAGTCGTCGGGATCGAACAGCCTTCGAGCAGCCGGCGCGCAAATTCCAGGCTCCCGTCCTGCGAATCGTCGTCGAGGACGACGATCGCCGCCGGTTGCAGGCTCTGCGACAAAAGGCTTTCGATCCGATCGACCAGATACTTCCGGCTGTTGTAGAGCGGCACGATCGCGGTGACGTCACTGCTCGAACGCCGGCTTTCCGCGCGTTCGATGACCTCGGAAAACGCCCGGAAGTGATTGTCCCAGGTGAACCGCTCCATCGCGACGCGACCGGCCGCGCCGCAGGCCGCTCGCGCGCCATCGTCGAGGAGGAGCGCGCGCACGGCCGCGCTCGCCGCCTCGACGTCGAGATAAGGCACGACCGCGCCGGCGTTGTCGCCGACGAGTTCCGGGGCGCCGCCGGCGCGCTCGAAACACACCACCGGCGCGCCTGCGGCCATCGCTTCCATCACCACGAGCGGGAGCGGGTCCTCGCGGGACGGCAGCAGGAAGACATCGGCGGCGTCGAACAGGTCCCGCGGATTGGCCAGTTTGCCCGTGAAGATCAGTTTGCCTTCGAATCCCGCCGTCGCCATGTCGCTCCGGCACCATTGCGCCATCCGATCGTCGTAAAGTTCGCCGGCCCAGACGAACACGACCTCCTCGCCTTTCAGACGTCGCAGGGTCTTGACCGCAATCTGTGCGAAGAGATCCGTGCCCTTGCGGGCATAGACGGTGCCGCAGCCGAGAACGATCTTCGTCTGCGCGGATATATTCAGGTTGGCGCGCGCCGATGACCGCGTCCGTTCCGGCACATCGCACCGCCGGCTGTCCGGTCCGGGGCCGCCGTTGTAGATCACGGCGACTGTGTCCGGATTCAGTTGGAAAGCGGAAATCCAGGCCTGCCGCACGGTTTCGGCCACTGTGACGATGGTCCGGCATGTTCTCCGCAGGAGTTCGGCCCTCCGCGCCCCTTCGGCCGGGCCGACGAAACCGGGCATCTCGTGGACCCACGCAATCGTGTTGACGGCGAGCGTCTCGCACGCCGAATAGACGGGCTCCAACGAGGCCGTGTTGACCACCACGACCCCCTGCGGATTGAAAGCCTTGAACAATCGCAATACGTATTCGATCTTGTCGCGCTGGTCGCCGGACGGATCGAACGTGTTGAGGTTCAAGGTTGGGCAGATCGTCTCGAAAGCCTCGCCGAGATCGCCGCCCTTCACCAAGACCAGCCAAACGTTGCGCTGATGGACGACGAGGTTGCGCGCCAGCTCGAGCAGGCATCGGGGCGCGCCGGTCCGGCTCGCCTCGTGGCCGACCAGCAGGATGACCTTTTCCGATTTCGCCTGACTTCGCCTCGGCTTGGCGCCTTTCCAGGGAAGCGACAGGAACCCGTCCGCTGTCCTGCGGACCGGCAACCTCGCGGGCAGATCGAAAAGCCGCCGGATGTTCTGTTCGGCAATCTCGACCAGGGAACCGGACCGGAACCGTCCCTCGGTCTCACGGGTCGCCAAAGGGTTGGGCGGGCGCCCTTCCGCTTTTCCCACTCTGACGAAGTGCGCGAGAGCGCTCCGTTTCGCCTCGGGATTCTGGACGGTCCTGGCGTACCACTCGGGCCAGAACAGGGGGGACGGGAAGGCGCCGCGAGCAGCGCCGTATTTGACGTAATGGCAGAGGGGCGCAAGCTGCGCGTTGCGCGCGCTTCTCTGATCCTCGAGATACCAGCAAGGATCGAAGGCCTTGTTCGGCGCCTTATCCCAGTAACGGCTTTCCTGAAGATAGGCCGACAGCACGTCGGCAGGCTTTTCCCCGTTCAGGCCGCAGTTTTCGGTCAAGAACGCCAGATCGACGAGCGGATGCGGGTCGCGGCCCGCCTCGGCGCGCGTGATGAAGTCCCGGAAGGCTTGCAGTCCATTCGGCTCGTTCGAACCCTCCGTCAGCCATGGCAAGCTGACCAAAGGGTGAGGGTCCCTCAGCTCCTTTCCCCCCGCAAGGACGAAGTGGACGAGCGGGTTCATTCCGGCCTTTGCGACGTCGGGATTCCTATCGAGATACCACGCCCCGTCGAAAAGCGGATGAGGAGACCGGCCGTCGGCCGGGGCGCTCCTCAAGTAGTCTTCGAGCGGCGTTCGGCCCAGAACCTTTCCCGAGCCGTAAGATTCGATGTAGCGCCGCTGATCGAAGAAGACATGGGGACTGTGCTCCCCATCCCAGCCGCGGCCGACGTAATCCTCGAGCGCCGTCCGTTCCGACCCGCCATCCCCGGCGGCTTTCCGGTACTGCGCGGCGTCAAAGAGGATGTGAGGACTGGCCAGACTTTCCGGATGGCTCAGGTAATGCGTGATCGCCGGAACGCCACGAGGCACGCGTTTTTGGCTGAGATAGTGCTTGCTCGAAAACAAGGCGCAAGGATCGACGTCGCGGAACATGCCGATCGCGTAATAGTGCTCGAACGCGCCGAGGCGGCCGGCGCCGCATTCGGCGACAGTCTTCGTGTAATATTCGGAGTCGAACACGATCGCGAGTTTTCCGAGGGATTTGTGGATCGACTCGCGGACGCACTCCACCGGCGCGATGTCGTCGCCGGAACGCCCGCCCGCCTCGAGGGTTCGGCTCTTCAGGATGAGCAGCAAGTCCGCGTTGGTCAATTTGACGCGCGGCGTCTCCAGCTTCCCGACGACTTCGCCGCCGTCGAGAACGGCCAGCACGAGATCGGCCGGGCTGTCCGGGACTTCGCCCGCCGCATTGTGTATCCGTTCCAGCACGCCCGGATCGGGGCGCAACTGGGACCACGAGAACCGGAAGCCGGGCGAACCGCACGGCCCGAGGCGCTTTTCGATGTCGCTCCTTGGAAGGTTGGTCTTCATCTCGGCGAGGGAGAAACCCAGCATGGACACTTGGATCGCCACGCTGTCCGGATTGCCCAGTTGCAAACACCATCCTTTGCAGAAATCCTCGTCGATCCGCTCGACTCTCCCGCAAAAACCCTTGATCTTTTCTGCGTTGGCGCAGTTTTCGCCTGTCAAGCCTTGAGGTATCGAGTCAACCGAGCGCTGATATACGGCGATAAGCGAGAGAAATTGAGAATTGGTGAGACGGAAAGACGGTTCGACGTGAAGCGATCCGATGTTCCCATGTTCGTCCGAAACAGTAATCGCGATCCTCGCTTCGCCGCTTGGTTGCCGATCGACGGTCTCTCTTATTCTCTTGAGATCGAAATCTTTGATCGATAAGCTTTTCCAAGAACACCAAAAGCCGGCGCGCGCCGACCCGGGCACGAGAGCCCCGATATCCTCCCGCACGAGCGAAGTCGCGGTTCTGCACAGGGGCCAATCGCAGAACCTCACCTCGATGACGAGCGAGGCTTCGGGATCGTCGACATTGACGCACCAGCCGCCGACGCCGTCCTCGTCGAAATGTTCGATCCAACCGCGTAAGGGCGTGCTCGCCTCGGCATCGTCCAGAATCGGTGAGATCGAAACCGGCAAGAAAGCCCTCCTGTGGACGCCTCGAGTCACGCGCGGCGCAAAGTCGACGCCGTCAAGCCGCCGGCAGCTTATCCCGAGAGATATACCTGCGCAAGAAGTTGATCCACACCGCCGAAGCAATCTCGCCGTCTGTCGTCGAAGGGATGACGCCTCCGGACAAGCGGGGGCGCGGTTGCCGGACGTAGCGACGGCGCGAGCGCTGCTCGCGCTCGCGGGAGGCCCGCGGCAAGGGACGCCTTGGACAGAAGCGCGCGTCTCGCCGCCGACCGAGTCTTATCGAGCCAAAAAGTATTGCAGAATGAAGATCGCGCCGTCGCCGATCGCAACCGCAGCGAAAAGCGTGCTCAATGTTCGGGGACTGAACCGCCTGCTGACCCAGGGCGCGAGCCGCGCCCCGAAAACAGCGCCGAGACCTGTGAACGCCGCGTAATCCCACGGAATGCCGCCCAGAAACAGCTGGTGCGCCAGCGTGAGAAAAATGGAATTGATCGACAGAAGCACCACGCCGAACCCGATCGCCATGCGGGGGTCGACGCGATAGACCAGCAACAGGAGCGCCGCGACCAGTTCCCCCTCGCCGATCGCGATCCAGCCGGTAATCGCGCCGCCGAGCATCGCCGCGAGCAGGAGCGGCCATCGGGCGTCCTCGGGAATATCGGTCCTCATGGCTTCCGGTCTCGCCCGCCGCGCAAGCACGAGCGTCAGGCACCCGAGAAGGATCGAGACCGGTCCAAAAAGCGCCTTCAGCAGCAACGCGCTGGGATGGATGACGAAGGAACTGATGGAGCTGCCGAGCAGCAGGCCCGGCAGGGCTATTCGCAGGGCGCGCAGCGGCACGACCTTCTTCTGGAGCCAGCCGATCGCTCCGCTGGTCATTCCCAACGATTGCGTCGCCAAGGCGATCTTCAGAGCCGCGACCGGGGGAAAGTGGAACAGGAAGATCATGGTCGGGATGAAGACGATGCCGCCGCCGACCGCGGAGATGTTTCCCAGAATCGCGCCCGCGGCGCCGATCGGTATGAACACCCAATTGTCGCGCACGAGCGCGGCGGCGTTCGGCGCCAGGACCAGGAGCCCCACGATCCAGATGGCGACGAAAACCGCCAGCCAGGGCGAGAGGTAACGAAAATGACGATCGCTCAAAGGCCTCGGGCCGCCGGCGCCGCCACCGAGCGCGCCGACGTGGGCCGCTTCATTCCCGGCAGGGAGGGGACTCGACATTCCATTCCTCTCCGCTCTTCGATGACGTCCCCAACCGAGACGGAGTCGGTCGAAGGCGCCATCGCGCCGCCGTCGTCGGACTTCCGAGGGATCGATATAGAGACTTGCTCTCCCGGGTTCACGCCTTTAACAATTCTTTGTCCGCGAGTTGGCTGGGGGCTACCCGCCGCGCTCGCGAGCAAGGAGCCGCTCAGTCGAGGGAAGACTGTGTAGCCGTTTTAGCGCCGCGGTGGGGCCGGGCGAGGATGGATTGTAAGTTTCCGAAAGAAGCGCAGCGCCTTTATGACGACGCGGCGCAGTTCGCCGAGTCGAGCCTTGCCGGCGGGCGTCCCGATTCCGGTTTCGATCGCGCAGGCTGGCGGCTCCTCGGGGCGTTCGGGGTCTTCAGGCGCGCCGCGACCCGCGAAGCGCAGGGCGGCGCCGGAGCGATCGAAACCGTGGCGATCCTCGAGGGCCTCGGTCGCGGCGGGGCCGACCGCGGCCTTTTGTTTGCGGCGGGGGCGCATCTCTTCGGCTGCCTGATCCCGCTTGCTCGCTACGGGACGCCGGCCCAGATCGAAGCCTGGGAGGCCTCGCTGAGAGACGGCGCGATCGTCGGCGCGCTTGCGGTCACGGAGGCGGCCGGCGGCTCCTCCTTCGAAAACATCGCGACGACAGCCGCCGCAGCCGACGGCGGATATCGCCTTTCCGGCGAAAAGACCCTGATCACCAACGCGCCGGCAGCCGGCTTGACGATCTTGGTCGCGCGCCAGTTTCCCGATCGCGGCGCCCTCGGCCTGACCGCGTTCCTCGTACCCGCCGGCAGCGCGGGCCTGTCGGT
This sequence comes from uncultured Hyphomicrobiales bacterium, assembly GCA_903932535.1. GTDB lineage: Bacteria > Pseudomonadota > Alphaproteobacteria > Rhizobiales > Beijerinckiaceae > Roseiarcus. The sequence goes on along the minus strand of CAIZGR010000566.1, from coordinate 19,754 downwards.
CAGCCCACTCCCGTCCCAAAGGGGCCTCCGGGGCGCGACGATCGGGGAAATCGCCTTCGACGGGTGCTCGATTCCTGCGGAGGCCGTGCTCGGCGCGCCGGGCGCGGGCCTGCGCGTCTTCTCGACCGCCATGTGCTGGGAGCGGTCGCTGCTTCTGGCGGGAGCGCTCGGCGCCGCGGAACGAGAGCTTTCCCTTTGCGTCGCGGCGATGCGCGCGCGCGGCGGAAAGGATTCGCTGCTGAGCCGCCAAGCGGTCACCCATCGACTTGCGCGGATGAAAGTCCGCCTCGAGGCCGCGCGGGGGCTCCTTTATCGCGCCGCCTCGGCGCTCGACGACGGCGCCGAAGACCAATCGGCCGCCGCGATGGCGAAGCTCGCCGTCAGCGAGATGCTCGTCGCCAACGCCGAGGACGGGATGAGGCTGATGGCGGGCTCCGCTTGGCGCGGCGCGGCGCCCGATTTCGGCGCCGCGCTCGACGACGCGTTCGGGGCGCTGTTCGCCTCCGGGACGCCGGAGATGCAACTCGAGGTCGTCGCGCGCGCCCTGCAAACGCGTCCTGGGGGGCCGAGGCGATCATGATCGCGGACCTGCCCGCTGTCCTGGCGCCGGTGTTCGCTCCCGGAGGGGACGTGCGGCTGGCGATCCGTTGCGGCGGCCGATCGCTCGCCTACGGCGAGCTGCGCCGCGCCGTGACGGCGATGCGCGCGGAACTGGCGGCAAACGGCGTCGAGCCCGGCGACCGCGTCGCCTTTTCGATGCCGAAGTCGCTCGAGAGCGTCGTGGCGACGCTCGCCATTCTCGCCGCGGGCGCCGCCTACGCGCCGCTGGACCCCGGTCTGTCGGCTTCGCAGGTGCGCTTCGTTCTCGACGACTTGCGCCCGAGGCTGTTCATCGCGACGCCGTCGAGGCTGCAAGCCCTGCGGCAATGGGAAGACGCCCATGCCGAGACCTGCTGCCCGCTCGCCTCGTCGCAGCGCTGCGCGGTCGTGGACGAGCGCGCTCTGCGCCTGACGATGGTCGAGGCCGGGAACGACGGCGACGCGCCCGCGCCGTCTCCGGGTCTCGCGACGATCCTCTACACGTCCGGTTCGACCGGCGCGCCGAAGGGCATCATGCTCTCGCACGCGAATGTCGAGAGCTTCGTCGCGTGGGGCGCGCGGACGTTTGCGATTCGATCGAGCGACCGATTGATCAATCACGCGCCGCTGCATTTCGATCTTTCGATCTTCGATCTCTTTTGCGGTCTCGGGCGCGGCGCCAGCGTTCACCTGGTCGACGAAACCACGGCGCTTTTCCCGGGGGCCGTCCGAAATTTGGTCGAGGCCGCCGGCATAACGGTGTGGTATTCGGCGCCGACCGCGCTCGCGCGCCTTCAGGAGCGGGCAGCGCTGAAGGGGCTCGATTCGCTGCGCCTCATCCTCTTCGCCGGCGAGGTGTTCCCGACCCCGATCCTGCGGCGGCTCATGGCGGATGCGCCGCGCCCGGAATACGCGAACCTCTATGGCCCGACGGAGACGAACGTGTGCGCGTTCTATCCTCTCCCGGGACCGCCCGCGTCCGACGTCGAAGCGATCCCGATCGGGTGGCCCTGCGACCATACCGAAATCCGCCTGCTCGACGGCGGCGGACGCGACGTCCAAGGCGGCGAGACCGGCGAGATTTGCGTGGCGGGACCGTCCGTCATGCAGGGCTACTGGGCGCGGCCGGACCTTACGGAAAGCGCGCGCCTCGGCTCCTGGCGGGCAGACTCCTATCGAACTGGCGATTTCGCCACCCGGCGCGGCGACGGCGCGCTCATGTTCGCCGGACGCCGCGATCAGCAGGTCAAGGTGCGGGGACGGCGGATCGAACTCACGGCGCTGGAAGCCGTTCTCAACGCGCACCCGGAGATCCGGGAAGCCGCCGCGCTGCATCTGCCCGCGTCCAGGCCCGGCGGCGCGCTGGGCGTCGCGCTCGTCGCCGGCGGCGAGCGCCTCGGCCAGGGGGCGATCCGCGCCTACGTGGCCGAGCGCCTGCCGGAATCCTATGCGCCGGACGTCGTCGAATGGCTCGACGGCCTGCCGCGGCTGACCAACGGCAAGATCGACCGCGTGCGATTGCGTTCCCTTTTCGAACCCATGCAAGTCAACTGAGGCCTCAGGATGGACCGTTTCGACGAGATCGTGCTCGAATGGATCAAGACCGTTCCGAGCGCGCAAAACATGGCGGGGCTCAACGCCAGGAGCGACTTGATCGGCGACGGGGTTCTCGATTCCCTGGCGGTTCTCGATCTCGTCAGCTTCCTCGAAGGCCGCTTTTGCCTGAGCCTGCCGGTCGAGGAATTCGTGCCCGAGAATTTCCGCAGCGTTGCGGCGATCGCCGATCTCGCGCGGCGGCTTGGAGGAAGCGCGTCATGAGCGCGACGGAACCCGATATCCTCGTGGTCGGCGGCGGGCCCTCGGGCTCGATCGCGGCCTTCGATCTGGCGCAAAAGGGCTATGACGTTCTTCTCATCGACCGCGTGCGCCATCCCAGGCAGACGGTCGGCGAGAGCCTGCTGCCGTCCATATGGCGCTACCTCGACCACATGGGCGTGAGCGACGCGATCGAGCGCGACGGCTATGTGAAGAAGGCCGGCGGGGTGGTGTGCTGGGGCGAGACGATCTCGGAGATTTCGTTCCGCGATTTCGCCTACGACCGGCCCGGACTGCACGTGGAGCGCGACACTTTCGACCTGCTGCTGCTGAACGCGGCCCGCGGCGCCGGGGTGAAGGTTCGGGAAGGGGTGCGCGCCGAGCGTTTCGTCGAGCCGGCCGACGGCGGACGCGGCGAAGTCGTGCTCGTCGAGGAGGACGGAGTCCGGTCGAGCGTCTTTCCGCGCGTGCTGGTCGACGCCTCGGGCCAAGCCGGATTTCTCGCGCGGCTTCGCGACTGGCGTCGGCTGGACCCTGATTTTCGCTTCGTTTCGCTCTGGGGCTATTTCGCCGGGTCGCGCTACGTGGGGGCCGGCGGAGTCGTCAGAGCCTTCGAGGAGATCGCCAGCCACCCGCCGATGACCTTCGTGAGCAAGCTCGAGGGCTGGGGTTGGTCCTGGCATATTCCGATGCGCAGGCTCACAAGCGTCGGCGTCAACGTTCCGGTCGAACTCTATCGCGAGGCGGTCGCCCGCCATCGCTCCGTCGAGGACTACTTCCTCGCCACCTGCGCCGATACCTGCTATCTCCGCGACCTTCTGTCCGGCGCCACGCTGGCGAACGGCGAAGTGCGGGCCATTCGGGACTACTCCTACGCGACCGAGCGTATCGCGGGTCCGGGCTTCTTCATCGTCGGGGACGCGGCCGCTTTCGTCGATCCGATTTTCTCGCTGGGCGTCGTCCTGGCCGCCTACTCCGGGCGTCTGGCGGCCTGGGCGATCGACCGGACGCTGCGAAGCCCGAGCCAAGCCGAACGCAATCGGGACCTTTACGCGCGACAGATGCGGGGCCGCTACCAACTGGCACGGGCGATGGCCTTGCCGAGCGACAAGGCCGAAGCGACGGCGGACGCGCGGACCTGGTTCGATTTCTTCTCGGACAGCGAAAAGGACTTGATGTGGTCGGCCGCGTCGATGACGACGCGTTCGGCCAACGTGGTGCGCGCAGCCGATTCCGAGGCGGTCATGACGCTGAAGAGGCAAGACCTGCACGCGCTTCACTTCCTGTGAGCCGTTCGCCGGTCGGGAAGGCCGTCGCTTCGCTCGCGAGACCCGGCGCCGATCGCGCGGCGGCCTCGACGACGAGATCGACGTCCGAGACCTTCCGGCGCTTGACTCCCCGCCCCTGCCCTTCCAAGGGTCGTCCATGTCCGACACGCCGCAAAAACCTCCCCTCCGCGTCATCCTTTGCACGCCGCGCGGCTTCTGCGCGGGCGTCGTGCGCGCGGTGGACATCGTCGAGAAGGCGCTGCAAATCTATGGCGCGCCCGTCTATGTCCGGCATGAAATCGTGCATAACAGATTCGTCGTGGACTCGCTGAAGGCCAAGGGCGTCGTCTTCATCAAGGAGCTTTCCGAGGCGCCGCCGGGCCCCCATCCGGTGATCTTCTCGGCGCACGGCGTGGCCAAGACGGTGGCCGAGGAAGCAAAGGCGCGCAATCTCTTCACGATCGACGCGACCTGCCCGCTCGTGACCAAGGTCCATCGCGAAGCGCTGGCGCATTTCAAGCGCGGCCGGCGAATTCTCCTGATCGGCCACGTTGGGCACCCGGAGGTGATCGGGACGATGGGCCAGCTGCCGCCGGGCGCCGTCACGCTGGTGAGCTCGATCGACGAGGTCGAGCGCCTCGCTCCGGACGACGGGCGGCCGATCGCCTATGTGACGCAGACGACCCTGTCGGTCGACGACACGCGCGAGATCGTGGCGGCGTTGAAGGTCCACTTCCCGGAAATCCATACGCCGCCGAACGAGGACATCTGCTACGCGACCACCAACCGTCAGGCCGCGGTGAAGGCCGCGGCAGGGCTGGTCGAAGCCGCCATCGTGGTCGGCGCGGCGAACTCGTCGAACTCGCAGCGCCTGCGCGAGGTGGCCGAGCGCGAAGGTTGCGCCGCCCAGCTCGTCGCAGACGAGCGCGATATCGACTGGACGGCGCTCGCAACGGTCTCCTCCGTCGCCGTCACCGCCGGCGCCTCGGCCCCCGAGGCCCTGGTCGAGCGCATCCTCGAGGCTCTGCATGCGCGCTATGAGGTAACGGTCGAAACGCTGGCCACGACCGACGAATCGATGGCCTTCCCGCTGCCGCGCGATCTGCGCGAAGCGTTGGAGCGGGTCGAGACTCCCGGCTGAAGCCGGGCTCCGGGCGGGGCGGCGCGGACGGACCGGCGCTCAGGCGAAGGGCGTCCGCCTCGGGCGGCGAGAGCCAGGCCCTCCGGTACGCGTCCTCCGTGGGGCGGATCGAGACATGCCGCTCATGTCCTGAACAGAGTCGTGTAGGCGGCGATCAGCTTCGGGATCTGATGCGCCCAGGAGAGTTCGGTCTCGATCCGGCGGCGGCCGATCTCGCCCGCCTGCGCCCGGCGCGCCGGATCGGCGAGCAGCGCCACGATCTTTTCGGCGAAGTCGATCGGATCGTTCGGCTTGGCGTAGACCGACGCGTCCTCGGCCGACACGCGGCCCTCGACCACGTCGAACTGCACGATCGGCTTCTTCATCACCATGTATTCGAGAATCTTGTTCATGGTGGAAATGTTGTTCATCGGGTTGACGCGGTCGGGATTGACGCACACGTCGGCGGTGGACAGCACCGAGAACAGCTGTTCGTCCGGCGCGCGGCCGAGGAACGTGACGAAGTCGGCGAGCCCCATTTCCACCGACAGCGCCTCCATTCGCTTGCGGCTGGGCCCGTCGCCGACCAAAACGAACTGGATGTCCTCGCGCGCGAGGTCGCGCACGATATGCTGTACCGCCTCCAGCAGGAGGTCGAGGCCCTCCTGGTCGCCGATCACCCCGACGAAGCCGACGAGCCAGGTCCGGCCTTTCTTCCACGCCGGATCGGCCGGCAGGATGCGAATCCGGCGAAGGTCGGGGCCGCTGCGCACGACGAACACCCGGTCGGGACTCTTCCTGCCGCGTTCGATCGCGATCTTGCGGTAGCTCTCGTTGGTCGAGATGACCACGTCGGCGAAGAAGAACGTCAGCCGCTCGAACATTACGAGCAGACGCCAGAAGAAGCCGCGCTGGTTGAATTTCGCCACGTAGAGTTCGGGATTGACGTCGTGATGGTCGAACACGAACTTCTTGCCGAGCAGCTTGAAGGGCAGAGCGACCAGAAAGATCAGATCGGGCGGATTGCAGGCGTGGATCACGTCGAACCCATGCTTGAAAAAAATCCGCCATGCCAGCCGCGACTCGTGAAGCAGAGCGCTTGCGTACTCGCGCAGATAGCCCGCCGCCGAATCCCCGTCGGGCGGCAGCGCATGACGATAGACGTTCACGCCTTCGATCACCTCCTCGTCGGCCTCGTAGCCCTTTCCCTTTGGGCAGATGACGGAGACCTCCGCCCCTGCGCCGGCCAGCGCCAGCGATTCCTGCCACACCCGCCGATCGAAAGGGACCGGCAGGTTCTCGACGACGATCAGGATCTTGCGGCCGGTGAGCGCGGTCCTGTCGCAGGTCGTCGGCAATTGCGCATGCTGAGTCATGTTCCGTCCCAACCTTTGCCGTCTTGCGACAGGCGCCGCTGCGCGACCCTCAGGAACGCTGTCGCGGCGGCGGCGGCGCGCTTCGCGCCGGGCCAGCCCCGCGCCAACCCCGCCGCGAGGCCCTGCTCTGCGTCAGAGCGTATGGATATCGAGGATTTTCGCGGCCTCGAGCGCAAGCGCGCTCGCCGACCCGTTCGTGTCGATCACAAGGTCGAATGCGTCGCGCTCCACGGCTTCCTTGTCGACCAGGAGATCGTTCAACCGAGGCAAGTGGGTGTAGGCGTAGCCGAGATTCTGACCGATCAGGTGCTCGGGCTTCAGCGACGGATCGTAGATCGACAAGGCGTAGCCCCCCTGGATGAGCTTCCGGGCGAGGTCGATGTTTGGGCTTTCGCGCAGGTCGTCGGTGTCGGACTTGAACGCGAGTCCGACCATCAGAATTCTGTCCCCCGGCTTCAATCCTTCGACCGCGCGGGTGAAAAGAAAATGCTTGTGGGCGTCGTTCGACCGCATCAGCGCGTCGATGACATGGGTGTTCGCGCCGACGTCGTTGGCGATGTACTGCAACGCGCGCACGTCTTTGGGCAGGCACGATCCGCCGAACGGGCCGCCCGGCCGCAAGTAATAGGGCGAGATGTTGAGCTTGGTGTCCGAAACGAAGATCTCGTGAACCACCTTGGCGTCGATGCCCAGCCTCAGGCACACGCGTCCGATCTCGTTGGCGTAGGCGACCTTGAGCGCGTGGAAACTGTTGTCGACGAACTTGGTGAACTCGGCTTCGCGATACCCGACCGTGAAGGTCGGCGCTTCGAGGTTCCTGTTCATCTCTTCGACCCGCGCGGAGGGCCTGCCGTCCGCGGTGCCGACCACGACCTTCGGCGGATGGAAGAAATCCTTCACCGCCGTCGCCTCGCGCAGGAACTCCGGATTGTAGACGACCTCGACCAAATCGCGCGCGCCGCCGAGCGTCGATTCGAAGATCGGAAGGATCAGACCATCGATCGAGCCGGGGCGGAACGTGCTGCGATAGACGACGGTGAGCCGCTCCTTGCGCCCGGCTTCGCGCAGGCCGCTCGCGATCTGCCGGGTGACCTCCGCGATATCGCGCATGTTGTGCGAGCCGTCGGGCGCGCTCGGCGTGCCGACGCACACGATCGCCAAGTCGCAGGTTCGCGCCGGCACGTACGGATCGGTAGTGCAGCGCAGCCGTCCCGCAGCCAGCGCCTGGGCGAGCATGGCGTCGAGCCCGGGCTCCCGAATGGGCGATGCGCCGGAGGCGATCTTGCGAACCTTGTCGTCGCTGACGTCGACGCCGACGATATCGTGCCCTTCGCTCGCAAGGCAAATGGCCCCGGTCAGCCCCACATATCCGAGACCATAAACGCCGATTCGCATGATGACCCCTGCTCTTGCTGCTCCCGGCGCCGACCGTCGCCGCAAAAACCCCTCGAAGCCGTTCGCCGCAGAATGCGGTCGCACGCGGAGTCGTCCGCGCGCAACCGGCGTTCCGCCTTTCGCAACCGGCGATACCGCCGCGAAAGACCAATGTCGAGCCAGTCGAGGTTCCTGCCTTGCGCCATGCGCCCATCTCGACCAACAATGCGGCGCGGCCCTTTGCCGCAAACGCCGCGTCCCACGCAAACCGAGCGGGAGTCGGGCGTTCTCATGCGCCCTTGATAGGGCAAACGGCCCGAAGGTCAATGATCCGGGTCCTTGCGAGAGCCGCCCGGCGACACCGACTCGCCGCGCGACAACTCGACGCACAGGCGCCGCGAATTGACGCGCACTCCGGGCGCCGCTAAGCGGAACGCCGATCTCCCTTCGAGCAAACGCAAAAAGCATCGCATGGCTGTCTATACCGAGGTCTCGGACGAGGCTTTGAAGGCGTTCCTCGCCCTCTACGATCTCGGCGAGGTCGTCTCGTTCAAGGGCATCGCCGAGGGCGTGGAAAACTCGAATTTCCTCCTGCGCACAACGAAGGGTCAGTTCATCCTCACGCTCTATGAGAAGCGGGTGGACGCGGCCGACCTGCCCTTCTTCGTCGGGCTCATGGAGCACCTCTCCCGGCGCGGCGTGACCTGCCCCCAGCCGGTGCGCAACCGGGCGGGAACGGCGCTCGGAACGCTCGCCGGCCGACCCGCCGCGATCGTCACCTTCCTCGACGGCCTGTGGATCCGCAGGCCCAACGTCCAGCATTGCGGCGAGGTCGGGGAGGCGATGGCGCGGATGCATCTCGCCGGCGCGGACTTTTCGGTCCGGCGGGCGAACGCCCTCTCCCTCGACGGCTGGCCGCCGCTGTTCCACGAGGCCGAGGAACGGGCGGATTCGGTCGCTTCACATTTGCGTGACGAGGGCGCTGCCGAGCTCGCCTACCTCGAGGCGCGCTGGCCGGCCGGCCTTCCGGGCGGCGTCATCCACGCCGACCTTTTCAACGACAACGTGTTCTTCCTCGGGGAAAAGCTCTCCGGGCTCATCGACTTCTATTTCGCCTGCAACGACGCGTTCGCCTACGACCTCGCCATCTGTCTGAGCGCCTGGTGCTTCGAGCCCGACAATTCCTTCAACATTTCCAAGGGCCGGGCGCTGATCGCGCGCTACGAGCAGGTGCGCCGTCTCGACGCTGCGGAGGTCGCGGCGCTCCCGATCCTGGCGCGCGGCGCGGCGCTGCGCTTCATGCTGACGAGGCTCGTCGACTGGCTGAACGTCCCGCCGGGGGCCAAGGTCGCCCCGAAGAATCCGCTCGAATATCGCGACAAGCTGCGCTTCCACCAGCGTGTCCGGTCGGCCGCCGACTACGGGCTCGTACGGTGACCGGGCGGGTGGCGATCTGGACGGATGGCGCCTGTTCCGGCAACCCGGGGCCGGGCGGCTGGGGCGCGGTGCTGCGCTACGGCGAGCGCGAGAAGGAGCTGAAAGGCGGCGAGCCGCTGACGACCAACAACCGGATGGAGCTCACCGCGGCGATCGAGGCGCTCGAATCGCTGACCCGCCCCTGCACGGTCGTCCTGCACACCGACTCGCAATATCTGCGCGGCGGGATCACCGGATGGCTCGCCGGCTGGAAGCGCAACGGCTGGCGGACCGCGGACAAGAAGCCGGTCAAGAACGAAGACCTCTGGCGGCGCCTGGACACGGCGGCGGCGCAGCACGACGTCGACTGGCTGTGGGTCCGGGGTCACGCCGGCGACGTGCTCAACGAGCGCGCCGACAGGCTCGCCCGCGACGGCATGGCCCCGTATCTCCCGCGCGCGGCCGGCAAGCGCGGTCCCTGAGGGTTCTGCGCCTATCCGCCCTTCAGCGCGGCGATCAGGGCGGCTGCGTCGGGCGAATCCCATTTCAGCGCGCCCGAGACCGCGGCGACCTCGCAGCCGTCCCGGTCGATCAGCAGGGAGACCGGCAGGCCGAGCGCCTTTCCGTCCTTGCGCAGGGTCTCGAAGGCGTCGCCGCTCGGATCGGCGAAGCGCTCGAGCGCCTTCACGCCGGCGCCGTCGAGAAAGGCGCCGCGCCGCTCGAGCCGCGCGGTGTCGACGTCGACCGCGACGACCTCGAAATCCCTGCCGCCCTTTTCCGCCTGCAGCCGGTCGAGCGCCGGCATTTCGGCCCGGCAGGGCACGCACCACGTCGCCCAGAGATTGAGGAGCACCGCCCGGCCGCGGAAATCGGCGAGCGTCGTCTTCGTCCCGTCGCCCCGCTCGAAGGCGAGCGGCATGGCCATGACGGGTTCGGAGGCGACCCGGACGGCGGCGGCCTCGCCCGCAGCGAGCGGAGCGAGCCGCGCCGCCAGCGCCGCGGAAGCGGCCGGGCAGGTTCCAGCGGCCTTGTCCGCCGGCTTCAGCGTCGCGTATAGGAACAGGAGCGCGGCAGCGCCCGCGAGCGCGCCGACGGCCGCCGCCACGAGGCTTCGCGGGCGCGGCGGGGAGCCGATCGTCGTCATTCTCTCACCATCCAGGGCGTCAGGGTCATGAGCAACGCGATGTGGGGCGGCCGATTCGCCGCCGGCCCGGCTGAAATCATGGAGGAGATCAACGCCTCGATCGCCTTCGACCGCAAGCTCGCCGCCCAGGACATCGCCGGCTCCCTCGCCCATGTCGCCATGCTCGCCCGACAGGGCGTGGTCGAGGCGGCGGACGCCGAGGCCATCGCCAAGGGGCTGACGCAAGTCAAGGCCGAAATCGAGGCCGGGACATTCACCTTCTCGCGCGCGCTCGAAGACATCCACATGAACGTCGAGAGCCGGCTGGCCGAGATCGTCGGCCCCGCCGCCGGCCGCCTGCATACCGCCCGGTCGCGCAACGATCAGGTCGCGGTCGACTTCCGCCTCTGGGTGCGCGACTCGATCGACGCGCTGCTCCTTCAGATCGCCGGCCTCCAGCGCGCCCTGGCCACGCGCGCGCTCGACGCAGCCGGCATGGTGATGCCCGGCTTCACCCACCTCCAGTCGGCCCAGCCCGTCACCTTCGGCCATCACCTCATGGCCTATGTCGAGATGCTCGGGCGCGACGCGGGGCGCTTCGCCGACGCGCGCAAGCGCCTCAACGAATGCCCGCTCGGCGCGGCGGCGCTCGCCGGCACTTCCTTTCCGATCGACCGCGAGGCGACGGCCAAGACGCTCGGCTTCGACCGGCCGACCGCCAATTCGCTCGATTCGGTCGCCGACCGCGACTTCGCGCTCGAAGCCCTGAGCGCCGCGGCGATCGCGGCGACCCACCTCTCCCGCTTCGCCGAGGAGATCGTGCTGTGGACGACGCCGCAGTTCGGCTTCGTGCGGCTCAGCGACGCCTTCTCGACCGGCTCCTCGATCATGCCGCAGAAGCGGAACCCCGATGCGGCGGAACTGGTGCGCGGCAAGACGGGGCGGGTGGTCGGCGCGCTGGTCGGCCTCCTCACCGTGATGAAGGGCCTGCCGCTCGCCTATTCCAAGGACATGCAGGAGGACAAGGAGGGCGTGTTCGACGCGCTTCAGACGCTGTCACTCTGCCTCGCCGCGATGACCGGCATGGTGGACGACCTGACGCCGGACGCTGGGCGGATGAAGGCTGCGGCCGGCGCCGGCTACGCCACAGCCACCGACCTCGCCGACTGGCTGGTCAGGACGCTGAAAATGCCGTTCCGCGAGGCCCATCACGTCACCGGCCGGATCGTCGCGCTCGCCTCGGCGCGCGGCGTCGCGCTCGAGGCGCTTTCGCTCGCCGACCTCCAGAGCGTCGAGCCGCGCATCGGCGAGGACGCCTTCGGCGTGCTCGGCGTCGAGCGCTCGGTCGAGAGCCGCACGTCCTACGGCGGCACGGCGCCGGCCAACGTGAAGCGGCAGGCACAGGCGTGGCTGAAGCGCCTCGGCGGGTGAGGCGTCGGCCGCGGCTACACGCGCACGCCGCGCGCCGCGAGCGCGCTCTCGAGGTCGACGCCCGGCTTGTACTGAATCGTCGCCATGCCGAGGGCCTCGGCGGCGCGGACGTTGACAGGCGAATCGTCGATGAACAGGAGCTCGTGCGGCCTCCGCCCCGAGCGCTCGAAGAGAAGCTGGTAGATGCGCGGGTCGGGCTTGGCGACGCCGACATGGCCGGACACGATCCGCGTGTCGAACGCATTCAGAAAGTCGTGCAGGGCTTCGGTCGCGGCGAATTTTGCGGTCGAGAAGTTGCTGAGCGCATGAACCGGCCGGCCGGCCGCGCGCAGGCGGCGCAGGAGCGCGACGTTCTCCTCGATCGGCCCGTCGAGGGTCTCGACCCAGCGGGTGTCGTAGAGCCGCAATTCGTCGGCGAATTCCGGAAACGCCCGCGCCCGCGCCTCGACCGCGCCCGCGAAATCCGGATCGACGTCGGTCTGCAAGATGAAATCGACCGCGAGCGCAGTGGCGAGAAACCGCTCCATCCGCGCTTCGTCCTCGAACACCTTGCGATAGAGGTTGCGCAGGTCCCAGCGCAAAAGCACGTTGCCGATATCGAAGACGACGATCATGGGAACCCTTGAAGTTTGCGTGCAATATATACGAATGGTCTATTCGGCGCGCGGCGGCTTCGATCGGGGACCCGTGCAACGCGCGCCAGAGCGCCGAAAAGCATAGCTTCCGTCAGACCGAGGCGGCGCCGGCGTTTTTCAACGAGCCGTTGCTTGTTCTCGCGAACGAGCGGCGCAGCGTCACGGAAGTCCGATTTCATGCCTGGACCGCTCCGAAGCCGGCCGGCATATCCCTTTCGTGCTCCGCAAGGACGCGCCATGGATCCGCGTGATTTCGGCTAGGGTCTGTAGACATTCATTTCAGAGCGAGAAATCCAGCGGCGAGGTAGATTGCCGCTGCGAAGCTCGCATCTGTTTTGTCGTATCAGGGCGCGATGCGGCGGAACTCCATGATCCGCTGGAAGAGATTTTCGACCAGACGTCGCCATTTGTACATCTCGGCATCGTGCGGAATCGGCGTTTTGTGGTCGGACTTCGCCGGAATGACCGCGCCGGCTCCGTGCCGGTGAACCTTGACGATCGTTCCGTCGATGAGCGCGTACTCGAAATCGGGATCGTCCGAGAGCGCCGCGAAAATGCGCTCGAACACGCCCTCGAGAGCCCATAGGCGGAACCGTTTCCACACCGAGCCCCACTTGCCGAACGCTTCGGGCAGATCGCGCCAAGGCGCCCCCGCGCGAACGAGCCACAACACCGCCTCGACAAACAGGCGCTTGTCGGCCCCGGATCGGCCGGGGTCGCCCTCCTTGCCGGGCGGCAGCGGCGCAATCCGCTCCCATTGTGCATTGGTCAGAAGCACGCGAACCAAGGCGGGCCTCCGTTTTCCAGCCTTGAATCCGATCCTCGGCGTCGCGGGAATCCCCCAGATCAAACCCGAGTCAATCTGTCGCACCCCTGAATGTCTACAGACCTTAGAGGGAGCGCGCTTCGCGAGCAGTTTGCCGCCTACGACCTACAAGGCCGATCGGGACACGACCTGCGCCGCGCGCGCCTCGCGGAACGACACCATCCGCCGCCGGTCCTCGTCCCACAGCGCGAGCCGGACGCATCCGAGGCTGTCTTTCAAGCTCAGGCGCCCGACCTCGCCGAGTTCCGGATGGTCCCGCAGGACCGTGGGCAGCCGGTAGAACGGGATGCCGCTCGACAGGTGATGCACGTGGTGCACGCCGATATTGGCGGAAAGCCAGTCGAGCGGCGGCGGCAGCTCGTAGAGCGAACTGCCGTGCAGCGCGGCCTCCGGCTGGCTCCAGGCCGCCGTCCGCTCCCAGGTCGTCCCCTCGAACTGATGCTGAACGTAGAAGAGCCAGACGCCCCCCGTCGCGCCGATCACGACGATCGGCAGGTGAACCATGAGAACCGGCGCAAGGCCCGCGCCCCAGATCAGGAGTCCGGCCGCCAGAAGAATCCCGGCGTTGGTGGACATGGTGCTCAGCCACGGCATCGCGCCCTTGCGCATGAAGCCGAACGGCAGGCGGTTCTCGATCAGGAAGAGATAGGCCGGGCCAATCCCGAACATCACCGCGGGGTGGCGGTAGAGCCGATAGGCGAGCCGGCCACGCAGGCCGCGCGAGAAATATTCGCGGACGGTCATCGTCTTGATGTCGCCGATGCCCCGCCGGTCGAGATTGCCTGACGTCGCGTGGTGGATCGCATGGCTGCGCCGCCAGAAGTCGTATGGCGTCATGGTCAGGACGCCGATCGCCCGGCCGACCCACTCGTTGGCCTGTTTGTTGGGAAAGAACGCGCCGTGCCCGCAATCGTGCTGGATCATGAACAGGCGCACGAGCAGCGCGGCAGCGAGCGGGGCGAGCGCGAACGAGAGCCAGACGTGGCCCTGGCTCGAGGCGACGAGCATCGCCGCCCAGAGCGCGGCGAACGGCGGGAAGGTGACCGCCAGCTCCAGCATCGCGCGGGCCATGTCCGCTTGTCGATAGGGGCCGAGCGCCAGCGCCCAGTCGCGCGCCGTCCTTGCCGCGCCCTTCGATTCCGTAACCGACATCTTTTGAAAACTCCGCTCGGCGCGCCGTCTCGAGGGAAGCGACGTCGAACGGCCGGTCGACTGCGCTTGCGGGAAGAGGGTCTCAACGATCCTTGCTGCGTCCGGCTCCTTTGGAGCGCAACGACCGCTCTCGAATGTCCCCTTGGGGCATTCGGTCCGAGCATCGCGATCATAGACGGGGCGGCGCGAAGAAGCGATGACAATTCGGGCCTCGCCGCGCAAAAAACCGGCGCCGCAACCCCTCCCCCCGCTTGGCCGGCAAGACCGGCGGCGTCCGGGCTTGGCCGTCGACGCCGGCGCGCGTCGCGTATCAGGCTTTGCGTCCCGATCCGCCGCGCCTGTGCGCCGCCGCCGCCTCTCCTGCCGTCGGCGCCGGCTTTCTCGATCGCTGCGAAAAGCGACTTCTGCGCCGATGGCTGACGACCAGCGCAAGCAGGGTCGCGACATAGGGCGCAGCGTCGGTGAGCTGGTTCGGCAGGCCGCGGCTTTGCAGGTTCACGCCGATCGCGTCGGCAAAGCCGAAGAGCACGCAGGCCGCCGCCGCGTAGAGCGGATTGTTGCGCCCGAGCATGACCGCCACGACCGCGATCCAGCCGCGGCCCGCGCTCATGTCCTCGGCGAAGACGCTGACCGCGCCGAGCGAGAGCTGCGCCCCCGCGAGGCCCGTCAGAGCGCCGGCGACGAGCACCGTGACGATCCGGTAGCGGGCGACGTCGACGCCGAGCGCGCCCGCCGCCTCCGGCTGCTCGCCGACTCCGCGCAGCCGCAGGCCGACCGGGGTGAGGTAGAGAACGACGCCGATCAGCGCCGTCAGCGCCCAGGCCGCCCATGTTATCGCCGACTGGCGGGCGAACGCCCAGCCGAGGACCGGCACGCCGGCCAGCGCAGGAATCGCGATCCGGCCGAGGCCGACCACGCCGGGATCGCTGAAGGTTCCGCTGACGCCGAAGACGACGCGCAGGAGATAGGCCGTCAGCCCCGAGGCGAGCAGGTTCATGCCGATGCCGATGACGACCGGATCACCGCGGAAGACGGTCGCGCCATAGGCGAGGATCAGCGAGAAGGCGGCAGCCCCGGCCATCGCCGCCGCGACTCCGACGAGCGCGCTGTGCGCGAGGAAGCTCCCGACGATCGCGGCGAAGGCGCCGGCCAGCATTTGGCCTTCGAGCGCCAGATTGAACACGCCGACCCGTCCGCAAAGGACCCCGGCGAGCGCGGCGAGCAGGATAGGCGTGATCGCCTGGGCCGCGGACTGGAACAGAAAGGGCGTGAAGAGGCTCCCGATCACGTCCGCCGTCCTATCCCCTGGCGCATGGCGAGAAAGAGGATCACGATTGCCTGCAGGACGAGCGTCAGCACGCGGGGCACCGACGTCTCGCGCTGCATGGCGAAGCCGCCGGTCTGGAGCGCGGCGAAGAAAAGCGCGGCGAGGATCGCCCCGACCGGCTCGCCGCCCACGAGCAGCGCCGCCATCAGGCCGGACCAGGTGTAGGCCGGCGTCAGCAGCGCCCCGTCGATGAAGCGGAACTGCGAGCCGAGCACGAGGGTCGCGCCGACGAGGCCGGCGATGGCGCCGCTCGCAAACATCGTTCCGACGGCCTGTCGTCCGAGCCGCACGCCGCCGTAGCCGGCGAAGCGCGCGTTCTTGCCGCGCATGCGCAATTCGTAGCCGGCGCTCGTGCGCCGGTCGAACACGACGACGGCGAGCGCGATGGCGGCGATGAGGAGACTGCCGGCATTGAGCGCCCCCGTGAGGACGGGGAGGCGCGCGTCCAGCGGGACCATGAGGGTCTGCGGCAGCCCGGTCGCGACATCGCGAAGGGGAAAGCGCGCGAGATAGGAGGTGACGCCGACCGCCGGGTAGCTGAGCAGCAGGCTCGAGATCAGCATCGGCACGCCGTGCCGGACCTCGCCCCAGGCGGCGAGCGCGGCGTAAAGGCCTCCGCCGAGCGCCGCGAGCGCAAGGCCGGCCGCCGCGCCGAACGGGCCGGGACCGGCCAGGACCAGCGGCGCGAGGGCGGCGACGAGGCCGCCGATGACGAGCTGGCCGTCGCCGCCGAGGTTCACCATGCCGCCGCGCAACGGCAGGGCGGCGGCGAGCGTCATGCCCACGAGCGGCGTCGCCCACGCGAGCGTGTCCGGCAGGGACTCGGGCGACAGCGAGCCTCTGACGATTTCCGCATAGGCGCTCAGCGGATCGTGGCCGGAAACCAGAATGAGCGCCGCCCCGGCGAGCGCCGCGAAGCCGGCCGCGAGCGCGACGGGCGGAATGCGCAGGCGGTCCAGGCGCGGCGGCGTGCGGTCGATCGGGCTCATCCGGGTTCCGTTCCTCGCCCGGCCATGAGCAATCCGACGCTCTGCTCGTCGGCCCGCTCCTGCGGGAGGTCGGCCAGGATGCGCCCTTCGAACATGACCAGGACGCGGTCGGACAGCGCGAGGATTTCGCCAAGCTCCGCCGACACCAGAAGAACCGCACGGCCGCTGTCGCGCTCGGCGACGAGCCGCTCGTGGATCGTTTCGGTCGCGCCGACGTCCAGCCCGCGCGTCGGCTGCTCGGCGATCAGCGCCGGCGCCTCATGCGCAAGCTCGCGCGCGACCACGATCTTTTGCAGGTTGCCGCCCGACAGCGTTCCGACGGCGACGCGCTCGTTCGCGATCCTTATGGCGTAGCGGCGGATGAGCGCCAACGCCCATGCCGCGAACGCCGCCGGATCGACGAAGAGACCGCGCGCGAGCGGCGGCGCCCGATGGAACCCCATCGCGAGATTGTCCGCGGCGCTCGCCGACGGCGCGGAGCCGACGGCGGCGCGGTCCTCGGGGATATAGGCGAGGCCGGCGGCGCGGCGCGCCGGCACGTCGGCGTCGGTCACGTCGCGCCCGCAAAGCTCCACCCGGCCATGATCGGGCTTGCGCAGGCCGACGAGCGCCTCGACGAGCTCGCTCTGGCCGTTGCCGGCGACGCCCGCGATGCCGACGATCTCGCCGCCGCGCACCGTCAGGCTCACCCGGTCGACCGCCGGCCGGCCGGAGGGCGAGGCGATCGTGACGTCGATCGCTCGGAGGAGCGGAACGCCCGGCGCGCGCGGCCGCTTCCTCACCTCGAGATTGACGCTGCGGCCCGTCATCGCCCGCACGATCTCGGCGGCGCCGGTGTCGGCGGTGCGCAGGGTCGCGACGGTGCGGCCGTCGCGCAGGATCGTGACCCGATCCGTGATCGCCGTCGCTTCGTGGAGCTTGTGCGTGACGAGCAGCACCGTCCGCCCCTCGGCGGCGAGGCTCTTCAGCACCTCGAACAGCGCGTCGCGCTCGGGCGGCGTCAGGACCGCGGTCGGCTCGTCGAGAATGAGGATGCGCGCGTCGCGGTGGAGCGCCTTCAAAATCTCGATCCGCTGGCGCACGCCGACCGAAAGATCGCCGACCCGGGCGTCCGGGTCGACCGCGAGGCGGTGGCGCGCAGCAAGCCCCGCGACGCGCGCGCGGGCGGCCCGGCGGTCGACGAACGGCCCGCGCCTCGGCTCGGCGCCGTAGACGATGTTTTCCCAGGCCGTCAACGAGCCGAAGAGCTTGAACGACTGGTGCACCATGCCGAGGCCCGCGGCCATCGCGTCGATCTGCGAACGGAAGCGGACGGCCGCGCCGCGAAGGCGAATCTCGCCCGCGTCCGGCGCCTGCATGCCGAAGAGGATGTTCATCAGCGTCGTCTTGCCCGCCCCGTTCTCGCCCATGACGCCGTGGATCTCACCGCGTTCGGCCGAGAGGGTGACGCCGTCGTTGGCGACGAGGCCGCCGTAGCGCTTGACGATGCCGGCCGCAGCGATCTCCGGCACTACTTGGCGGTCATCGGGTCGGCGAGCGTGATCGAGCCGTCGACGATCTGATCCCGCAGCGCCTTGATCTTGGCGATGACGTCGGGATGGCCGGCGATCAGGCACTTCGAGCCCTTCGGGTCGGGATCGAGCGCGGTGATCGACATCCCGCCCTCCTTCAGGCCGAGCGCGGCGATCGGCGGCTGGGACCCGGCGACGATGCCCTTGACGGCGAGCTCGACGGAGACGTCCGTCTTCTTCTCCACATTGTCCATGACCGCGCCCGGCGCCTGCGGGCACTGGTTCACGTCGACGCCGAACGCCGCGGCGCCGGGAGCCTCCTGCATCGCCTTGAAGACGCCGCCGTTCGATCCGCTGGCGGCGGCGAGGATGCGGTCCGCGCCGTCTGCGGTCATCGCGGCGCCGCGTTCCTGGCCGCGCGCCGGATCGGAGAACGGGTTGGCGCCGCCGATCCAGAGCGTCGGCGCAATCTGGACGTCGGGCCTCACGTGCCGCGCGCCCTCGATGAAGCCGTCCGTGAAGCGATGCAGGAAGGGAATGTCGAGCGCGCCGATCGCGCCGACCTTGCCGGTCCTGGTCGTCAGCGCCGCCTCGGCGCCGGTCAGGAAGGCCGCCTCGTATTCGCGAAACACCGAGCAATGGATGTTCGGCTTCAGCTTGTCGAAGGGACAGCTGTCGACTTGCAGGAACGTCACATTCGGATAGGCGGACGCCACCTCGGGCAGCATGTCGTTGAACTCGAAGCCGATCGCGATGACGACCTTGGCTCCGGCCTTGGCGGCGGCCTCGAGGTTTTGCCGTTGCGTGGCGGGGTCGGAGCTTTCGTAGGTCTTGGCGACGCCGCCCAGCGCCGCGGCCACACGCTCGGTCCCGATCTTGCCGAGCTTCAGAAAGTCGTTGACGCCGATCGGGTTGGGCGAGACGTACACGAACAGCGGCTTCTCGCTGGCGAGGCTTGCGCTGGCGAAAAGCGCGGCAAGGGGAAGGGCGAGCGCTGCGATGCGTTTCATGGCATGTTGTCCTGCTGGCTGAATCTGGAAATCCCGGAAGATCAAAGCAAGTCCGGCGCCGCCCGGAGGAATAGGAGACGGCGCGTGAGGCGGGCGGGTGGAGGACGGGCCGATGGGGTTCCCCTGAAAGCTCTCGGAGTCGAGCCTAGATGAGCGCCGTTCGCGGCTCGAGCGCAAGCGGGCCTTCGCCCGATCGGCGTCCGGACCGCGCGCCTATCGATCACGCCCGCATCAAATTCAGCAGGTCTTCATCGGACAGCTTGGCGCTGACCTCCGTCCCTTCGAGCAGGTCGCTGGCGAGGTCGCGCTTCGAACGGTGAAGGGCGAGGATCTTTTCCTCGATCGAGTCGCGCACGATCAACCTGTAGACGGTGACGGGACGCTGCTGGCCGATGCGGTGGGCGCGGTCGCTGGCCTGATCCTCGACCGCGGGGTTCCACCACGGATCGAGGTGGATGACGTAGTCGGCTGCCGTGAGATTGAGCCCCGTGCCGCCCGCCCGCAGACTGATCAGGAACAGGTCGCCCTCCCCCGCCTGGAAGGCCGCGACCCGCTTTTCGCGCTCCGAGGCCGGCGTCCCGCCGTCGAGATATTGATGGGAGACGCCGCGCGAAACAAGCGCCTCGCGCACGCGTTCGAGCTGGCCGACGAACTGGCTGAAGACGAGGGCCTTGTGCTTGTTGCGGACGAGGTCGTCGACGAGGTCGAGGAACGCCTGGAGCTTGGCGCCGGGCAGCGTGGTGGCGGGATCGACGAGGCCGGGATGGCAGCAGGCCCGGCGCAGTTTGGTGATCTCGGCGAG
>CAIZGR010000565.1 GCA_903932535.1 uncultured Hyphomicrobiales bacterium | reverse complement strand
TTCGCGCATGATCGACAGCGGCGTCGGCCGGCGGGCGGTCAGCTTGCCCGTCAGCTGATTGCTGTCGAACACGAATTGGGTCTGGAATTTCGAGGCGAGGCGCTGCATCGCCACGTTCTCGGGCATGCAGATGATCTCGATCGTCTCGACGCCGTGGTTCGATGCCGCGCGCTGGATGCGACGGAAGAGCTTCTCCCCAATGCCGCGCCGGCGACACTCCGGTTCGACCGAGAACGCCGCCTCGGCGTGAATGTGCCGGTCGAACGGCGCCTGCTCGCTCCAGATCGCGGCGCCGGAGCGCAACTCCGCCGCCCCGACCAGCTCGCCGTCGATGTACGCCCCGTACAGCAGGTCGCCCTGGCCGAAACAATGCTCGGCGTAGTGAACCAGGAAGTCGTCCGACATCCCGCCTCCAAACCGCTCGTGCCGGCTGCGCGGATCGAGACGCAACAGGTGGTCACGGTAGGCTTCCATGTCCGAAGGCCAGAGCCGCCGGACTTCCACATTGGATAGCTTCGTCATGCTCATGCTGTCCCTCGCCGCTTTCGTCTCGGCGGTTCATTCCCCGCGGCTCAATATGCTGCACTGCAACATAAAATTCAAGCGGTCATAATTATCTTTTTTTCACGCGTCGCCGCCGAGTTGCAGCAGGACTTTGCCCAGGGCCTGGCGCCGAGAGATCGCCTCGAAAGCTTGAAGATACGCCTCGATCGGAAATTTCGCGTGAACGTGCACTTTCAATCGGCCGGATTCCGCCCAGGAAAGCAACTGGGACATGTTGTCGCGATGGGCTTCCGGCTCGCGGACGACGAACTCGCCCCAGTAGACGCCGCGGATGTCGCAGCCTTTGAGCAGCGTCAGGTTCAGCGGCGGTTTGGGGATTTCGCCCGAGGCGAAGCCGATCACCAGGAGCCGTCCTTTCCAGGCGAGCGAGCGCAGCGCGGCTTCCGTCAGCGCGCCGCCGACGGGGTCGTAGACGATGTCGACGCCCTTGCCGCCGGTCAGCGCCTTGAGCCGGGCGCGGAAATCCTCGGTTGCGTAGTTGATCGTCTCGGAGGCCCCGTAGCCGCGGGCGAATGCGAGCTTGTCGTCCGAGGAGGCGCAGGCGATCACGCGCGCGCCCATCGCCTTGCCGATCTCGACGGCGGCGAGCCCGACGCCGCCAGAGGCGCCGAGCACCACCAAGCTTTCGCCCGGCTGGAGTTCGGCGCGTTGCTTGAGCGCATGCAGCGTCGTGCCGTAGGCGATCGAGAGCCCCGCCGCCTTGTCGAGCGGCAGGCCGGCCGGAACAGGAGCGAGTCGGCCAGCCGCGATGGCGATCTGCTCGCGCGCCGCGCCATAGCCGGTCGAGCCCATGACTCGGTCGCCGACGGCGAATCGCTCGACGCCCGGCCCGACGGCGGCGACGCGGCCGGCGAACTCGCCCGCCGGCGAGAATGGCGGCTCGGGCTTGAGCTGGTACTTACCCTCGATGATCAGCGTGTCGAAGAAGTTCAGCGCCGCATAGACGACGTCGACCACGACCTCGCCCGCCTTCGCCGCCGGCGGCGGCGCCTCCATGACCTTCAGGTTTTCCGCCGGACCGAGCGACACACAGACCAGAGCTTTCATCGCCAACTCCTCGCTTTACTCATTTTTCATTAACCACTGGCAGCTTTACAGGGCCGTGCCGCTGCGGCAAGGCGCGGGGCCGGAATTTCGCCCCGATCGAACGGCAATGGGGCGACGCGCCGGCGGCGGGCGGCGAAAGGTTTCGAAGGGTTGAGGCTCATGACATTTCGCAGCGTTTCGTCTCGTTGGCGCGCCTGCGCCGCAACGGCCGCGGCCGTCGTCGCCGTGATCGCGGCCATGGCGGCCGCCGAGGCCGCGACCAAGAAGGCCGACAAGAAAGAGGCGGCGAAGCCGAATCTGGTGGCGAGCTTCGGCGACTGGAACGTGTTCGTGGGCGAAGCGGGCAAGGGGCGGATCTGCTACGTCCTCGCTCAGCCCAAGACGCGCGAGCCGGCGGCGAAGCGCGAAGCGGGCTACGCCTTCATCTCCGACCGTCCCGCCGAGGGCGTGCGCAACGAGGTGTCGTTCATCATGGGCTTCGAGGTTGCGGGCGGCGCGGCGGCGGCGGCCGGGAGCGACGCCAAGCCGGACCCGAAAGCCGCCAAGGCCAAGGCGAAAACCGAAGCCAAGGCGAAGAGCAAGTCCGCGTCCGCGCCCACTGCCGCGGTCGGCGAGGAAACCTTCGACCTTCTGCCCAAGGGCGCCAATCTGTGGGTGAAGAACGCCGCCCGCGAAAGCGCCCTCATCGCCGAAATGAAGAAGGGCGTGACGCTCGAGGTCAAGGCCGCAGCCGCAAAGGGCGGCGAGACGACCGACAGCTATTCGCTCAGCGGGTTCTCCCAGGCGATGGACCGCTTGGCGAAGGAGTGCGCGGCGAAGGGGTGAACGCCCTCGTCCCGGCGTTGCAGGGCGGGATCGACAATCCCACCGGGCGCGGTCCATAGCGCGTTCGTGAGAACGCCCGTGGTACGACGGGCTACGCACCGTCGCCGGCAGCGGCGCAAGCTCGAAGAGGTCAGCGCGGCTTCTTCGCCGCGAGCTGGTAGTTGACGCTCAGATCGTCCGACAGGCGCCAGGACCGGCGCAGCGGATCGTATGACACACCCTTCCGCTCCACCCCCCTGAGCCCCGCCTGCCGGGCGGCGAGGGCAAGCTCCTCGGGCTTGACGAACTGCTCCCAGCGGTGCGTGCCGGGTTCGATCCAGCGCAGGATATATTCAGCCCCGACAATGGCCAAGGCGAAGCTCTTCAGCGTCCGGTTGAGGGTCGAGGCGAGAAACAGCCCGCCGGGCTTCAGGAGCCCCGCGGCCTCGGCCACGAAGCGCGCGGGGTCGGCGACGTGCTCGACGACCTCCATCGCGGTCACGACGTCGAAGCGCGCCGGCTCCGCGGCCAGCTCCTCCACCGTCGCGACGCGATAGGCGAGCTTCGCCCCCGTCTCCTCGGCGTGGCGGCGCGCGACGCCGATCGAGGCCGGCGCCGGATCGACGCCCAGCACGTCGGCCCCGAGCCGGGCGAGCGGTTCGGCGAACAGGCCCCCGCCGCAGCCGACGTCCAGGATCGTCAAGCCCGCGAGCGGCGGGCCGGAGTCCGCTTCGCGGCCGAAGTGGCGGGCGCAGAGGTCGCGCGCCCAGGCGATTCGCAGCGGGGTCAGGCGATGCAGCGGCGCCATCGGCCCGTCTTCGTCCCACCAGGAATCGCCGAGCGCGTCGAAACGCGCGACCTCCTCGACGATGATGCTCGGGGCGGATTGGGCGTTCATGGGGACCTCGTGCAGGGGCGGCGATCGGGGCGCGGCGACCGCGAGCCTTCCGGCGCGTGAGCGGCCTCGAGCCGTTCGAGAATTGCTGGACGGCCCCGGCGTTGACCGGCCGGAGCCCCGCCCTTATACGGCGCCGCGGCCCTTTGCGCGAGCCGCAGAGCCCCTCCTCACACGTCCGAGGTTCGTTTGTCGCGTCTGGTGATGAAATTCGGCGGCACGTCGGTCGCCAACGTCGAGCGCATCCGCAACGTCGCGACCCATGTGAAGCGGGAGGTGGACGCAGGGCACGAGGTGGCGGTGGTCGTTTCCGCCATGGCCGGCAAGACCAACGAGCTCGTCGCTTGGTGCAAGGAGGCGGGCTCGCATTTCGACACCGCCGAATACGACGCGATCGTCGCCTCGGGCGAGCTCGTCACCGCCGGCCTGCTCGCGCTCGTGCTCCGGGACATGGGCCTCCAGTCGCGCTCGTGGGCCGGGTGGCAGATCCCGATCCTGACCGACGACGCGCACGGCAGCGCCCGAATCGCCAAGATCGACGGCGCGGCGCTGGTCGACCGGCTCGAAGCCGGCGAGATCGCGATCGTGGCGGGTTTCCAGGGTCTGCACGCGCCCTCGAACCGGGTGACGACGCTCGGGCGCGGAGGCTCGGACACGTCGGCCGTGGCGCTCGCCGCCGCGATCCGGGCAGACCGCTGCGACATCTACACCGACGTCGACGGCGTCTACACCACCGATCCGCGCATCGTGCCGAAGGCGCGCCGGCTCGATAAAATCTCGTTCGAGGAAATGCTCGAGATGGCGTCGCTCGGCGCCAAGGTTCTGCAAGTGCGCTCGGTCGAGGTGGCCATGGTGCACAAGGTCAAGCTCTACGTGCGCTCGTCCTTCGACGATCCGGCCGATCCCAAGCTTGGCACGCTCATATGCGACGAGGAGGATATTGTGGAGCAGCAGATCGTCACCGGCATCGCCTTCTCGCGCGACGAGGCGCAGATCACCCTGCGTGAGGTCGCCGACAAGCCCGGCGTCGCGGCGGCGATCTTCGGGCCGCTGGCGGAAGCCAACATCAACGTCGACATGATCATCCAGGTCGTGTCGGAGGACGCCGCGACGACCGACATCACCTTCACCGTCTCGGGCGCCGATTTCGAGCGCGCCAAAAAGATCATCGAGTCGCGGCGCGAAGCGATCGGCTACGCACGGCTCAACGGCACCGAAGAGGTGGTGAAGATCTCCGCCATCGGCGTCGGCATGCGCTCCCATTCCGGCGTCGCCGCGCGCGCCTTCCAGGCGCTGGCCGCCAAGGGCGTCAACATCCGCGCGATCACCACGTCCGAGATCAAGTTCTCGATGCTGATCGACGAGCCCTACACCGAGCTTGCGGTGCGGACGCTGCATTCTCTGTACGGGTTGGATGCGCGGTAGAGTCCCCTGCGCTCGGCGTTTTGGAGCGCGTCCGAGCGATTGCACAGGCTTGAGCCCACGAATCCGAATCTCGTGGCCTTCTGCGACCCGATTGGACGCAGCAGGACGAAAGTTCCGCACCAACGGTCGCACGGCCCCCCTACCCCATGAAAAGCGGCCTCGACGCCATCTCGGCGCCGAAGATGAGGAGCGCGATCAGGAACCAGCGACGGAAGGTCTCGGCGCTCACCCGAGCGCGAACGGCCTGCCCCGCCCCCATGCCCAGAAGCGCCGGGACGACCGCCAGCGACGACAACGCCAGATTGTCGAGACGTAAGGCGCCCCGCGCGGCGAGCGCCGCAGCGAGCGCGACGGTGGAGACGGTGAACGACAGGCCGAGCGCCTGAACGAGGTCGTCCTTGCCGAGGCCGAGCGCCTGAAGATACGGCACGGCCGGAAGCACGAAGACGCCCGTGCCGCCCGTGACCAGCCCGGTCGCGCCCCCGACCACCGGCCCCAGCCACGGCTCGAGCCTCGCGGAGACGCTCGGCGGCCGGGCGGCCAGCGAAAAGCTCGCGTAAGCCGCGAGCGCCGCGCCGAGCGCCGAGGTCCCGAGCCGGACATTCCCGCCGGTCAGCAGCGACGCGCCGCCGAAGGTTCCCGCGACCACCGCCGCCATCATCGGCCACAGCCGCCGCAGAAGCGGGGCGAAGCTCGGGCCGGAGACGAGCTGCCAGACGTTGGTGACGAAGGCCGGGACGATCAGGAGGCCCGCGGCGGTCAGCGGCGAAAGCAGGGCGCCGAGCGCGCCCATCGCGACGGTCGGCAGGCCCATGCCGGTCACGCCCTTGACGACGCCGGCGACGAAGAACGTGACCGCGACAATAACGGGCAGCGACAGTGACGGCGTCGACATACGACATTGTGGGCCGGAGTGAGGTTGCAGGGCAAGCGGGCGCCCGCGGTACGCCTGCGCCGCGATTGCGCGCATGATCCCTGACAGCGACAGCCGCGGCGCGAACGCCGAGCGTTGCAGCGCCCGCGTTTCCGCACTCATGGTCGCGTTCCTCGCGCTCGCGGCGTTCGCCATCGCGGCGTCCCGGCCGGAGGTGCTCAACGACGGTGACACTTGGTCGCATGTGGCGACGGGCTCTTGGATTCTCGCCCACGGCGACGTGCCGCGCGTCGATCCGTTCAGCCATTCCATGGCCGGCGCGCCGTGGACGGCGCACGAGTGGCTGTCCGAGATTTTCTTCACCCTCGCCTTCCGCGCCACAGGCTGGAGCGGCGTCGTCCTTCTGACGGCCTTCGCCGCCGGCTCCGCGGCGCTGATCATGGGCCGAGGGTCGCGCGCGATCTGTCCGGCCTGGCGCTCGCCGTCGTCCTCTTGTTCGGCGAAGCCCTTTGGGCGCCCCAGTTGCTCGCGCGCCCGCATCTGCTCGCGCTGCCGGTCGCCGCCGTCTGGACCGCCGGGCTCCTCGCGGCGCGCGACCGCGACGCGCCGCCGCCGCTCCTCCTCGCGCTGCTCATGACCGTCTGGTCGAACCTGCACGGCAGTTTCGTTTTCGGCTTGGCGCTGATCACGTCCTTCGCGCTCGAGGCGCTCGCCGAGGCGCGCCCGGGCGAGCGCCTCTCCGCCTTGCGCGGCTGGGCTCTGTTCGCCTGCGCTGTCGTCGCGGCCGCGCTCGTCAAGCCCTATGGTGTGGAGGCGCTTCTCTTCCCGTTCCGGCTGATGCGAGTCGAGCATCTGGCGCGGATCGGCGAATGGGGCCCGCAGGACTTCGGCCGCTTCAACACGATGGAGGTGGCGCTGATGGAGCTTTTGCACTTCGCGCTTTCCCGGCCGATGCAAGCGCCGCGGATTAGCGTCGCGCTCCTCCTCGCGCTCGTCGCCATGGCGTTGGCGCACGTGCGCCACATGCAGCTCCTCGGCCTCATCGCGCCGATGCTGCTGGCGCGGCCGATCGCCGAGGCGATAGGCGCTGGCGCCCCCGCCGGCGTTCGGCCGGTCGCCCGCACGGCGCTCGCCGGCGCGCTCGTCATCGCCGGGCTTCGCATCGCTCGCGCGCTATCGCATCGCCTGGACGATCTAAGCTCCCGACGACCGGATCGTCGCGGTCCTCGATCGCACGCCGGGCTGGCGGCGTCTCTACGCGGACAGCGTCGCCGTGGTGCATGCCCGCGACGACGCCCTGCCCTCCATGCCTGCCGCCGGCGCCGCGCGCTGAACGCGGCTCGCGCGCAGGCCCTCGGAGGGGATCGGCCTCGTTACGACGCCTCGCCCGCGACCGCCTTTTCGCCGTCGCCGGCGCGCTGACGCGACCTCCGGCTGGGCAGCCGGGTGAGGCGCGGGCGCCAGACGCCGAGCACGACATTGGCGGTCGAAACCGCCAGCAGCATCCAGAGCGTCCCTTCCTCGCCCCCCGCGGAGTCGTCGATCGCCGCGGGGTCCATTTGGCCCGCGAGCGCGGCGGCGCTCTGCGCGGCCTCGTCCTGAATCGGGGCGAGCGCGTGCAGGCCGCCCATGAAGATCAGAACGCCGGTCGCCGCCTTCACCCAGACCCAGCCGGCGTCGTGGAAGGCGCGCGTCACCGCCAGCGACAACAGGCCGGGGATCAGGGTCAGCACGTACGAGGGGAACAGCACCCACAGCGCGACCCCCGCCATCGCCTGGTGGATGAGCGCGTATCCGGCGATCGAAGCCGGGGGCGGGGAAAAGCGCAGCAGCACGATCAGGGACGCAGCGGCGCCCATGAACCCGATCGCCCCCATCGTGTGGAGAAATTTAAGCAGGCGTCGCATAGGCGTCTCGCAGTGGGCGTTGTCGAGGAGGTGTTTTTCTACCGCATCCGACAGCGCGAAGGTAGCGCCCGCCGCCCGCCTTCGGGATGAGAATGGCGCCGCCTCCCATCCCTGAACGAAAGGCTCACCGGTTCCAGCGCCGCGCGTGGGCGCCTCACGCGCCGCCCGGAACCCGATAATATCCGCGATACCAATCGACGAAGGCTTTCACGCCCTGCTCCACGGGCGTCTCGGGCGCGTAGCCGATCAGCGCGCGCAGAAGGTCCGGCGAGGCCCAGGTCACGGGCACGTCGCCTTTCTGCATCTCGACCATGCGACGCGCGATGGGGACGCCCAGGGCGCGTTCGACGGCGTCGATGAAGTCCAAGAGCCCGACCGGCTGCCCGCCGCCGACATTGACGACGCGATAGGGCGCAGAAGGGGACAAAGAGTCGTGCGCGCCCGCCGGCTCGCCTTCGCGAGGGGGCTTGGCGATCAGGCGAACGACCGCCTCGACCAGATCGTCGATATAGGTGAAGTCGCGCTTCATCTGGCCGGCGCCGTAGACGTCGATCGGCTCGCCCGCCAGCGTCGCCTCGACGAATTTGAACAGCGCCATGTCCGGCCGGCCCCAGGGCCCGTAGACGGTGAAGAAGCGGAACGCCGTGGTCGGGATTTTCCACAGATGCGCGTAAGCGTGCGCCATGTCCTCCGTCGCCTTCTTGGTCGCGGCGTAGAGGGTGAGCGGATGATCGGCCCGGTCGGTTTCCCGGAACGGCGTCGCGGCGTTCGCCCCGTAGACGGAACTGGTCGAGGCGATCAGGAAATGGGAGACGCCGGCCGCTTTCGCCGCTTCCATGACGTTGTACGCGCCCACCAGATTGGCGTCGACGTAGGCGCGCGGATTTTCCAGGCTGTAGCGCACGCCGGCCTGCGCGGCGAGATGCACGATGACGTCGGGCTCGAAGGCCCCGATCGCCTCGCGAAGCCGCGCGTCGTCCTGGATCTGCGCGATTTCGGCCCGGAAGGCGCTTGATTTCGCCAGATCCGCGTGCCGCGCCTCCTTGAGCCTCACGTCATAGTAGGGGGTCATCCCGTCGATACCGAGCACCGCGCCGCCGTCCGCGATCAGCCGGCGGGCGAGGTGAAAGCCGATGAATCCTGCGGTCCCTGTCACGAGAAAGCGCATCTGAGAACCCTAACCGCGCGCCGGCGCCGGAATCCCGGGCGCCTGCCGCCCCGGGCTTCCCTACGACCCCTCACGGGGTCTCATAGAGCACGGACAAACGCACGCAAACGCCAATGGCGGCGGGATGTCCGACGCGCGCGGTCGCCCTTGCCGCCCTGCGGCCGATCACGGCCGCATCGATACCCGCACCGCGACCGTCTCGACCGACATCGCGGGGCTGATCGAGACCATGAAGGACCGGGCACGGCCGCTGCCGGCGAGGTCGAGCGCCGCCCAGGCGACGCACAGGCCAACTCCGGCAAGCCCGCTGAAGGTTCAGCAACGGACCGCGCTTTCTCTCTGGCTCGCCGCTTGCTTCGGGAGTGAGGGCTTACACGGCTGACATGAACGCGGATGCCCGGTATTGTCGCTGGGCGCGCTGCGGGAGGGCGCCGCAAGCGCGCATTAAGGCCGGGGACCCGTTCCGTGAAAAATTATATGATCCACATCATCCTCGGGGCGATGGCGCTCGGCATTCTCGCCGGCTATATCGTTTTCGTATATGCCGACGCCGCGACGGCGAAAGACGTCGCGAGTTATCTGGAACTGATCTCCACGCTGTTCCTCCGCCTGATCAAGATGATCATCGCGCCGCTGGTGTTCTCGACGCTGGTCGTCGGCATCGCGCACATGGGCGCATCTTCTTCGATCGGACGGATATTCTTCAAGACGATGGGCTGGTTCGTCGCGGCGTCGTTCGCCTCGCTGCTGATCGGACTGGTGATGGTCCACATCCTCCACCCCGGCGTAAACCTCGACATCCCCCTGCCCGACACCTCCGCCGCCACAGGGCTCAAGACGACGGCGATGTCGCTGCAGAATTTCGTCGAGCATCTCGTTCCCCGCTCCATCGTCGAAGCGATGGCGGCGAACGAAATTCTGCAAATCGTGGTCTTTTCCATCTTCTTCGGCGTTGCTTTGTCGTCGCTCGGCGACAAGGGCAAGATCCTCGCGCAAGGGATCGACGAGGTCGCCCACACCATGCTCGTGGTGACCGGCTATGTGATGAATTTCGCGCCGCTCGCGGTCTTCGCCGCGATCGCCGCGACCGTCGCCAAGCAGGGCCTGTCGATCCTGCTGGTGTTCGCCAAATTCATGGGCGGGTTCTATCTGTCGCTCGGCGTTCTCTGGCTGTTCCTGCTGCTGGCCGGCTTCGCCGTTCTCGGGACGCGCGTATTCCGCCTGATCGGCCTGATCCGGAACCCGATCCTGCTCGCCTTCTCCACCGCCTCGTCGGAGGCCGCCTATCCGAAGACGCTGGAGGGCCTCGAGAAATTCGGCGCGCCGAATCATATCGCGAGCTTCGTGCTTCCGATGGGCTATTCGTTCAACCTCGACGGCTCGATGATGTACTGCACCTTCGCCTCTCTGTTCATCGCGCAGGCCTACAACATCGAGCTCGGCCTCGGCACGCAGATGCTGATGCTGCTGATCCTGATGCTGACGTCCAAGGGCATGGCCGGCGTTCCGCGCGCCTCGCTGGTGGTGATCGCCGCAACCCTGAACCAGTTCCACATTCCCGAGGCCGGCGTGCTTCTGATCATGGGCGTCGACCAGTTTCTCGACATGGGCCGTTCCGCGACCAACGTCATCGGCAACTCGCTCGCAACCGCCGTCGTCGCGAAATGGGAGGGCGCGCTCGGCGACGAGAAGCCGGGCGAAGCGGACGACGCCTTCCTCGACGAACCGCAGCCGGCGTTGTGACCCCGATGGCTCGGCGGAGCATGACAATCGTCCGGGCGTTCGCCCTGGCCGCGGCGGTCGTCGCGGGCCTCGGGGCGCAGCCCACGTTGGCGCAGTCGGGCGCTCCCGTTCCTGGCGAAGCGGGATTGACCGGGACCCTGGCGAAAGTCGCCCGCTCGGGCGAAGTGAGGCTCGGCTATCGCGAGGATGCCCCGCCGTTCTCCTTCCTCGATCGGGCCGGGCGGCCGGTCGGATACAGCCTCGATTTGTGCAACGCGATCGTCGAGGCGATGGCCGAGAGGCTCGGCCGGGACGATCTGACGATCGCCTACCGGAAAGTCACCGCCGAGACTCGCCTCGCCGCGGTGGAAGACGGCGCGGTCGACCTCGAATGCGGCTCCACCACCGCGAGCCTCGAGCGCGCCAAAGCGGTCTCCTTCTCGCCGCTGATCTTCGTCGCCGGCACGAAAGTCCTAGTTCCCAAAGGGACGCCGTGGCCGGACTTCAAGAGTCTCGCGGGCAAGACGATCGCCGTCACCCTCGGAACCACCAACGCCGCCGCGATCCGGGCGCTGGACGCAAAATTCCATCTCGGCGTGAAGCTCGTCGAATCGCCCGATCACGAGCAGAGCTATAAGCTTCTGGAAGAAGGCGCGGTCGACGGCTTCGCCACCGACGACATTCTGCTCGCCGGCCTCGTCGCCCGACACAAGGCCCAGGACAAATTCGCCGTGGCCGGCGAGCTTTTGTCCTACGAACCCTATGGGATCGTCTACGCCCATGACGACAAGCCGATGGAGGCGGTGATCGACCGCGCCTTTCGCGCGCTGGTCGTCGGACACGAAATCGACCCGCTCTACGACCGCTGGTTTCGCCGCCGCCTGCCAAACGGCGACCGCTTCGCCGTTCCGATGAGCCCGCAACTGGAAAACGCGTGGAAGGCGTTCGAGACGCCGATCGCGCCGGATCGGGAGTGAGGCGGAATGGGGGGCGGTGCGATGTCGAGCGGATGTTGCGCCCCGCAGCTTCGTTGCCCTCAATTGAGCAGCAAGCAGGGCTCCCCTTTTTGCCTTGCCGCCAACGGGCGCTGCCGACGGGGCCGTGCGCGGGGGCTGGGTCTACATCATGACCAACCGTCGGAACGGGACGCTCACTGTCGCCGTGATGGCGAATCTCGGCCGGCGCGCATGCGAACATCGAGAGGGACTCGTCGAGGGTCTTACGCGCCGGTGCGGGCTGAAACGTCTGGTCTTGCGAGCGTTTCCCGACGACATCCGCGCCACCATCCAGCGCGAGAGCAACATCAAGCACTGGCCGCGCGCATGGAAGGCGAGGGTCATTCACACGGAACACCTGGAATGGAGAAATCTCTTCGACGAGTTGAACTGGTGAGGGCGTGAGGCGCCTTCGGCGCCGGCGTGGATGGCCGGGTCAAGCCCGGCCATGACGTGGGTGGGGATTTCAAGGCAAACCGCGATCGCCGATGGGCGACCCTCGCGCAGCCATTTTTCACAAGCGATAGGATCAGGTTTTCGTAAACCCTATGCCGTCATGGCCGGGCTTGGCCCGGCCATCCACGCCGCGCCGACAGGCGCTCTGCGACCGTCCGCAGTTTTCACAGAAGGGACGGCCGGACCCGACGTAAAGCGGACGTTGCGGAGCGAGACTGCGAACAGCGCAATTGGGCAGGTAAACGGGCCTTCCTCCAGGCGCGGTCTCCGCCTTAGGCGACGCCCAAAAATAAGCGGTGCGAGTTCGTCGGCGCGTCCGAAGGTTTTTCAAGGCGGAATGCCGGACGGCCGATTCAGGTGTTTTTGGGCGTTGCCTTAGCCGGCGTTGACCCATTTTTTCGCCAGAATTGCGCGGCAGCGAAAAATCAGTCCTATCCGGCCTTGACAGCCCTAGTAATCAGTGTTCAATTTCAACCACCAAATGACACGCGAGGCAAATTTCGGTGTCGGTGGGCTAGTTTTTCGTCGGTTATTTGGTCTTTTTTATGGACCAAAGGCGCGATCGTCAAACTAAGCTTGGTTCTGAATGAGTCTTTCATATATCGGCCATCCTCGGTGGCCATCCCCTTGAACCTTAACAGCGAAAAATCCGGCGATAGTAAAGCCAGTCAAGACTATAAGATGAATTATTCCAAAGAATTGACCACAGGTGTCGTGATACAAGTTCAGTTGGCGAAATCGTAACATATGAGGGGTCTCTTGAAGCTGGAGCGGCCTTGAAGGTCGTCGGCCTTAATGCCACAGGAAAGGTGACTAAAGAGCAGTGGAAAAATATTGAACAGAAATACGGGGAATTCAGATCCAACCCGACTGTTTGCAATATTGAAATGATGAAGCTGATCGCTCCCCTTTTTGGCGAGCACCGCTGCCCTATAAGAAAATTGCTTGTGTAGTTGAATATGATGGGAAATGTCCCGGTCCGCATGATGCCTTCTATACATGTGGGTATTTCGGAACAGATGTGCAGATAGCCGCGCAATTATGCCAAAATGCTGCTTCAACGGCTACGCGTCTAAAGACGGTGGGAGGGAATAAATGCGGGTATGGATTGATTGAGGCCTCATGCGTCCCATAGTTGGATACCGTGCACCCTTGGCCGCCCTCTGAGAATGCGGCGAAAACGTTTCAAACAGGGGTCCCGGCACCCGCCGCAAAACAGAATCTTGGGCTCAGCGCGTTGAAATCCCTCGATCGTCCCTCAAATCCGAAAATCTCCTGTCAGGCCACTAGCCACGCGACATCGACGGCGAGGTCGGGAATGCGCTCGGGGCTCAGCCGCCCGGCGGCGAGGCGGTCCCGGCGCGCGTAGGCGCCCGCCTTCGGTTCCCGATGAACCTCGACGGCTCCGCCGGGAATGTCGACGATCCAGACTTCCGGCACGCCGAAGCGCGCATAGAGGCCGAGCTTCGTGTCGCGGTCGTAGGCGAGCGCACTGTCCGAGACCGCGACGAGCAGGAGAACGTCGGCGTCGGAAGGGTGGCCCGCTTTGTAATCATCCTGCCTTGAGCGAAGGAGCATCGCGTCCGGCTGGGGCTCGTTGTACCGATCGAGACGCGGCGGCGTCTAGACGATGAGGAGAACGGAACCGTCCGCTGCCGCGCGCGCGAAAGCCCGGACAAGTCGATTGGCGGCGCCGGCGTGCCCGGCGCCGATCGGCGCCCTGTCGATGATGTCCCCCTCGATCAGCTCGACGCGATCCGCCCGGGTCAGGATGCCGGCTTCGGCCATCTTGTCGTAGGCGCCGACGTCGAGGCGACGGCGCGCTTGCGCTGAAGGGCGTTCGAGGCCGTTCGAGGATTCCCGCCATGGCTCTCTCCCGCTGCAAGTCTACGGCCGGGGCAATTGTAGCCGCGCTCGCCGCGCGCGGCCGGACGCTGTCGGCGACGCGGCCCTACACCCCCGTCGGATGGTAGTTCGGGCTCTCGCGGGTGATCGCCACGTCATGCACGTGGCTCTCGCGCAGGGCCGCGTTAGTGATCTTCATGAACTGCGCCTTGCGCTGGAATTCCGGGATCGTCGCCGCCCCGACATAGCCCATGGCGGCGCGCAGGCCTCCCGAGAGCTGGTGCAGGATCGCCCCGACCGGCCCGCGATAGGGCACCTGCCCCTCGACGCCCTCGGGCACGAGCTTCATCTGGTCGCGCACGTCCTGCTGGAAATAGCGGTCGGCCGATCCTTGCGCCATTGCGCCCAGCGAGCCCATGCCGCGATAGCTCTTGTAGGAGCGCCCCTGGTAGAGGAACACTTCTCCGGGGCTCTCGTCGGTGCCGGCGAGCAGCGAGCCGATCATCACGCAGTCCGCCCCGCCGGCGATCGCCTTGGCGAGGTCGCCGGAATATTTGATGCCGCCGTCGGCGATCACCGGCACGCCGGCTGCGCGGCCCGCTTCGGCCGATTCGAGCACGGCGGTGAGCTGCGGCACGCCGACGCCCGCCACGATGCGGGTCGTGCAGATCGACCCCGGCCCGATGCCGACCTTGATCGCGTCGGCCCCGGCGTCGATCAGCGCCTGCGCCCCCTCGCGGGTCGCGACGTTGCCGGCGATCACCGCGACCTTGTTGGTCGCGCGCTGGATGCGACGGACCTGCTCGAGCACCTGCTCGGAATGGCCGTGCGCCGTGTCCACGACGAGGCAGTCGACCCCGGCCGCCATCAGAAGCTCGGCGCGCGCGAAGCCCTTGTCGCCGACGGTGGTCGCGGCGGCGACCCGCAGCCGCCCGTCCAAATCCTTGGCGGCGTTGGGATGGGCGGTCGCCTTCTCGATGTCCTTGACCGTGATCAGGCCGACGCAGCGGCCGGACTCGTCGACCACGACGAGCTTCTCGATCCGGTGCTGGTGGAGAAGCCGGCGCGCCTCGTCCTGCTTCACCCCCTCCCCGACCGTGATCACCTTGCGGGTCATGAGGTCGGTCACCGGCTGGCGCGGATCGTCGGCGAAGCGAACGTCGCGGTTGGTGAGAATGCCGACGAGCCTGCCGGGCTTGCCGTCCGGACCGGGCTCGACGACGGGAATGCCGGAGATCGAGGCGCGCCGCATGACCGAGAGCGCGTCGGCGAGCGTGGCGTCGGGAAAGATGGTGATCGGATCGACGACCATGCCGCTCTCGAAGCGCTTGACCTTGCGCACCTCTTCGGCCTGGTCTGCGGGATCGAGGTTGCGGTGGATGACGCCGATGCCGCCCGCCTGCGCCATGGCGATGGCGAGCCGCGCTTCGGTGACCGTGTCCATCGCCGAGGAGACGATCGGCAGGTTCAGGGAAATGGTGCGGGTGAGGCGCGTCGCGACGTTGACGCCGCTCGGCATGACGGTCGAGTGGCCCGGCCGCAGGAGAACGTCGTCGAAGGCAAGTCCTTCGGGAAAGCCGTCCGACATGTTCGCCATCGCCATGATCCTTTTGGGTATGCGGCCCGCCCGCCGCCTGCATGGCGCGGCTGCCTACCACGGCGACACGAAAGTTCCTATAGCATGTTGCAGCGCGGCGCCCTCAACCCGCGATGTCCCGCAGCACGCGCAGAAAAACCCGCGCCCCGATCCCGATCAGGGCGTCGGGAAAGTCGTAGTCGGGATTGTGCAGGCCGGGACTCTTCTCCCCGGCGCCGAGCAGGAAAAGGGCCGAGGGCGCGGCGCGGC
>CAIZGR010000564.1 GCA_903932535.1 uncultured Hyphomicrobiales bacterium | reverse complement strand
GTTCGCGGGGTCGGCGAGGAAGGCATCGACCTTGCCCTCGGCCTCACGCTGCGCGATTTGTCTGTTGACCTCGGCCTGGATGTTCACAGGCTGGGGAGCGGGGGCGCCCTGGCGCTGCTGCTGCGGCTGCTGCTGCTGGCCGGGCTGCACCTGGCCGATCATCATGCGGATGACCTGGGCCGGCGGGATGCCCATGTTGCGGGCGACCAGGCCCACGACATGGTTGGCGGTCCCGAGCCCGTTGTTGACCAGGGACTTCTCCCAGTCGACGGCGCGCTTGGTAAACTCGGCGTGGGTCAGGCCCGACGCCTTGATCGCCGGGGTGTACTCCTCGAGGCCCTTGTATTCCTGCAGGACCTTGAACCCATTATTCACTTCGGCCTCGCGGCGGGCGACGCTCTCCTGCACTGCCGGCGGCAGCCTGGCGAACTCAGCCTTCGCGGCGGCGTTCCAGCCTACCGGGGGACGCATGACCAGAGGCTCGGCGGCGGCCGTGGCGGGCTCGCTGGCGGGCTTCTCGGCGGCGGCGGCCTCGACGGGCTTGCCAGACGCGACAGCGGCTGCGCGGCGCTCCTGCTCGGTCGCATAGCGGCCGTCTTCGCTGCGGCTGCGCTCCCGGCGCTCCGGGACCTCGGCGGGCTCGGCCGATCGCTGCTCGTCGACGGATCGACGGATGGCGTCGGCGACGGTTTCTTCGCGAGCTGGGGCTTCCGTCTCGAAGTCGAGGTCGTCGTTGGTCGAGCCGAAGCGGTCCTCACCGCCGAGGATATTGTCAGCCATTTTTCACTGGGGGTTGCGGGTCGCCGTTGATGTCGGGCGCCCTAAACGACGAAAGGCCCCACGAAGGGGCCTCTCGACAGATCTGGATGTGGGTGTGGGCTATTCGCCCGTGTCGGGCTCGGCCGCGTCGAGCTCGGCCATGGTGGCCAGCGGTGCGGGTTTATAGCCCTGCTTCACTTTCTCGACCGCCTGGGCGATCTCTTCGGTGGTGACGCCCGGCTTGGCGGGGCGGTGCTCCTCCGCGTCCCGCAGCGCGCCGGCCGTGTCGGTGCCGATCTCGCGGACGCCGTGGGCCTTGTAGTGCTCACGGAGCTGGCTCTTGCTCTCGAACACCCGACCGTCGACCATGCTCTGCAGGGCGTCGATCGTGTCGATGTTGACGTAGGGGGCGGCGAGCTCGTGGTTGCGCGGGCCGCGCGCATAGAGGCGGTGGGCCTTGTACTTCTCGATGATTTCGCCGTCGCGGTAGACGTAGGTGGCCCTCACAGACATGCGGCGCGCTCCCGTTTGAGATCCAGCAGGTGGAGGGCGCAGGCGGTCTTCATCGCCTCCGGGTCGTCTGGCCTGGCGGGGATGCGCGACTTGGCGTTCGGCCTGATGCGCAGGCTGTTCCTCGCGGCCTTTTCCGACTTGGGCTCGATCGGGCCCCGGACCACGATCGTGTAGACGTTCAGCCTCTTGCGCATCGACACACCCGCCACTTCGGACGAGGGCGCGTGCTCGGCCTGCGCCATGAAGCGCGCGACGAGATCCCCC
>CAIZGR010000563.1 GCA_903932535.1 uncultured Hyphomicrobiales bacterium | reverse complement strand
GTCGGCCGCTTCTTCGGGGACCGAGACCACACCACGGTTCTGAACTCGCTCCGGCGCATGGAAGAGAAAGCAGCCCTCGACCCCGAGCTCAGCGCCTACATGACGCGGGTCCGCGAGCGCGGAACGGATCTCTTCCCACTGACGCCTCGAGCGGGGGTCAGGCGCGCCGGCGAGTCTCTCGAAGCAAGAGCATCGACGAGAACCGACAGGCCGCATTTCGAGGCAAGAACGAGCGCGCCGGCTATCGCATCCCGGAGGCCCGCGACAAGGGTCGGGCCGGGCGCTTCGCGCCCTTGCCGCGGCCGCCGGGATGCGAGGCGCAAAAGGCTGTTTTTCGTTCAAGGAGGACGACAGCCCAATGCGAACCTCGAGAATCGATTCCGCCGGGAGGGCCCCGCGCACAAGGACCACCACGCTCGACCTCTTCCGCCACGACATGCGCAAGCTCACGGTTTACGGGCTTCCGCTCAATCCGCTCTCGGCGCTCGATCAGCTCGCCGGCGCCTCGTTCTGCGTCTCCTACGGGACGCGCGACAAGCTGAACGGGCAGCTCGACGACGCCATCCGCCTCGTCGGAGAGGACCAGATCCTCATCGTCGACAACGGCGCCTTCGGCATGCACAGGCGGGGCGTCGACGCCCGCGACGAAGCCTACCTCGAAGATTACGAACGCTGGGCGCAGGCCATTCTCGACCGCTGCCCGCAGGCGATCGCCGTGATCCCCGACGTCATCGAAGGCGCCGAGGCCGAGAATTGGGACCTCATCATGACGACGCTGCTCGACTACGAGCGCGCGATGCCGATCTCGCACATGCACGAAAGCATCGACACCCTCATCCACCTCTGCGAGAGCCCATTCAATTACGTCGGCTTCGGATCGAGCGGCGAATTCTGGAAGGTCGGAACCGGCAAGTGGGCGCGCCGGATCGACGAGGCCTTCGCCGCAATCGACCGCTGGGAGCGCGAGAGCGAAGGCGCCTACATCCGGCCTCGCATCCACATGATGCGCGCGCAGTCGAAGGCCCATCTCTTCCCGTTCGATTCGAGCGACAGCTGCAACGTCGCCATCAACCACAACCGCTACCGCGGCGAGGGCGGCGACTGGCTCCGGCGGCGCGCTCTCTTCGTCGACGAGCGCATCCAGGGGAGCGCCGGCCCGGAGGCCGAGCACCAGGTCAAGAGGCCGTTGCTCGAGCATCTGGAGACGGCGCGCTGGCGCGCCTCGTTCTGGGAAGGCGTCCGCAGAGGCCCGTGACTTCTGACTGGCTCGCTCGCGCGCTCCGGCTGCGCGCCAACACCCGGACGTGCTCGTCGGCTTACGCCCGCGCGATCAAGCCCTGAATCGCGCCGGGCCTCGACATGACCGGACCTGCGGCGAGCCGGGCCGGTCTCACGGGCGAAGACGAGAGAGAGCACTGCAAGAGGGAAGGGGAGGGCGAAAGAGAGGCGCCGGCTATCGCATCCCGTCCGCCGCGGCAAGGGTCTGGCCGGGCGCTTCGCGCCCTTGCCGCGCCGGCCGGGATGCGACGCGCGAGGGGCTGTTTCCGATCGAACCATCGAGAAAGGAAAGCCCGACATGAGAGCCTTCAAACACGACTCGGCCCGGCGCGACCACGACCAGGAGCTGACCGACGCGGTCATCGCCAGGCTCGAAGAGGGGACGCCCCCCTGGCGCAAACCGTGGGACCCGAGCAAGTGCGCCGCCGCCATGAGTCCGATGAACCCCGTCACAGGACGCTCATACCGCGGCGTCAACGCGCTCGCGCTCGCCCTCTCGCCGCTCGCCTTCGCCGGCGATCCGCGCTGGATGACCTATCGACAGGCGGGCGAGCGCGGCTGGCAGGTGCGTAAGGGTGAGAAGGGCGCGATCGTGTTCTTCTACAAGAAGCTCGAGGTCCGCGACCTGCAAAGCGACGGCGACGAGCGGCGCACGATCCCGCTCCTGCGCGCCTATACGGTCTTCCACGCCTCGCAAATCGACGGCGTGCCAGAACTCGGCGCGCCGAAAACCGCGAGACCCGTGCCCGAGCGGATCGCCGACGCCGATCTCATCGTGAAGGCGAGCGGCGTCAGGGTCGAGATCGGCGGAGACCGCGCGTACTACGCCCCCTCGAGCGACCATATTCGCATGCCGCCGGACGAGGCATTCGCGAGTCCGCCCGCATGGGCCGCGACCATCCTTCATGAATTGGCGCACGCGAGCGGGGCGCCGCACCGTCTCAACCGCGATCTGTCCGGCCGATTCGGAGATACGGCCTATGCGCGCGAAGAGCTGCGCGCAGAATTGGCGAGCTACTTCGTCGGCAGCGCGCTCGATCTGCCTTGCGACGTTCCGAACCACGCAAGCTACGTTCAATCGTGGATCAAGGTTCTCAAATCCGACACGCGCGAAATCTTCCGCGCTGCGGCGGTCGCGAGCCGGATCGCCGACTGGATCCTCTCCCATCACCCGGACCATGCCGAGAACCGCGACCCGGCGAGCGAGGACGAGCCCTCCTCCGCGCCGACCGAAGCCCTGGCCGCCTGACCCAAGGCCCACCATCGGCGACGAGATCGCCGGCGGCGTCGTGCGACGCGGCTGACCCCGCGCGAGCGCGGAAGGGAGAACACCTCATGTCCGTAATGAAGCCGCCCGGATCGCGGTTCGAGCGAGGCTTCCGCCTCGGGTCGGAGGGCGACGACGGGACCCATCTCCGGGACGCGTCCGGATGGCCCTACTCGATCTACCTTCAGGACGACAACGTCGGCGGCGCCGACGCCGTGCTCTGCCACGGCATCCAGAACCTGAGCGACGCCGAGCACCTGCTCGCGATCTGCAACGGCGCCGAACACCCCGCGATCGAGAGCCCACTGCAGGTCTTCGCCTGGGCGAAGGCCTGACGCCGGCGGGAACGGAGGGAGCCCATGCAAAAATTCCGGATGATCGAGATCGCCTACGAAGAGTTCTGGGACGCCTGCGAGGTCGTGCCGCCGGCGATCATGCTCAATGACGGCTTCCTGCTCGGCGAGCCCCACAGCGACCGGACCTGCTCCATCCTGAACAAACAGGACATGGTCTGGTGGGCCTACTTCGGCCCTGGGCGCGAAGGCGCGCCGCACTTCAAGGCCGACACGCCCCTGACGAAGACGGAGTTCCGCGAGGCGCTCTGCCTTCTGCGCGCCGGCCAGGGCGCGGCGCTCGCGGGGAGTGAGGAAGCCGATCGAGATCGAAGACTCAACCAAAACGGACATCAGCAAGGAGACGCAACGTGAAATACTCGATCTGGTACATGCGTCCCGAATGGTTCGGGGAAGGGATCTCCGGCGCAAGGCCGGACCCGAAGAACCTCGAGGCGACCCACGTCCATCTGAAGGACGTCCACGAGTTCGCCCAAACAAACCCGCTCGAAGCCATCTACCGCGCCATGCAGGGCGAGGTCTGGTCGCCCATGGGCGAGGCGCGCGGCCTGATCCGCTCGAAGGGCCTCGAGCACACGTCGATGAGCGTCGGCGACATCATCGTTCCCGAGGACAGCGGCCAGGTCTTCATCGTCGCGTCCTTCGGCTTCGAGGAGGTCACCGCGCCCCGGACCGTCGCGGAAGCCTTCGCCGCACGGAAGCCGGCAGCCGCCCGATAACTTAATCCGACTGGAATTGATCGGGAACGGGACGTCGGAGCCGGAGTGAGCCAGTAAGGATCCGGCTCCGGGTCCAAGCTGGGGTCTGGGGACCTGCCCGCAGAGTCGGCCGCTTCAACAGTCACCGGTGCGCAGGCCCTACGAGAGCGGCAGACCGAAGCCGCACGCCTCAAACCGTCTGTCGTCGAAAGCGCAAGCGTCAGCGCCGTCCGGCCACCCCCGAGGCGATCGGACGACGCGGGCGATCCTGCCCTGCGAACGGAGATAACAATGGGATCGACAATCACAGTCGGCAAGCACGCCGCGGCGTTTCGCGCCGCCGACGGGCTCGTCTATTTCGCCCTCTACGAAAAGACGTACGAGAGCAACGTGTCGCCGAAGACGCCGCGCTGGAGTTGCATCCATTTCGGGACGCTCGACTCCGCCATCCGGCGCATCTTTGACTTCGGCGGCTCTTGCGAAGGCGGAATGCTCTGCGGGCCGGCCAGGCGGCCGATTCTGCCGGAGACCTACATCGGCCACTGGCTCAAGCTCATGAAGGCGCCGCACGCCATGCCGGATCGCCGCGTCACACTGAGGACAGGCGACGGATTCGCCAACGCCTTCTCGAGCGAGACATGCGCCCGGGGCGCAGACGTCTTCAATCAGGCC
>CAIZGR010000562.1 GCA_903932535.1 uncultured Hyphomicrobiales bacterium | reverse complement strand
GGTGACGTTCGCCCGCTCCCCGATATTGACGATGGGGATGTTGCGGTCGAGCGTGAACGGCTCGAGGCACTAGAGGCGCATGAGCGGCGGGAGGACCGGAATCGGGCGCGGCGCCACGCCGCGGACCGCCTCGGCGATGGCGCGGATGTGGCCGGGCGTCGAGCCGCAGCAGCCGCCGACGATGTTGACGAGGCCGTCGCGGGCGAAGCCGCCGACCTGCTCGGCCATCGCCTCCGGGCCTTCGTCGTACTGGCCGAAGGCGTTGGGCAGGCCGGCGTTGGGATAGGCGCAGACGTACGTGTCGGCGGCGTTGGCGATCTCCTCGAGATGCTCGCGCATGGCGCTGGCGCCGAGCGCGCAATTGAGGCCGATGGTGAAGGGTTTGGCGTGCCGGACCGAGTTCCAGAACGCGGTCGGCGTCTGGCCCGACAGCGTGCGCCCGGAGCGGTCGGTGATCGTGCCCGAGATCATGATCGGCAGCCGCAGGCCGTGCTCGGCGAAGACCTCCTCGCAGGCGAAGATCGCCGCCTTGGCGTTCAGCGTGTCGAAGATCGTCTCGATCAGGATGATGTCCGCGCCGCCGTCGATCAGGCCGCCGATCTGCTCGGCGTAGGCCGTGCGCAGGTCGTCGAACGTGACGGCGCGATAGCCCGGGTTGTTGACGTCGGGGGAGAGTGAGGCGGTCCGGTTGGTCGGCCCGAGCGCCCCGGCGACGAAGCGGCGCCTGCCGTCCGCCCGCTCCGCCTTGAGCGCCGCGCGCCGCGCGAGGCGCGCGCCGTCGCGGTTGAGCTCATAGACCACGGCCTCCATGCCGTAGTCGGCTTGCGCGATCGAGGTCGAGGAAAAGGTGTTGGTTTCGAGGATGTCGGCGCCGGCCATGGCGTAGGCGAAATGGATGTCCTCGATCGCCTGCGGCTGGGTGAGGGTCAGAAGGTCGTTGTTGCCCTGGAGGTGGCATTCGCAGCCGGCGAAGCGCTCGCCGCGGAAATGCGTCTCGTCGAAGCCGAGGCCCTGGATCTGCGTGCCCATCGCGCCGTCGAGCACGAGGACGCGCCGCTCCGCGGCCTCGCGCAGCGCTTCGGCGGCAGGCTGCGCGTGGGCAAGGGCAGTGTCGAAGATCGGGTCGAGGGACGAGGTCATTGCGGGCGCCAAAAATTTCGGGAACGTGCATAATCATATAAACATGTCTTTATATGGTTGCAAGCGCCCTGTAGGCCGGGCCGGCGATCCGCCCCCGGCGCGCTCAGGATAACGGTGACACGCCTCGGCAGTCGCCGCCCGAAGGATTTTGGCGCCTGAGGCCTTGAAATTCCCGGTACGAAGTCATTTCTGCGCGCTTGCCCTCGACGAAGCGGCGGCAAGCCGCAGCCGGCGGCCGCGAAGACGCCCGGAAAAGACGGCGCAAGCCTTTGAAGAGGCTCGAAACCGGCTCCGGAGCGGCGGAGCGGCGGCGGGCGTGGGCGGAAACGGTCATGATGCTGTCGAGGGACGGTGACAACGACACAGCATGCGCGTAAAGCCGGCGCGAATGCGCATGCGCCGCCGGCCGGGGCGGTCGCGCGGGGGCAAGCGCAAGATCTGGATTGTCCCGGCGTCGACGGCCTCGGGGGAGCATGCCGAACATGACCATCGCCCCGGCGGCCCGAGGCCCGGGCCGACGTCTTCATGGGCGCCGCGGCCACCCGCGGCGCAACACGAGAAAACGGATTAGGAACTGACACGATGCCTTCGAAGGCCGACGGACCGACCAAACGCTCCTCGATCACCGACCAGGAGGCGCTGCAATTCCATTCCCGCGGGCGGCCGGGCAAGCTCGAGATCACGCCGACCAAACCGATGGCGACCCAGCGCGATCTGTCGCTCGCCTATTCGCCGGGCGTCGCGGTTCCGGTCAGGGCCATCGCCGCCGACCCGTCGACCGTCTACGACTACACCGCGCGCGGCAACATGGTCGCGGTCATCACCAACGGAACCGCGATCCTGGGGCTGGGCAACCTCGGGGCGCTGGCGGCCAAGCCGGTGATGGAGGGGAAGGCGGTGCTGTTCAAGCGCTTCGCCGACGTCGATTCGATCGATCTCGAGGTCGACACCGAGGACCCAGAGGAATTCATCAACGCAGTCAGATACCTGGGGCCGTCGTTCGGCGGCATCAATCTCGAGGACATCAAGGCGCCCGAGTGCTTCATCATCGAGGAGCGCCTGCGCGAGATGATGGACATCCCGGTCTTCCACGACGACCAGCACGGCACCGCCATCATCGCCGCGGCCGGCATGATCAACGCCATCCATCTCACCGGCCGCGACGTCAAGGCGACGCGGCTCGTGTGCAACGGCGCGGGCGCGGCGGGCATCGCCTGTCTCGACCTCATCAAGGCGATGGGCTTCGAGGCCAAGAACGTCATCTTGTGCGACACCAAGGGGGTCGTCTACCGGGGCCGGCAGGCGGGCATGAACCAATGGAAGTCGGCGCACGCCGTCGACACGCCCCTGCGCACCCTCGAAGAGGCGATGGCCGGCGCCGACATCTTCTTCGGGCTGTCGGCGAAAGGGGCGCTGACGCCCGAGATGGTCAAGACGATGGCCCCGAACCCGATCATCTTCGCCATGGCCAATCCCGATCCCGAGATCACGCCCGAGGAGGCGCACAAAGTGCGCGAGGACGTGATCATGGCGACCGGCCGCTCCGACTATCCGAACCAGGTCAACAACGTTCTCGGCTTTCCCTACATCTTCCGCGGCGCGCTCGACGTGCGCGCGAGCACCATCAACATGGAGATGAAAGTCGCCGCCACGCGGGCGCTGGCCGAACTCGCGCGGGAGGACGTGCCCGACGAGGTGGCCTCGGCCTACAGCGGCTCTCGGCCGCGGTTCGGGCGCGAGTATATCATTCCCGTCCCGTTCGACCCGCGCCTCATCCATGTCGTGCCGATCGCGGTGGCGAAGGCTGCGATGGAGTCCGGGGTCGCCCGGCGGCCGATCGTCGACCTCGGCGCGTACAAGGCGCAGCTCTCCGCCCGGCGCGACCCGATCGCCGGCGTGATGCAGCGGATCATCGACCGGGTGCGGCGGACGCCCAAGCGCGTCGTCTTCACCGAGGGCGAGGAGGAGCAGGTCATCCGCGCCGCCTATTCGTTCGTCAACCAGGGCCTGGGCTCCGCGATCCTGGTCGGACGGGAAAGTCGTGTGCGTGAGGTCGCGCAGGCCTCGGGGCTGGACCTCGGCGACAAGGGCATCGAGATTCACAATGCGAGGCTTTCGCAGCGGAACGCGCGCTACGCCCAGCTCCTCTACGAGAAGCTTCAGCGCAAGGGCTTCCTGCTCCGGGACTGCCTGCGGCTCATCAATCAGGACCGCAATCACTTCGCAGCCGCCATGGTCGCGGAGGGCGACGCCGACGCCATGGTGACGGGCGTCACCCGCAATTTCTCGATCGCGCTCGAAGAGGTCCGGCGCGTGATCGACGACAGACCGGGGCACCGGGTGGCCGGCGTCTCGATCATCGTCTCGCACGGGCGTCCGATCCTGGTCGCCGACACCGCCATCACCGAGACGCCGGACGCCAAGCATCTCGCCGACATCGCCATCGAGGCGGCGGGCGTCGCGCGTCGCCTGGGCTACGAGCCGCGCGTGGCCATGCTTGCGTTCTCCAACTTCGGACACCCTGTCGGCGAGCAGGGCGAGCGGGTGCAGGCGGCGGTGCGCATTCTCGATTCCCGGCGGGTCGATTTCGAGTACGACGGCGAGATGGGCGCCGACGTCGCCCT
This sequence comes from uncultured Hyphomicrobiales bacterium, assembly GCA_903932535.1. Lineage (GTDB taxonomy): Bacteria > Pseudomonadota > Alphaproteobacteria > Rhizobiales > Beijerinckiaceae > Roseiarcus. The sequence continues at coordinate 2,960 of CAIZGR010000562.1, read as the reverse complement.
GAACAAGGAGCTGATGGCCGCCTACCCGTTCTGCCGCCTGACGGACACCGCCAACGTGCTGGTCATGCCCGGTTTCCACTCGGCCGCCATCTCGACCCGGATGTTGCAGGAGCTGGGCGGCGCGATGGTCCTCGGGCCGCTGATCGTCGGGCTCGAGAAGTCGGTCCAGATCGTTTCGCTCGCTTCCAAGGACTCGGACATCGTCAACATGGCGGCGCTGGCGAGCTTCAACATCGGCGGGTGAGGTCGCGCGGGACCGCCCACGCGCGGGGCGGCCCCGACTGGCCGGACGGCACCAGCAATTGCAAATGTCCCCCGCGACACGGTTCTCGTTCGTTTTTGGCCGGAGAGGAGAAGCGTTGGGAACCTGTAGGCGGCGGCTTCGAGGAGGTCGGGCCAGCGGCGACGGGGCGGGAGATGGATGAGCCGAAGGCCGCGGACGGAGCGGCGACCCAGCCGATCGAAGTGGAGCTGATCGCCGTGCTGGCGGCGGTCGCCGACGGCGCGCCGCTCGCCCTGACGATCGAAGGCGGGCGCGCGCTGCCCTCGGGTCCGTTCGGGATCGACCACCGGTCGCTGCAATCGGGCCTGCGGGCGTGGGTCGAGCGGCAGACCGGGCACAAGCTCGGCTATCTCGAGCAGCTCTATACCTTCGCCGATTCGGACCGGCGCATCCCTTCGAACGGGGCGCGCGCCATTTCGATCAGCTACCTCGCCCTGACGCGCGAGGAGCGCCTGGCCGCTTCCCAAGCCGCCTGGCGCGCGTGGTACGACTACTTCCCCTGGGAGGATCATCGCGCCGGCCCCCCTGCGCAGATCGCGACGGAGATTGCGCCGCAACTCGCGCTTTGGGCGGAAAGCGGCGCCGATGCGCCGATGCGGGTCAGGCGCGCCGCCATCGCCTTCGGCCTCGACGGGCGGCCCTGGAACGAGGAGTTCGTCCTGCAGCGCTACGAGCTGCTCTACGAAGCCGGGCTCATCGCCGAAGCCCGCCGCAAGACGGGCGAGGGCGAGGGGCCGGCGCTCGGAACGCCGATGATCGGCGACCATCGCCGGATTCTCGCCACCGGAATCGCCCGCGTGCGCGCCAAGATCAAATACAATCCCGTCGTCTTCGAGCTGATGCCTCCCGCCTTCACCCTGCTTCAGCTCCAGCGCTGCGTGGAGGCGATCTCCGGGCTCAACGTGCACAAGCCCAACTTCCGCCGCCTCATCGAGCAGCAGCAACTGGTGGAGGAGACCGGCGAAACCCTGTCCGACACGGGGGGGCGTCCGGCGAAGACCTACCGCTTCCGCGCCGCCGTACGCGAGGAGCGCGCCGCGGCCGGGACGAAGCTGCCGCTTGCGCGGGCTTGACAACCCTTATTCTCATGATAAGTATATGACAGATATGCTCACCGTGAGTATAAGCGATGACCGTCCTGGACCTCCCGCCTTCCGCCAGCGCCCTCTATGACCGGGTGAGCCGCGTCATACCGCCGATCGAATGGCCGGCCTTCGAGGCCGACATCGAGGCGATCCTGCGGCTCAAGCGCGAGCGCGGAGCGATCATCCTCGCGCACAACTACCAGTCGCCGGAAATCTTCCACTGCGTCGCGGACGTGGTCGGCGACAGCTTGGCGCTGGCGCGAGAGGCCGCGAGCGGCGACGCGCGCGTCATCGTCATGGCGGGCGTCCATTTCATGGCCGAGACGGCGAAGCTGCTCAATCCGGCGAAGACGGTGCTGATCCCCGACGCGCGCGCCGGCTGCTCGCTGGCGGAGTCGATCACGCCCGAGGACATCGCGGGCCTGCGGGAAGCCTGGCCCGGCGCGCCGGTCGTCACCTATGTCAACACCTCGGCCGCGGTGAAGGCCGCCTCCGACATCTGCTGCACGTCCGCCAACGCGCTGAAGGTGGTCGAGTCGCTTGGGCAGCCGCGGGTGATCATGACGCCGGACGAATACCTCGCCAGGAATGTCGCCGCGCAGACGAAAGTCGAGATCGTCGCGTGGCGCGGGCGCTGCGAGGTGCACGAGCAGTTCACCGCGCGCGACATCCGCGAGCTGCGCGAAGCCTATCCGGGCGCCGTGGTGCTCGCGCATCCCGAATGCGCGCCGGAAGTCGTGGCGGAGGCCGACTTCGCGGGCTCCACCGCCGAGATGATCGGCTTCGTCGGCGCGCGGCGGCCGGAGCGCGTCGCGCTCGTGACCGAATGCTCGATGAGCGACAACGTCTCGGTCCAGTTTCCGAACGTCGAGTTCCTCCGGCCGTGCGCCCTCTGTCCTCACATGAAGCGGATCACCCTCGCCAATATCCGCCACGCGCTCGAGACGATGGAGGGCGAGGTGACGATCGATCCGGCGGTCGCCGCCCCGGCGCGGCGGGCCGTCGAGCGGATGCTGGCGCTGTGACCGCCGGGCCTGTGGCGTTCAGCGGACGCGTGGTCGTCGTCGGCGCCGGGATCGCGGGGCTGATGACGGCGCTGGAGCTCGCGCCCCGCCCTGTCGTCGTGATCTCGAGAGGGCCGCTCGGCGCGGAAGGCTCGACGCTCTGGGCGCAGGGCGGCCTCGCGGCGGCGCTGGGTCCGGACGATTCGCCAGCGTTCCATGCCGCCGACACGATCGCCGCCGGCGACGGGCTCTGCGACGGCGCCGTCGTCGAGCGCTTCGCCGGCGCCGCGCCCGCGGCGATCGAAAAGCTCGCGCGCCTCGGCGTCCGCTTCGACCGCACGCGCGACGGCGGCTTCGCCCTCGGCCTCGAGGCCGCCCACGGCCGGCGGCGGGTCGCCCATTGCGGCGGCGACGGCGCCGGGCGCGAAGTGATGCGCGCCCTTCTCGTCGCGGCGCGGGCCACGCCTTCGATCGAAATCCTCGAAGGCTACGAAGCGCGGCGGCTGGTGGTCGAGGACAACGCCGTCCTCGGATTGCTCGCCGCCGGCCCTTCGGGGCCGGCGCTCCTCGCCGCGGACGCGGTCGTCG
>CAIZGR010000561.1 GCA_903932535.1 uncultured Hyphomicrobiales bacterium | reverse complement strand
GGCCCGCCGCGCCAGGCGCTGCTCGGTATGGCCTTCGCGAAGCAGCGCCATCAGATCGGCGCGCTGGCGAAGCGAAAGAAAGCCCCCACGAATCATGTTCGTAGCCGAATCCGAAAACCCTCCCGACGCAACCCTTTTTTTCGCCCACTCAATGAGTCGGGGTATACAATCCACTCCGAAAAATCACCCCATCGCCTCGAGCTCGTCGATCAGCCCCGCGATCACCGCAAGCCCGATGCTCCAGAACGCCGGGTCCTTGGCGTCGAGGCCGAAGGGCCGCAACAGTTCGTCGTACGACTTCGAGCCGCCGGCTGCGAGCATGGCGAGATAGCGCTCCGCGAAGCCCTCGCGGGCGTTCTGGTAGACGCCGTAGAGCGAGTTCACCAAGCAGTCGCCGAACGCGTAGGCGTAGACGTAGAACGGCGAGTGGATGAAGTGGCCGATGTAGCCCCAGTAGGTCTCGTAGCCGGGCTTCAACGCGATCGCCGGGCCGAGGCTCTCGCTCTGGACCTGCATCCAGAAGGCGGCGATCCGCTCGGGCGTGAGCTCGCCGTTGCGCCGCTCGATGTGGACGAGGCGCTCGAACTTGTAGAAGGCGATCTGGCGGACGACGGTGTTGAGCATGTCCTCGACCTTGCCCGCCAGCATCGCCTTGCGCTCGGCCGGATCGGTCACGGCCGCGAGCATCGCGCGGAAGGTCAGCATCTCGCCGAACACCGAGGCCGTCTCGGCCAACGTCAGCGGCGTCGGCGCCATCAGCGCGCCGTTGGGGGCCGCCAGCACCTGATGCACGCCGTGGCCGAGCTCGTGGGCGAGCGTGGTCACGTCGCGCGGCTTGCCGAGGAAGTTGACCAGCACATAAGGATGGGCCGAGGGCGTGGTCGGATGGGCGAAGGCGCCGGGCGCCTTGCCCGGCCGCACCGGCGCGTCGATCCAGCCTTCGTCGAAGAAGCGGCGCGCAATGTCGGCCATGCGCGGCGAAAAGCCGGCGTAGGCCGAAAGCACCGTGTCGCGCGCGCGCTCCCAGGAATAGACGCGCGGCGGCGCGTCCGGCAGCGGCGCGTTGCGGTCCCAGTGCGCGAGCGTCTCCTTGCCGAACCAGCGCGCCTTCAGAGCATAATAGCGATGCGACAGGCGCGGATAGGCGCCGGTGACGGCGGCGACCAGCGCGTCCACCACCTCGCGCTCGACCCGGTTGGCGAGATGGCGGGAGTCCGCCACGTCGGCGAACTTGCGCCAGCGGTCGGAAATCTCCTTGTCCTTGGCGAGCGCGTTGGTGATCAGGGTGAAGAGCCGGAGGTTCTGGCCGAGCGTCGAGGCGAGCGCGTTCGCCGCCGTCTCGCGCTTCGTCTCGTCCGGGTCCTGGAGTTTCGCGAGCAGCGGCTCGAGCGTCAGGCTCTCGCCTTCGAACTCGAACCGCAGCGACGCCATGGTGTCGTCGAACAGGCGGTTCCACGAAGCGGCGCCGGGGACGGACTTCTCCAGGAACAGTTGCTCGATCGCGTCGGGGAGCTGATGCGGCTTCTCCTTGCGAATGTCGTCGAGCCACGGCCGGTAGTGACGAAGCGCGGGCGCCGCCATCGCGGCTTCGAGCGCGGCGTCGTCGAGCCGGTTGAGCTCGAGCTCGAAGAACAGGAGGTCGCCAGCGAGCGCCGTCACCCGCTCCTGCGCGTCGCCGTAGAATTTCGCCCGGGTCCCGTCGCTGGTGTCGGAGGCGTAGAGGAGCGACGCGTAGGCCATGACCCGGCCGGCCAGGTCCTGCAACGCCTCGTAGCCGCTCACCGCCTCGGCGAGCTTTTCCCCGGCCTCGGAGGAGGCCGCGATCGCGGCGAGCTGGCCGCGCCAGCGCCCGGCGAACGCCCTGGCCTCGGCCTGCGCGCGGGCGAGATCGGCGGCGAAGCGCGGCGAGTCCATGCTTTCGTAGAGATCGTCCAGACGCCACTGCGGCAGGGCGCCGAGATCGCCCGCGCCGGAGGCCTGCGCAAGCGCAGCGTAAACGGATTGGGAAAGTTTTTTCATCTTCGAGACCTGTTCAACCCGGCGATCGTCGCGCCTCTATCCTTCGCACGGACAAAGCGGCGCTTTTGAGGATTGCCCGCGTCGACCCCGGACGCCATTAACATGGCGTTTACCGTGATGAACGAGGGTGGCGCAACGCGCGGCGCGACGATCGCCGCCCTCCCCGGGAACACAATGGCCGCCCTCATCCTCGTTGTCGACGACGATCCCATCCAGCGCCGCCTGCTGGAGGCGATGACGAGGCGGTTCGGCTACGAGGTCGAAACCGTGGAATCCGGCGAGGCGGCGCTCGCGCGCCTTCAGGCCCACGACCGTCCGCCGGTCGATCTTGTCATCCTCGATCTGGTGATGCCCGATCTCGACGGCATGGGCGTGCTCCAGCGCCTGCGCCAGCGCGACCTCGGCGTGCCGGCGATCGTGCAGACCGCGCACGGCTCGATCGAGGCGGTCATCTCGGCGATGCGGGCGGGCGCGATCGACTTCGTCGTCAAGCCGGTCGGCGCCGAGCGCCTTCAGGTGTCGATCAAGAACGCGCTGCGCGTCGACGCGCTCGAGGACGAGCTGCGCCGGGCGACCCGCCGCAACGCCGGCGAGCTCGGCTTCCGCGACATCGTCAGCCGCGCCGAGTCGATGGCGCGCACGGTGCGCCTCGCCGAACGGGCGGCCAAATCCAACATCCCCGTGCTCATCGAAGGCGAGTCTGGCGTCGGCAAGGAGTTGCTCGCGCGCGCGATCCAGGGCAGCTCGGAACGGCGGGGCAAGGCGTTCGTCACCGTCAATTGCGGCGCCTTGCCCGAGACGCTGGTCGAATCGATCCTGTTCGGACACGAGAAGGGCTCCTTCACCGGCGCGACCGAGAAGCATGCCGGCAAATTCGCCGAGGCGAACGGCGGCACCCTGTTCCTCGACGAGATCGGCGAGCTTTCGCTCGAGGCGCAGGTCAAGCTGCTGCGCGCGCTCCAGGAGGGCGAGATCGATCCGGTCGGGGCGCGGCGGCCGGTCAAGGTCGACGTCCGGCTCATTTCCGCGACCAACCAGAACCTCATCGAGCTGGTGAAGACCGGCCGCTTCCGCGAGGATCTGTTCTATCGCCTCAACGTCTTCCCCGTCGCCCTTCCGCCGCTGCGCGCCCGCGCCTGCGACGTCCCCGATCTCGCGCGGCGCTTCCTCGCCCGCTTCTGCGCGGAGGAGGGCAAGCGCATCCGCGGCATATCGGCCGAGGCGATGGCGCTGCTCTCGACCTACGACTGGCCGGGGAACGTCCGCCAGCTCGAGAACGCCGTGTTCCGCGCGGTGGTGCTGGCCGACGGCGACGAGCTCACGACCGCGGAATTCCCGCAGATCGCGGCGCAGGTCGAAGGCTTCGACGTGCGCATTCCGCCCGCCCCGCCGCCGGTGTCCGCCGACCCGGACGCGCAGCCGTTCCGGCCGGCGGCCGTCGTCGGCCCCGACCCGCACGCCCTGAAGCTGCTCGACGACCATGGCGACGTGCGCACGCTCGAGGAAATCGAAGCCGAATCGATCCGCTTCGCGCTCGCCCATTACCGCGGGCAGATGTCGCAGGTCGCCCGCAAGCTCGGCATCGGGCGCTCGACGCTGTATCGCAAAATGAAGGACTGCGGCCTCGGCGACGACTTGATCGGGGACGCGGCGTGACGGTAGACGCGGGTTTACGCCGGTCACGGGCGACGGCCTCCGGGCGCCGCATAGGGGGCGGCGTTGGGAACGCGGCGCGGAAGGGGAACATGAGTTTCGGCAATCGATTGCGGCGGCCTCGGCCGCTCGGGCTCTGGGTCGCGGTCGCCGCGCTGGCGGTCGCGGCGAACGGCGCCGTCGCGGACGGCGCGCGCGGGCTGGTTGCGAACGCGGCGCCGCCGCCCTTCTTCGATCTCCCGGCAAACCCGCTGATCGAAGCGCTGCGCGCGCTCAGGCCGGAGGGCTC
>CAIZGR010000560.1 GCA_903932535.1 uncultured Hyphomicrobiales bacterium | reverse complement strand
GCCCGCTCTTGCAGAGGAAATCGGAAGGGCGGCGTCTCGCCGCCCTGACAGGGTCAGCGCTGGGGAAGCGGCGCAATCTCGTCGAGCGAGACGAAAGCCGTCTTCGGGGGAACCGGCCGCTCCGGATCATGCTCCTTCAGCACCTTGAAGACCCGCTGCGCCAGCGGCGAAGAGGATTCGAAATCCGAATAGGCGCGCTGGAGCACCGACTTGGCGCGCGCCGCGGCGACAAGATCCGGCAGACCCTCGAGATCGTCGCCCGCGAGATATTGGCCCATGCGCTTGAGGATGTGCAGGCGGGCGACGCGCAGCACCGCCTCGTCGTAGGTCACGCCGAGCGCGGCGAAGAAGTCCTCGGCCGACGATAGGCTCTTCAGCCGTTTGGCGATATCGGTGGGGTCGATCGGCTTGTCGTCGAGCGAACAGGACATGGGTTGATCTCCTCTCGAGTGTCAGTTGGGTCGGCGGACGCTGTCCGCTGTCGCGGCGGCGCAGGCTTCCTCGTGCAGGCGAACGACTTCGTCGATCGACAGCGCGCGCTTCATCCGCGTCGCCTTGCGCCGCACGAGCGCGATGAGCCGCGCCGTCGCGCGCGGGGCGAGCTCGACGCCGCGTTCGCCGAGCGCGTAGGCGAGGGCCTTGGCGCCCGAATGCTTGCCGATGACGATACGGTGGCGCCGGCCGAACAGCTTCGGGTCGGCGCCGCGATAGGTTTCGGGATCGGCGAGCAGGCCTGCGACGTGAATGCCGGATTCGTGCGCGAACACGTCGCGCCCGATGATCGCCTTGCCCTCGGGAACCGCGCGGCCGGAAGCGCGCGCGACCCGGTCGGCGAGCGCGTGCAGGCGCTCGAGGTCGAGGCCGGTCGCGGCGCGGTGGAGGCTTTCGAGCGCCGCCGCGACCTCCGCGAGGCAGGCGTTGCCGGCGCGCTCGCCGAGGCCCCCGACCGTCACCGAGGCGTGGGTGGCGCCGGCCCGCACCGCCGCGAGCGTATTGGCGGTCGCGAGCCCGAAGTCATCGTGACCGTGGAATTCAATCGCCAGATCCGAAGCCCGGACGATCGGCGCGACGAGATCGTGGGTCCGGAACGGATCGAGCGCGCCGACCGTGTCGGCGAGCCGCAGCCGGAACGCGCCCGCTTCGGCCACCGCCTCGGCCAGCCGCAGGAGATGATCCGGATCGGCGCGCGAGGCGTCCTCCGCGCCGACCGCGACCTCGAAACCGGCGTCGAGCGCCGTCGGCACCCAGCGGCGCACGCGCTCGAGCGCCTCGGCGCGGTCGAGCCCGAGCTTTACGCTGAGCAGCCGGTCGGACGCCGGGATCGACAGGTTGACCGCCCCGACGCCGGCGCGGCGCGCCGAGTCGATGTCGGCCTTGCCCATCCGGCACCAAGCGAGCACGCGAACGCCGAGGCCGAGCCCCGCGATCGCGCGCAGCGCTTCGACCTCCTCTTCGCCCATCGCCGGCGTTCCGGCTTCCAGCTCGGGCACGCCGGCCTCGGCGAGCGCCTGCGCGATCGCGACTTTCTCGGCGAGCGTGAAGGCGACGCCCGGGGTCTGCTCTCCGTCGCGCAGCGTCGTGTCGTTGAGCCAGATTTCGCGCGGACGCGAAGGCCGCGAAGAAGCCGCCGCCTCAAACATAGGCGACCTCGCGCAGCGCGGTTTCGCCGGTCGCAGCGCGCGCCGGGCGGTCACGAAGCCGGGCGACGATGTCGGGAAGGGCGGACAAGGCCCGGTCGATATCGTCGTCGTCGCTGTCGCGCGACAGGGAGAACCGCACCGCGCCGAACTTCGCCGCCATCGGAATAGCCATCGCCTCGAGCACATGCGAGGGCGCCTGCGAGCCGGCCGAGCAGGCGGCGCCGGTCGAGACCGCGATTCCCTCGCGCGCCAGCAGGGCGGCAATCGCTTCCGCCTCGACGTCGGCGAAAACGATCGCGCTGGTGTTGGGCAGGCGCTCTGCGCTCGCGCCCAGGACGGCGGCGTGGCGGATGCGGCCGACGAGGCCGCTTTCGAGACGGTCGCGCAGGGCGCGCATGCGGGCGGCGTCGCCGCGCAGGCGGGGCGCGGCGATTTCCGCCGCCTTGCCGAAGCCGACGACGCCCGGAACGTTCTCGGTGCCGCCGCGGCGCGCGCGCTCCTGCCGGCCGCCGGCGATCAACGGCGCGAGTTTGAAACCACGGCGCACATAGAGCGCCCCGACGCCCTTGGGACCGTGAAGCTTGTGGGCCGACATCGAGAGGAGGTCGATCGCGCTTCCCCCGAGTTCGATCGGCTCGCGTCCGGCGGCCTGAACCGCATCCGTGTGAAAGACGGCGCCGACGGCCTTCGCTTCCTCGGCCAGGGCTTCGACCGGAAAAACGACGCCGGTCTCGTTGTTCGCCCACATGATCGAGACGACGGCCACCCGCGGCGACAATGCCGCGCGATAGCGCTCGCGGTCGAGACAGCCGCAAGGCAGGACCGGAATGAAATGGGCCTTGATCCGGCCTTCGCCCTCGAGCAGCCTTACGAGCGCCAGGACCGCGGGATGCTCGACGGCGGACACGACGACCTCGTCGCGGCCCGGGTTCGCCGCGAGGCCTGCGCGGATCGCGGTGTTGTCGCTCTCGGTGCCGCCGGAGGTGAACAGGATTTCGTCGCTGAAACCTGCGCCGGCGAGCGCGGCGACCTGTTCCCGGGCCGCCTTCATCGCTTGTCGGCTCGGGCCGCCGAAGGCGTGCGCCGACGACGGGTTGCCGTAATGCTCGGTGAAATACGGCAGCATCGCCGCGACGACCGCGGGATCGACCCGCGTCGTCGCGTTGTTGTCGAGATAGACCGGCCTCATGGCGCCGCCTCTCAGACTGGAATGACCTTGACGGGGAACCCGAGCTTTTCGATGATCTTCATGCGCACGCCGAGCACCGTCATCGAGGCGAGCTGGCATCCCGAGCACGCGCCGGTCATACGCACGCGCACGACGTCGCCTTCGACCCGGACCAGCTCGCAATCGCCGCCGTCCGCCTTGAGGCGTGGCCGAAGCTCCGCGAGCGCGGCCTCGATCGCCGCCATATGCTCGGGCGTGTCGATGTTGCGCGCGGGCCGCGGCGCAGCGGCCGGGCCGGGAGGGGGAGGCGCCTTCGCCACGG
>CAIZGR010000559.1 GCA_903932535.1 uncultured Hyphomicrobiales bacterium | reverse complement strand
GTTGTTGTTGGCGATGTAGGCCCCCGAGAAGGCGCGCTTCAGCGCTCCGTAGTCGAACGGGGCGTAGTCGCGCGGACCCTGGGTCTGGCCCTCGACGACATGGATGTAGCCGATCTTCCGCTCGGCGAGCTTGCCGACGAGATAGCCGAACAGCGCCTGCGGGTCGGAGTCGGCGATGTCGTTGGCCGGGCTCACCGGCGCGATGCGGATGCCGATCCGGGAAGAAGGCCACGCCTTGGCGACTTCGTCGACGACCTCGAGGGCGAAACGCGCGCGGTTCTCGATCGATCCCCCGTAGACGTCGTCGCGCTTGTTGGAGCCGTCGCGCAGGAACTGGTCGACGAGGTAGCCGTTGGCGCCGTGGATCTCGACGCCGTCGAAGCCGGCCGCCTTGGCGTTGGCCGCGGCGCGGCCGAAGTCGGCGGCGACCCGGCGGACTTCGTCCGTCTCCAGCGCGCGGGGCATGGACGTGTCGGCAAAGCCGCCCTCGATGAAGGTTTTCGTTTTGGCCAGGATCGCCGAGGGCGCGACCGGCGCCTTGCCGCCCTCCTGCAGCGAGACATGCGACACGCGCCCGACGTGCCAGAGCTGGATGAAGATATGGCCGCCGGCCTCGTGGACGGCGTCCGTCACCTTGCGCCAGCCCGCGACCTGGGCCTCGCTGTAGACGCCCGGGGTCCAGAGATAGCCCTGCCCCTCGCGGCTGACCTGCGAGCCCTCGGTGACGATGAGCCCGGCGCTCGCGCGCTGGACGTAGTACCGCACGTGAAGCGCATGGGGCGCGTCGACGCCGGGCGTCGCGCGGTTGCGGGTCAAGGGCGCCATGACGACGCGGTTCTTCAACTCGAGATCGCCGAGACGGAACGGCGCGAGCAGCGGAGACGGATCGAGAGACATGAAAAAGCTCCCCAGCTTTCTTGAAGGTTTCAGCCCGGCAGATTCAAAAGACCAGCCTCGCCGGACTCGAGGCCAAAGAGGAGTCGCGCGCCGGTCGAATTCCAGGCGAGCGCGGCGACCGCGCCGCCGCCCGGGCGGCGGACCAGAATTTCCGCGGCGTCCGCAAGCCGGCACAGCAGCACGAGCCCGTCGGCGTAACCGATAGCGAGCACCAGCGCGCGCGGGTGGAAGGCGACCTTCTTCACGCGCGCCTCGCGCACGCCGCATTCGCGCGGCGCCTTGCCCATCGGCCCGTCCTTGTCCTTGAACGGCCACACCACCGACGCCTCGGCGCCCGAGGTCGCGAGCCAGGCGCCGTCGTGCGACCACGCGAGCGAGCGCGTCTTGCCCGGGTAGCCGGTCATCCGCATGTTGCGGGCGTCGGCGACCCGCCAGCCGTGCAGCGCGTTCTCCTGCATCGAGGTCACGAGGAAGCGGCCGTCGGGCGAGAAGGTCGCGTCCAGATGCGCGCCTTTCCACTCGAGCGTCTGCGGCGCGCCCTCGACCTTGGGGAACCAGAGCGTCGCGCCGTTGTAATGCGTCGCCGCCAGCCGGTAGCCCTTCGGCTGGAACGCGAGCCCCCGCACGCTCGACGGCGCGGCCCAGGTTCTGACGGCGCCCGCCTCGTCGCGCGCCCGGACCGCCTTGCCGGCGCTCCAGGCGATGTTCTGGCCGCGCAGCGCGAGCGCGTCGATCCAGCGGCCCTGCTCGTCGGCGATTTCGATCGCCTCGCCGTCCGCCGTGACCGCGACCACCCGTCCGTCGTCGCCGCCGGCGAGCAGCGTCGTTCCGTCCGAAACCGCCGACAGGATCGCCGCGTCGGGATTCGTCGCGACGCGCTTTTGCGCCTCCGGCTCGCCGAGGAGGACGGCGCCGTCGGCGAGCGCCAGCGCCGGCCCGTCGCCCAGGAACGCCCCCGTGACGATTTGCCCGCCGGCGTCGAAGGCCAGCACGTGCTCGGTAAGCGAGGTGGTGTTTTGATTGTCAGTCACGCGCGGAACCGGAACTCTTGTCGGGAAAGGGCGTCATGCGCGGGCGACAAACGGTTGGACCTTGATCTTGCTTTCATGCCGCCGCGCCTCGGCAATCTCATAGGCGGTCTGCATGCGCAACAAAGTGTCCATCTTGACGCCGAAGGCTTTCTCGATCCGAAGCGCCATTTCCGGAGACAGGGACGATCGCTGATTGAGCAGGGCGGACAACGCCGGCCGGGTGACGTCGAGCGCCTTGGCCGCCTCGGTGACGGTCAAGGACAACGGCTCGATGATCTCCATCCGGATGAATTGCCCGGGATGGGCGGGGCTCGCCATGCGGGTCATGTTGGCTTCCCGGTCAAGCCGCGCACCCGAGGAACCCCTTGCGGATGTCCTCCTCCTGGAGGTTGCGGCCGATGAAAACAACTTTGGATTCCCGCTTCTCGTCCGCCCGCCATTCGCGCTGCGAGTCGCCGTCGAGCATCATGTGGACGCCCTGGAAGACGAAGCGCTTGGGGTCGTTCTTCATCGCCACGATGCCCTTGCAGCGCAGGATGTTCAGACCCTGCTCCTGGGTGAGGCGGTTGATCCAGGGCATGAACCTGGCCGGGTCGACGTCGCCGTCGAGGCGGATCGAGACCGACTGCATGTCCTCGTCGTGAAAATGCCTGAGCCCGTTATGGGCGTGATCGTGGCCGTGGTCGTGATCATGGTCGTGATCCTCGACGACGAGGAAGTCCGGCTCGATGTCGAGGATGCGGTCGAGATCGAAGGCGCGCCGCTCGAGCACGTCGGCGAGCGCGACGTCGCAATTCTGCGCGCGATGAAGCGTGGCGTAGGGGTTGATTCCGCGGATGCGCGCCTCGACCTCGCGCAACTCGGCGGCGCTGACGAGATCCGTCTTGTTGAGGACGATCACGTCGGCGAAAGCGATCTGGTTCTTGGCCTCGGGCGCGTCGCGCAGGCGGTGGGCGAGCCACTTGGCGTCGGCGACGGTGACGACCGCGTCGAGCCGCGCCGCCTTCTGCACGTCCTCGTCGACAAAAAAGGTTTGCGCGACCGGCGCGGGGTCGGCGAGGCCCGTCGTCTCCACGATGATCGCATCGAACTTGCCCTTGCGCCGCATCAGCCCTTCGATGATGCGGATCAGGTCTCCGCGCACGGTGCAGCAGATGCAGCCGTTGTTCATCTCGAACACTTCCTCGTCGGCGCCGATGACGAGCTCGTTGTCGATGCCGATCTCGCCGAACTCGTTGACCACCACCGCGTAGCGCTTGCCGTGCGGCTCGCTGAGAATGCGGTTGAGAAGCGTCGTCTTGCCGGCGCCGAGATAGCCGGTGAGGACGGTGACGGGAATCTTGTCCGGTTCGCGGCTGTCGCTCACGCGCTCGTCTCCTGAGGAAATCGGGATCACGTTCATATAGGGCGGCGGGAGGCGCAACGGTAGGGGAGTCCGGCTACCACCGCTGCCAGCCCCAGCCGACGCCGGCGTAGGGCCCGCCCCAATAGTGAACCGGCGGCGGCGCGACGACGACCGGCGCTGTGACCACGAACGGCGGCGGAGGCGCGCCGTAGACGACCGGCGGCGGCGGCGAGAAGGCCGGCGGGCCGCCCTGGGCGACGGCGAAGGCCGGCAGGAACCCGTAGAGGTTGCGCCACGAGCCATAGCACCAGCCGCCGCCGCAGCTCTGGATGTCGATCTGAGCGTTGGCGGGAACGTGCTGCACGATCGCCGAATAGGGATTGGCGGCCCGGCGCATGTTGGATGACGCCGTGGTGATCGCCGGATCGGCGAGGGACGGCGCGACGAGGACGCCGAGCAATCCGGCGGCGAGAAGAAGACGGCGCAAGGTCTCGGGTCCCCTTTGGATGACGGCGCCCGGCCGCGATGCGGAAAACGGGTCGGACCAAAAATATCGATAAGCCGGATATGCGTCCAGTCTCTCGCCTCGGCGCCTCGCGGACTCCTCCGCGCCCGAGCCCGCCAGGAAATAAGCCCCGCCGTCCGGCGGAGGACGCGCTCGGCCTCAAACGATCACGGCTGGACTTCGCCGACCTCCGAAAGGCATTCGCGCCGAATCTCGGCGACGAGGCTTTTGATCTTATGCGATCGAACCGGCTTCACCAAGCAACCCTGCATGCCCGCTGCGATGAACGACGCGTGCTCATGCGGCAGCGCATGGGCTGTCAGGGCGAAGATCGGCGTCTCGCGCGACCCGGCGGTCGCGGAATTCCGGATGCGCCGCGTCGCCTCGACCCCGTCGACGCGCGGCATGCTGATGTCCATAAGGATCACGTCGAAGACTTCCTGCTCGGCCTGCGCCACGCCCTCTTCGCCGTCGACGGCCAACATCACCTCGCAGCCGTGGGCCTGAAGCATCTGCTTCACGACCATCCGATTGGTCTCGATGTCCTCGACCACGAGCACCCGAATGGACCTCGGCGAGACCTCGAAGCCCGTCGCTTCGGGCGCGGGCGCGGCCGGTTCCGGCTTTTCCGAGGCTTCCGCAACGGGCAGCGGAACCCGGAACCAGAACCGGCTCCCGTGACCGGCCTTGCTCTCGACGCCGATCTGGCCGCCCATCAACTGAACGATGTTGCGGCAGATCGGCAGACCGAGCCCGGTCCCCGCGGCGGTTCTGTGGTAGGAGGCGTCGAGGGTCACGAAATCCTCGAAAATGCGTTCGAGTTTGTCCTCCGGGACGCCGATGCCGGTGTCGGAGACCGAGACCTCGAGCGTCGCGACGCCCGGCGTTGTCGCGGTCGCGCGCGCGCCGACGCGGATGTCGCCGTCGCGGGTGAACTTGATGGCGTTCGCAACCAAATTCATGACGACCTGCTGCAAGCGCTTGCGGTCGGCGTAAAATGCGGGGAGCGGAGGGGGCGCGTCGATCGACACGTGGTTTCCGCGCGCCCGCGCCGCGGCGGCGGTGACGCGCTGAACCTCCTCGACGAGGTCCGCGAAGTCGAAGACCGAGGGGATCAAGTCCAGCATGTTCGCCTGAAGGCGGCTCGTGTCGAGAACGTCGTCGACGTGCTGGTTGAGAATCTCGGCCGACGTCATCGCGGTCTCGACCAAGTTCGCCTGTGCGCGGGAAAGCGGCGTCGCGCGCAACAGGTCGAGCGTCCCGACGACGCCGTTCAACGGTGTCCGCATCTCGTGACTCATCACGGCGACGAAGCGGGACTTGGCCTCCGAAGCGGCCAACGCCTCGTCCCGCGCGGTCTCGAGGGCGCGCTCGGCCTCGATTCGTTTCGAAATGTCGCGCGCGAAGCCGATCACGATCGGTCCGCCGGCGCCGGTTGCGACCGCGAGCGACAGTTCGACCGGGAACTCGCTCCCGTCCGACCGCATCGCAGCCGTCTCGGCGCGACCGCCGCCGATCGTCTTTCCGGCACGCGTACGCCTGAACCTTTCCATGCCGATTCGATAGCGTGCGCGCAGATGGGGAGGAACGACGAGCGCGTCCATGCGCTGGCCGACCGCCTCCTCGCAGCCGTAGCCGAACATATCCGCGGCCGCCGGGTTGAAATCGAGGATGACGCCCTGCGAGTCCGCGACGATGATCGCATCCAGGGACGCCTTGATCGTTTTCGCGTTGCGGTCATTCCCCCTCTGCAATTCTTCGGCATGGCGGCGCGAAATCAGAATTTGGCGGTAGAGGACGACGAGGGTCGCCCCCAGACCGCAGATCAGCAGCGCATCGACGGCCGCAGTCCGTATCATGAGCGCGACCAGTTGACGCCGCTCGCGGTCGGCGTCGGCAGCGATCTTTCTGACCCCGTACAAAGCAATCTGCCTGACGAGGGGGCGCAGCTTGACGAGCTCGGCGTCGAGGTCGCCGAGCCGCGACCCGAGGTCGCCGGTCGTGTCGACGATCTCCGCCAGACGTTCGGTCTCCTCTCGGAGTCGGGAAAACGCCTCGCCGAGCTCCGGCGAAGCGAGGCCTCCGGCAGCGGTCAGGGCGTCCGTCATCCGGGTCCTGCTGAAGAAGACGTCGAAACGTGAACGGACCTCGGTCAGCCGGTCGCGGCCCTCGAGTCGCGCCCTTTCGATCGCGTTGTCCAGGGCAAGGAGTTCGACGTCGAGTTCAGCGAGCGACCACTGTGTGTCGACCTGCTCCGCGCTCTGCAACTCGGCGACCTTGTTGCTGATCCGCCAAGCGGCCGTCAGCAAGAGAAGCGCCGCGGTCACGATCAAAAACGCGAAGACGAAATCGACGATCGTCCTTCTCGGCACAGGGTCGGTCACGGGATCTCGCGGGAAAAATGGCAGGGCGCCGAGAGAACGGATTGGACTAGTCTCCCACGTCGATGCGGCGAAGTTGCCAAATGCTTTGGGAATAGACGACCGCGCTCCGATATTCAGCCTTCGCGTCGTAAGGATAGACGATCCAGAGCGGACCCTTGTCGCGCGCCGTCATCGGCTTGCCGTCGCTCTGGTAAGCCAGGATCGGGCCGCCGCCGACAGCGTCGGAGGCAGGGATGTCAATGGCGTAGTCGTCCATGGCGACGCAGTGAAGACGCTGTCCCCGGGCGCCGATCGCGGTGAGGAAATCCTTGAGCTCGACGCCTTTGAACGTGGTCACCCCCTTCGTCCATGGCGTCGTCGTCGCGAAAGACACGGATGGAAGCGCCTTCAGCGCGGCCACATCGAATTCCATTGCGCCGCTCGCGGCGCGGATCGCCCCCGTCGCGGTGAGAACGACTTCGCCCCGAGGTTCTTGCGCGGGCTCCGCCTGCGCGACCGTTGCGCAGAAGACGAGGAGCAGGCCGAGCGTCCGGACAAGCCAGCCGCGGGAGAAGCCCCGGAGCCGACGGTTCGGCGGCGGGCCAGAGACGGGGCGCAGGCCGGACATCCCTCGAAGAACAGGGTTCCTGTCGGCTGCGCCCCGTTCGGCGCCGATCAACGCTAGACCCCTCATCACCCCGCTCGCATCGGCCAAATGCGAAGTGATAAGCAATTTCGGCGCCGGGCGGTTGCGCTCTCGCTCGCGGAACCATTCAAGAAGTTGACTGTGACGAAATTGTCTTTTTTGGAGACGCCCACAAGCAGGCTGCGCATCGAGAGCGGCGGAGAACGCTCGGGAATCGCAATCCGCGAATTGCGCTCTGAGAATTGCATTCTGCAAAACCAGCCCGTTCGCCTGCGCGCAAGGAACCGCCTGCGCGCGGCGTTTCGCCCGCGGCCGGTCCGAAGGCCTTATTCGATCTCGGCGATTGTTTGCTCGGTCTGATCGAAGTAATCCTTCCGATGGCGGGCGCGGCGCGTTTGGGGGCGCCGCGACACGCGGCGCGACGCCGGCCATGGCCGGGCGCCGCGGGCCGCGAGAATGGGATTGGGACGCAGCACTTGAACGCTCATCAGGCGACCGTTCTCATCGTCGAAGACGTACCGGCCCTGGCGGCGAGCTATGTCGCGTTCCTGAGCCGCGAGCCGGTCACGATTCACAGCGTCGCCAGCGGCCGGGAAGCGCTGGCCTATCTCGAGCGCAAGGCGGTGACGGTGGCGGTGATCGACGTCCACCTCCCGGATATGAACGGCCTCGAGATTCTCCATCGGATCCGCGCCCTCGGCGCGCCCACCGACGTGATCGTGATTACCGCCGAAGGTTCGGTGAAGCTCGCGGTCGAGGCGATGCGGGAGGGCGCTTTCGACTTCATCGTCAAGCCGTGCTCGAAAGAGCGTCTGGTCGTGACGGTCAAGAACGCCCTGGAGCATCGCCGGCTGAGCGATCGTCTCGAGGAGGTGGCCGAGCAGGCCGGCGAAGGGCCGCCGGGACGATTCATCGGGAACTCGATCGCGATGCAGGTCGTCTACCGCATCCTGCGCAGCGCGGCTCCGACCAACGCGACGGTCTTCATCACGGGGGAGTCCGGGGTCGGAAAAGAGCTGTGCGCCGAGGCCTTGCACCTGCTCAGCAAGCGCCGGGACGGACCTTTCGTCGCCATCAATTGCGCGGCGATTCCTAAGGATCTGATGGAGAGCGAGCTCTTCGGTCACGCCAAGGGGGCCTTCACCGGGGCGCTGAACGACCGCAAGGGCGCGGCCCTCCAGGCCGACGGCGGAACGCTCTTTCTCGACGAGGTCGCCGAGATGGACCTCGCGTTGCAGACCAAGCTCCTGCGCTTTCTCCAGGAGAAGACCGTTCAGCGCGTCGGCGAGGACAGCTTGCGGCGCGCGGACGTGCGGATTGTCTGCGCGACCAATCGGGACCCTCAGGCCGAAGTGCTCGCCGGCCGCTTTCGGGAGGATCTTTTCTACCGCCTCCACGTCGTGCCTCTGGAGCTGCCTCCCTTGCGCGAGCGCGACAGCGACGTCCTGCTGCTGGCGCGAAACTTCCTCAACGTCTTCGCCAAGGAAGACGGCAAGGGGTTCAAGGGGTTTTCGCCCGAGGCGGAGGCGGTCATCCTCGCCTACCCCTGGCCGGGCAACGTCCGCCAGCTCCAGAACGTGGTTCGGTCCGTCGTCGTCCTGAACGACGGCGAGACCGTGATGGCGGAGATGCTGCCGCGAACGTTGTGGGGTTCGGCGGCGACCCCGCCGCCTCCGGCGCCGCGGACCGCGCCGGCGGCGCCCTCTCCGGTCCACACAGCCCCGCCGGCCGCGGACATTCGCCCGCTCGAAGGCGTGATCCGGGCCGCGATCGAAGACGCGATCGAGGCCTGCGGGGGCTCGATTCCCCGCGCCGCGGCGGCCCTTCAGGTCAGCCCCTCGACCATCTACCGCCGGATCGAGGCTTGGCGGACCGGGGGGGACGCCAAGTAGCCCTCCCCGAACCCGCCGCCGCCGCGCGATCGGCTAGGCCGCCTCGATTCTGGGGATGAAGGCGACGACGGGGAGTCCGGCGGCTTCCTCGAAGTCCTTGACGCGGCGCAGCGTGGGATCGAGGACCTCGAAGACGGTGGCGAGGCCGGCGCCGAGGGCGAGGCCGCCGGCGAGGCCGCCGATGACGAACAGGATGTGGGGCGGCGTGACCGGCCCGGCCGGGTCCTGGGGCGCGTCGATGATCTTGACCCGCTCCGGCTCGTCGTAGCGTCC
>CAIZGR010000558.1 GCA_903932535.1 uncultured Hyphomicrobiales bacterium | reverse complement strand
GGCCCGCCGCGCCAGGCGCTGCTCGGTATGGCCTTCGCGAAGCAGCGCCATCAGATCGGCGCGCTGGCGAAGCGAAAGAAAGCCCCCACGAATCATGTTCGTAGCCGAATCCGAAAACCCTCCCGACGCAACCCTTTTTTTTTCGCCCACTCAATGAGTCGGGGTATACATGAAAAAGGAGATCGCCGACCTTCCGGTTCCCGTGCGAATCCTCGTGTCCGATTCGAACGGAAAATCGGTTTTGAGCGCCGGCGCATATCAGGTGGCGCCGAATGCAGCGGTAGTTTCGGAAAGGCGGCATTTCAAGCGGGCGGCCGCGGGCGATCGGGGGCTGATTTTCGAGGGGCCGGTAAAATCCCTGTACGCTGACGAATGGGTGATCCTCATGGCGCGGCGCCTCGAAGATCGCAAGGGCGACTTCCTCGGCGATGTGAGCGTCGCTATTCCTATCGGCTCCTTCGTGAAGTTGTTCTCGGCGCTCGATTACGTCGACCGCGGCACAGCCGCCCTCCGGACCGACGAGGGCGTCCTGGTTGCGCGCTATCCGGCGGACTCCGGCGCCCGCGGGGCGACGGGCGTGAACAGTCTGTCCGACGCGGCGAAGGCGCTGCTGCGCGAGCATCCCGAACAGGACCACGCCGTTTACACGTCGGTTTCGTCGGTCGACGGCATTCAACGAATTTCGGCGTACCGGAAGCTTCAGCACGCTCCATTTCTGGTCGTGGTGGGACAGCCGAAGGACGACCTCGACCAGCCCTCGCGCCGGCTGGCGTTCGATCTCGGCCTGTTCTGGCTCCTGGTGACAATCGCTGCGCTGTGGGTCGGCCGCCGGCTGCATGCGTCGGCCGTGCTCCTGAGCGAGGACAACAGCCGGCTGGAAAAGCGCGTCGCCGACCGGACCGCGGAAATCGAGACCAAGAACCGCGCCCTGGTCGCGAGCGAGCAGAGGTTCCGCGACACGATGGCCTCCGCGCCCTATGCGATGATCCTTTTCACCCGGGACGGAAGAATACTCGAGATCAACGCGGCGCTCTGCAATACGCTCGGCTACAGGCGCGAGGAGTTGGTCGGCCTGAACATTCTGAGCCTGGTCGCGCCGGAGGAGAGGCGTCCCGACCTCGCGGCCATGAGTTCGCTCGTAACCGGCGCGGTGAAAACCCTGCGGTTCGAACGGCGCTTCCTGCACAAGGAGGGGCGCCGGGTTCCGTTCCAGGTGGAGGCGTCGGTCGCACGAACCGCCTCGGGAGAGGCCGATTACTTCATCGCGCAGGGGCAGGACATCTCGGAGCGGCTCGCCTACGAACAGCGCCTCGAGGCGCTGTTCGACACCAGCGTGGACGGCGTTTGCATCCACGATCTCGACGGCGCCGTCGTCGCGTTCAGCCAGTCGTTCGCCGACATGCACGGTTACGGCCGCGACGAGGTCAAGACGCTGAACGTCTCCGACATCAACGCCGTCAGGTCGGCGAGCGAGGTTCGAGCGGCCGTTCGCAGGCAGGCGCACAGCGACGGCGTCGTCGCGGTCGAGACGCGGCATCGCCGCAAGGACGGGTCCGTCATCGACGTCGAGGTCAGGATGAAGGGCGTCACGCTGGGCGGAGCGAGCTATTTGTACGCGTCTTCGCGCGACATCGGCGAGCGCATGCGGATGCAGAGGCTGCTCGACGCGGAACAGCGCCGGCTTCGCGACTTCTCCAGAAGAACGGCGGACTGGTTCTGGGAACTCGATGAGAATCTGAACTTCTCCTACGTTTCGGAGGGCTTCAAGAGCTTCAACGGATTGTCCGCCGGGGAATTGATGGGTTTGTCGCTGCCGGATGTGTTCGCTCGGGAATCGCTCAATTCGGACCAGGACAAAGCGAATCAACTCGAACAGCTTCGGGCGCGAGAGCCGTTCCGGGACTTCGAGCGCGTCCAGGTGGACGAGCGGGGCGAGCGTCAGTGGATTTCGGTGAGCGGCGTCCCCGTCTTCGCCGAGGATGGCCGTTTCGCCGGCTATCGCGGGGTCGCGTCGATCGTCACCGCCCGCAAGCGCGCGGAACAGGCGCTCGCCGAGAGCCGGACACTGCTACAGTCGGTGCTCGACGCCTCTCCCTATGGCCAAGCCCTGTTCGACGCGAATTTCCATTGCGTGCTTCGGAACGAGAGTTATGGGCGCATTCTCGAACTGTCCGCAGATCTGCTCGACGGCGAGCCCTTCCGGCTGATCGATCAATTCTGGTTCTGCTACAATCGCGGAGATTTCGGCGACGCGACGCTGGAGCAAGAGCTTACGGACCGCCTTCGTCATCATGGGGAGGTTCGAAAGGCGCGTCAAGTCGAGAACAGGCTGAGCAACGGGCGCTGGATCGAGTTGCGTTTCTTGCCGCTCGATCTCGGCCATCTTTTGGTGACCTGTTTCGACGTCACCAACTACAAGACGATCGAAAGCGATCTTCGGGCGGCGAAGGAACGTCTCGAAACCGCCGCCGCGGCCGGCGTCATCGGCGTGTGGGAATACGATCTCACCAGCAGGACCGTGTCCTGGGACCGCGCGATGTATGACCTCTACGGGGTGCGCGAGGACGAGTTCGAGAGCCCGTACGCCGCCTACCTCGCCAGGGTGCATCCGGAGGACCAGACCCGCGCGCTGCGCGTCTTCGAGGGCGCCGTCGAAAGCGCGAGCGTCGCGGAACGGAATTTCCGGGTCGTCTGGCCGGACGGGACCGTCCGTTACCTGAAAAGCTTCTCGCGGCCGATTTGCGAACCGGACGGGAAGCCGATGCGCATGGTCGGCGTCACTTACGACGTCACCGAGCAGACCGAAGCCCTGAAGGCGCTGGCGGAGGCCAAGGCTCAGGCGGACGCCGCCAGAGCCCTGGCGGACGCCGCCAACCGGGCGAAGTCCGAGTTTCTCGCCAACATGAGCCACGAGATCCGCACCCCCCTCAACGCCATCGTCGGCATGACCGAGCTGCTCGCGCGCAGCGCGCGCGGCGAAGAGCAGGCCGGATACGTCCGGACGCTCGAGTCGTCGGCGCGCAGCATGCTCGTTCTCCTGACCGACCTCCTCGATCTCGCCAAGATCGAGGCGGGGCAGCTCGAGCTCAATGAGATCCCGTTCACGCTGGCCGAGGTCGTCGAGAACGTCGCAGACACCTTTGGACCGTTGGCGAAGGGCAAAGGCGTCGCCCTCACCGTCGAGCCTCTGCCCGACGGTCTGCCCGCCTTGCTCGGCGACCCGATCAGACTGGGCCAAGTGCTGATAAATCTGGTGGGGAACGCGCTCAAGTTCACCCTCGAGGGCACGGTGACGGTCTCGGTCGAAGCGCTCGAGCGTTCGGCGGAGGCTGTCCGCCTGCGCGTCGCCGTGCGCGACACCGGGATCGGGATCGCCGCTGCGCGGCGACAATTAAGTTGGCCGGTTCACCGACAATTATCTTGGCCGGTTGGGGCGTCCGCGATCGCCGCCTGAAGG
>CAIZGR010000557.1 GCA_903932535.1 uncultured Hyphomicrobiales bacterium | reverse complement strand
GATCGTCTCGAAGGTCAAGGAATCGGGCGCCGACTACATGATGTGGGGCGGCCTGCACACCGAGGGCGGCCTGATCCTGCGCCAGATGCGCGACCAGGGCATGAAGACGGTCATGATCTCCGGCGACGGCATCACCGACAACGAGTTCGCCCAGATCGGCGGCCCCGGCGTCGAGGGCACGCTGATGACCTTCGGCCCCGATCCGCGCCACAACCCGAACGCGAAAGAAGTGGTCGCCGAGTTCAAGGGCAAGAACTTCGATCCCGAAGCCTATACCCTCTACTCCTACGCCGGCCTCCAGATCATCAAGCAGGCGGCGGAGAAGGCCAAGTCGACCGATCCGAAGAAGGTCGCGGAAGTGATGCACTCCGGCATGCCCTTCCACACGGTCATCGGCGACATCGCCTACGACACGAAGGGCGACCGCAAGTCCGTCGACTTCGTCTGGTACGTCTGGAAGAAGGGCGACGACGGCAAGATTACCTACAAGCAGATGTGATAAACGAAGCGCCGCTCACGAGGTGCTTCGAGCGAGGCCCGGACGGCCCCGCAGCCAAGAGAAACCCGCCGGAAACGGCGGGTTTTTGTTGAGGTCGAGTTGAGACGCTTTCGACACGCAACCGGAAAGGATGAACTTTGCCGACACGATCCGCCCTGATCCTCGCCCTCGCCTTGGGGGCCGCCGTCGCGGCCGCCGGACCGGCCGCCGCCGATACGGCGGCCTCGGGCGGCCACAAGGTCCCCATGCATCCGAGCACGCTGACGCTCAGAGGGCATGGGCACGCCAACGCCAGAGGCCATCGTCGCACGCACAACCACGTCCACGCCACCTTCAACCAGCCGACGCACATCCATGGGACGATGGCCGGACCGCGGATGTGACGCCGGCCGGACAGGGGCGGCCGGCGAAGCTTCAGACGGGTGGAACGCGGTCGGCCGCGCCGATCCGCCCGCGGCGTGACGCCGCCCCGACTCTTTTGTTAAAACCGCGCGAGCCTGCCGGGCAGGCGCGCTTATGGGAGGGATTCATGGTCAGGTTCATCGTCGCCGCATCGCTCGCCGCGCTGATCGCGGCTTCGCCATTCGCGGCCTCGGCCCAGACGGCCGCGACCGGGGCGCATCCCCATCACGCCCATCATCCGACCCGCTCCTACCGCAGCGAGATGCGCAAGCGGAACAACGTCAGCCGGGACCGCGCCCGCGCGTCGGCCGAGCACATGCGCACGATGCGCACGCAATAGGCGCCCCGAATCGCCCTCCGGCGCGCGTCGAAAGGGGACACCCATGAGCCTCGTCGACGAGACGGACGATCATCCCGTCGCGCGGATCGAGTCGCTGGAGCTTCGCATCGCGGAGCTTCGGGAGGCGATCGGCCGCAGCCGGAGGCTCGCGTTAGCCGGGGGCGTCGCAGCCGTCGCCGGGCCGGCGATGCTGCTGGCGTTGCTGTTCGGCTTCGTGGTCGACACCCCCGCGCGGGCGCTCGCCGCGCTCGCGCTCCTGATCGGCGGGATCGTGCTCATGGGCAGCAGCAAGGCCAGCACCGAGCAATTGCAGCGTCAGCTCGCGAGCGTCGAAGACGAGCGCAACGCGGCGATCGACGCGCTCGGCCTCGTCGTCGCGGGCGATCCGGAGGCGCTGTAGGCGCGGTCGCTGACCGCGCGGCGCGGTTTTCGAAGGACGCGCGTCTCGCTGAGCGCGCCTTCCTATGCCGTCTTCACCCCACCTGCCCGAATTGCGGAAAGGTCTCGATCAGCCACAGCGACATCGCCTGGAAGCCGCCGGTGAGGAACAGGACGCCGGTGCCGACCAAGAGGACCCCCACCGTCTTCTCGATCGCCCCGAAACGCTTCTTGAACGCGGTCGAGGCGCGCAGGAACGGGCCGATCGCGGCGGCGGCGGCGAGGAAGGGCAGGCCGAGGCCGAGGCTGTAGACGGCCAGGAGCCCCGCGCCGGCCGCGACCGTGTCGCGGCTGCCGGCGACGGCGAGGATGGTGGCGAGGATCGGCCCGATGCAGGGCGTCCACCCCAAGGCGAAGGCCATGCCCATGAAATAGGCGCTCCAGGCGCCGGCCGGGCGGTCGATCGTCACCCGCGCCTCGCGCAGCATCGCAGCGATCCGGAACACGCCGAGAAAGTGCAGGCCCATCACGATCACGCCGATGCCGGCGGCGATCGACAGGATGTGGCTATATTGGCGGAACAGCGCGCCGAGCGCCGAGGCGGTCGCGCCGAAGGCGACGAACACGGTGGTGAAGCCCGCGACGAACAAGAGGGCGGTGACGAGGATGTCGCGCCGGGCTTTCGCTTCGCCGCCGTCGACCAGCGCCTCGACGCTCGCGCCGGCGAGGTAGCAGAGATAGGGCGCCGCCAGGGGCAGCACGCAGGGGCTGACGAACGAAAGAAGGCCGGCGCCGAAGGCCGCGGGGATGGAGACGTCGGTCATGGGCGACACCCATGGCGCTTCGGCCGCGGCGCGTCAAACGTTGCGCCGTCGGCCGTCCCCCGCGCCGCCGACGGAGAGAGGCGCGCGGAGACGACCCCGATCGCCCATTTTCCCGCCTTCCGCCCTTGCGTCCGTCGCGCCATTGGTCCACATAAGCGCCGGGAGGTTGGCGAAGGACGTACCGCTCGCCAACCGGGTCAGGTCCGGAAGGAAGCAGCCCTAACGAGACAGGGCGGGTCTTTGTCCAACCTCCCACCGGCGCCATGAGCTGAAAGACCGCCGAAGCCGCACGCCCCGAGTTCTGCGGATGCTGCGAAGCCATCGATTCGAGCGGGGCCAGCGAGACGGGCGATGACCGACACCCTGTTTCCCGCCGAGCCTCCGAGCGCCGCCCCTCCCGCGGTCGCCTCGACGCCTTACCGCGTGCTCGCGCGCAAATACCGCCCCCAGCGCTTCGAGGACCTGATCGGCCAGGAGCCGATGGTGCGGACGCTCGCCAATTCCTTCGCCGCCAACCGCATCCATCAGGCCTACATCTTCACCGGCGTCCGCGGCACCGGCAAGACGACGACGGCGCGTATTCTCGCCCGCGCGTTCAACTATGCCTTGCCCGGCAAGGTCGACCGGCCGAGCGTCGACATGCCCGAGCTCGGCGTCCATTGCCAGGCGATCATGGATTCGCGCCATGTCGACGTCATCGAGATGGACGCCGCCTCCCACACCGGCATCGACGACGTGCGCGAGATCATCGAGAACGCGCGTTACCGGCCGGTTTCCGCCCGCACCAAGGTGTACATCATCGACGAAGTGCACATGCTGTCGAAGCAGGCCTTCAACGGCCTGCTGAAGACGCTCGAGGAGCCGCCCGAGCACGTCAAGTTCCTGTTCGCCACCACCGAAATCGAGAAGGTGCCGATCACCGTCCGGTCGCGCTGCATCCGCTTCGACCTGAAGCGGATCGAATCGGGCCTGATGGTCCAGCACCTCGCCAAGATCAGCGCCGCCGAGGGCGTCGCGGTCGAGGAGAACGCGCTTGCGCTGATCGCGCGCGTCGCCGAAGGCTCGGTGCGCGACGCGCTGTCGCTGCTCGACCAGGGCATCGCCTATGGCGGGCCGCAGGGGGTCACGGCGGTCGCGGTGCGCGACATGCTCGGCCTTTCCGGCCGGGGCGAGATCGTCGACCTGTTCGAGCGGACGATGAAGGGCGAAATCGCCGAGGCGCTCGACCTCGTGCGCGCGCTCTACCGGGCAGGGGGCGATCCGGCCGATCTGCTGATCGAGGTCGCCGAGTTCTGCCATTACGTGACCCGGCTCAAGATCGCGCCGAACACGCCCGAGGACCTCGCGATCGGCGAGGCCGAGCGCGCGCGCGGGCGCGGCTTCGCCGGTAAGCTGACGATGGGCGCGCTTACCCGCGCTTGGCAGATTCTCATCAAGGGCGTCGAGGACGTGAAGGACTCGCCGCGCCCGCTCGCTTCCGCCGAGATGGCGCTGAT
>CAIZGR010000556.1 GCA_903932535.1 uncultured Hyphomicrobiales bacterium | reverse complement strand
CCAAAGGCGAACTGCCGTTTCTAGCGGATGTTCCCCCCTCCGTTGATGCGACGTTTGGTGTTTTATCGTTGTGAGGCAACGGGTTATCAGCGACTTTGCGGCAAATTGTGTAGCCACTAAAATGTAGATATTCCGCTTGCTATGGGAACTAATATCTCGTATCCTCATAGCCATAATGTTCGTCGACAGCTCGGTCACGCGCCTCAACGGCAAGGACTACCAGCGCCACCTGCTGCGCGAGACCTATCGCGAGGACGGCAAGGTCAAGCATCGGACGCTCGCCAATCTCGCCCACTGCAAGCCGGAGGAGGTGCAGGCGATCCGGCTGGCGCTGAAGCACAAGGGCGATTTGCCTCGCATCCTCGCCTCCGCCGTCGAGGGCGGGCCGGAGCTGAGGCAGGGGCCGTCGGCCGGGGCGGTTTGGGTTCTGTCGCAGTTGGCGCACGAGATCGGCCTCGTCGCCGCCCTCGGCTCGGATCGGCAGGGCAAGCTGGCGCTGTGGCAGGTCGTCGCGCGCGTGCTCGACCAGGGTTTGCGCCTGCCGGCGGTGCGGCTCGCGGGCGGCCATGCGGTCGGCGCGGCGCTCGGCATGACCGGGTTCGACGAGGACGACCTCTACGGCAATCTCGATTGGCTGGCGGACAATCAGGCCGGCATCGAGAGCCGGCTGTTCGCCCGCAGAGAGGCGGGCTCGGCGCCCGACGTCTTCCTCTACGACGTCACCAACACGTATCTGGAAGGCGAGCACAACGCCGTCGCCGTGTTCGGCGCCAACCGGGATCGCAAGTCGGGCAGACGCCAGATCGTCATCGGCCTCCTCGCCAACGCCGACGGTCGCCCGCTGTCGATCGAGGTTTTTCCGGGCGCCACCTCCGACGTCAAGACGTTCTCCTCGCCGGTGAGCAAGGCCGCCGCCCGGTTCGAGGCGGAGCGGGTCACATCTGAACGAGCATCCGAAAGCGGCGGCGAAGACGCGGGTCGCCAGGCTGAAAGCCAAGTCCGGGACGCTCGGCCTCGACAAGCTCGTCGC
The DNA here is from genome assembly GCA_903932535.1 of uncultured Hyphomicrobiales bacterium. GTDB lineage: Bacteria > Pseudomonadota > Alphaproteobacteria > Rhizobiales > Beijerinckiaceae > Roseiarcus. The sequence continues at coordinate 5,144 of CAIZGR010000556.1, read as the reverse complement.
GGTCGCGGAAGAGGAGCGGCGCGTCGCCGTCATGGTGGACGAGGCAGCCCTGGCCGAGGCCGCACGCCTCGACGGTGGCTCACGCGCTGCGCGCCGATCTGCCGAAGACCGCCGTCGCCAAAGAGAGCGTGCACGACCGCTACAAGGACCTCGTCCGGATGGAGTGGGCGTTCCGCGACTCGAAGACGGTGCAGCTCGAGAGGCGGCCGGTCTGCCTGCGCGACGAAGACCGCACCCGCGGCCACGCCCTCGTGGTCATGCTCGCCAGCCTCTGTCTCATCGAGGTGGTCATCGGCGGTCGACCCTCCTACAGTCAGGTCCCGACGCCGCGAGACGACGTGCGCCGCCTGTTCGAAGCCGCCGCCGTCGCCATCCCTACGGGCTCCCCCTCGCCCCCGCCCGCGCAGCCACAAGGCAAGAACTCCCACAACGACGAAAAGCGAAACAAGGTCAACCCGTTATCGGGCCCCGGCCCAAATCGAGATGGGGGAGCATCCGTTAGGAGGACCGGCCCAACGGCATCTATTCGATCTATCCGGCGGGACGGCATCTGGCGGCGAAGGTGCGGGTCCGGGTGGATTTTCTCGTCGAAAAGTTTCGCGGCGAACCCGAATGGGATCAGGGCTGGCGCCCATAGATGTGATAACGGCTTGCATCGGAGAAGCGGGGAATATGACGGCGCGTCCGGCTTGATGCGCCCGTCCTATCCCCATTCAGCCTTGCTATTCAGCCGGAGCATGAGGTCGATATCGCGATCGTGCCCCATGCGCGATGGTGTTCTTCGAGCATCGTCGTTCCCCGGCATGGCCGGGGCGACTAGGTCTGACTTCACGCCGGCGAGCGCTACCGGCGGCGGGCGAAGGCGGCAAACGCCTTCAGCTGGCCAGCAATGAACTCCCGCGTCGCCTGATCGGTCAACTCCAGGCTCGTAGCGTCGACCTTATTGCTGACCTGGCCCACCATCACCTCCGGCTTGTTCAACACAAACACATCGAGGAACACCAGGATTTGGCGCAGGTGATACTGAGCCCGTGCGCCGCCGATGAGCCCGGGCGAAGACGATTGGATCGCAACGGGCTTGCCCACGAAGGGCGGCGACGGAAGACGCGATAGCCAGTCCAGAGCGTTCTTCAGAACCCCCGGAACCGAGTAATTGTATTCAGGTGTAATGATGATCACGCCGTCCGCCCTGGCGATCTCGCCGGCCATCGCCAAGACGGCGGCAGGAAACCCCTGGGCCTGCAAATCGGCGTCGTAGTGCGGCAGGTCGCCCACCGAACCGAGCGGCGAGATGCTCACGCCCTCCGGCGCCAGTGCCGGCAATGCGCGCGCAATGGCCCCGCTGTAGGAGCCGTGGCGCAGGCTGCCGAGCAGCGTTACGAAATGTAGCGGCGTCAAATCCGGCATCGTCGTGTCCTTTCGGGCCGTTGGGCGGCGCCCCAATGTTGCGCAACTGCCCGTATGCTGATACGCGATGTACCGTATTACGGTACACTCATGCAAGGCAAAATTCGATGGAAATGGCCAGCGGGAGGAGTGGAGGCGTTCAGGCGATCGCGCGAGCCGCGGCGGTTCTGCGCGCGCTCGGCCCGGAGGCTTTGAGTCTGGGGGCGCTGGCGCGTGCGACAAGCCTGCCACGCTCGACGGTTCAGCGGATTGTCGAGGCGCTCGCCACGGAAGGCTTTGTTGAAGTCGGCGAAGGCGGCGTGCGACCGGGGTGGGGATTGCGGCGCCTTGCGGCGGCCGCGCAGTCCAATATTGCCGCATTGGTTCGGCCGGGGCTGGAGGCCCTGTTCGAACACACGCGCGAAAGCGTCGATCTCTCTACGGGGCACGGGCGCGAGGTAGCCTTCCTCGACCGCATCATCTCCGACCAGGAGCTCCGCGTCGTTCCCATAGCCGATCGACCGCGACCGCTTCACGCGATGGCGAACGGGAAGGCAATTCTGGCGTGCATGAGCGATGCGCAGGTGGTGAGGCTGATCGGCGGCAAGGCCGCCAGGCTCACGGCGGCAACGAAGACAGCCATGCCGGATCTGCTCGCCGATCTCGCCAGCGTCCGGCAGACGGGATTTGCTTATGACCGGGAGGAGCACGCGCCGGGCGTCTGCGCCATCGGAACGGCGATCATGGTCGAGGGCCTGCCGCCGCACGCGGTTTCGCTTGCCGTGCCGGCAAGCCGCTTCAACGCCGGCGTCGAAACGTATCAGAGCGCCTTGCGGGAATGCCGGAACTGGATGGAAACGGCGCTGTCCCGGAAGTCGGCTCGAAATGAGCCGACTTTCAGAACGTGATCGCTGCACCCACAGGCAGGGCGGAGCGGCATCGCGAACTTGCCGTGCAGTCGCTCGCCTTGGTCGTCGGAAGCGTACACCAGATACCACAGCCCATCATGCAGCGCCTCCGGCCGCCCTAACCGGTCGCCTGCTCCTCGACAGCGAGTCCGCGTTCCTTCGCCATCGTCATGGCGGTGTCCTCGATCATGTCCTCCTGGCCGCCAATCATCTTCTTGCGGCCGAGCTCGACTAGGATGTCGCGCGCGGGCACGCCGAAGCGCTCGGCGGCGCGTTTGGCATGGAGCAGAAAGGTCGAATAGACGCCGGCGAAGCCGAGCGTCAGCGACGAGCGGTCGACGCGGACGAGGTGATCCATCATCGGCAGGACCAGATCCTCGGCGGCGTCCATGAGCTTGAAGAGGTCGGCGCCGGTGACGATTCCCATCCGGTCGCAGACCGCGGCGAACACTTCGAGCGGCGCGTTGCCGGCGCCGGCGCCGAGGCCCGCGAGCGACGCGTCGATTCGGGTCGCGCCGAATTCGATGGCGGTCTGCGAATTGGCGATCGCGAGCCCGAGATTGTGATGGCCGTGGAAGCCGATCTCGGTCTCCGGCTTCAGCGCGTCGCGCAAGGCGCCGACGCGCGCCTTGACGTCCTCGGGCAGCATGTAGCCGGCCGAATCCGTCACATAGACGACGTTCGCGCCGTAGGACTCCATCAGCTTGCCCTGCTCGGCGATCCCCTTTGGCGAGTTGAGATGCGCCATCATCAGGAAGCCGGCCGTGTCCATGCCGAGCTTGCGGGCGTAGGCGATGTGTTGCGGCGCGGTGTCGGCCTCGGTGCAGTGGGTGGCGCAGTGAACGGCGCGGGCGCCGCAGTCGTAGGCAGACTGCAGCTCCTTCATCGTGCCGAGGCCGGGAATGAGGAGCACGGAAACCCGCGCCTGTTTCATCCGGGAGGCGACGGCGGAGATGTAGTCCTCGTTCGAGTGAAGCGCGCGCCCGTGCTGCAGGGAGTTGCCGCCGAGTCCCGCGCCATGCGTCACCTGCAGGAGCGGCACGCCGGCGTCGTCGAGCGCGGTCGCGATCGCGACCATCTGGTCGACCGAGATCTGCTCGCGCTTGGCGTGCATGCCGTCGCGCAGCGTCATGTCGTGCAGGACGATCTTGCGTCCATTGAGAACGTAGTGCTCGGACATCACGCGGCCTCCGTCGCTTGCGGTCTGATCGCGCCGGACAGGATCTCCTCGGCGAACATTTCGGCCGTGCGCGTCGCGGCGGCGGTCATGATGTCGAGGTTGCCGGCGTAGCGCGGCAGATAGTCGCCGAGGCCCGCGACCTCGAGGAACACGGCGACCCTCTTGCCGTCGAAGATCGGCCCGTTCACCAGCTTGTAGCCGGGCACGTACTTTTGCACCTCGCCGATCATGGCGCGGATCGACTCGCCGATGCGCGCGGCGTCCGGCTCGTCGTCCGTCAGGCAATAGATCGTGTTGCGCATGATCATCGGCGGCTCGGCCGGATTGATGATCGCGAGCGCCTTGCCCGTCCGCGCGCCGCCGACGACGCAGATGGCGTTGGAGGTCGTATAGGTGAACTCGTCGAGATTGGCGCGGGTGCCGGGACCGACTGACTTCGAGGCGAGGCTCGCGACGATCTCGGCGTAGTCGACCGGCTGGATGCGCGACACGGCGTAGACGATCGGGATCGTCGCCTGCCCGGCGCAGGAGATCATGTTGACGTTCATCTCGAGCTTCGCCGTGTGCTGGCGCAGGTTGACCGGCGGCACGCACAAGGGGCCGATGGCGGCAGGCGTGAGATCGACCATCATCACGCCGAGCGCGTTGAGCTTGCGGCTGTTCTCGGCGTGCACGTAGGCGCTGGTGGCGTCGAAGGCGATCTGGACCCCGTCCGCGGCCACATGCGGCGCCAGCCCGTCGACCCCCTCGGCCGTCGTCTTCAGCCCCATGTCGCGCGCCCGCGCGAGCCCCTCGGAGGCCGGATCGATCCCGACCATCCAGACCGGCTCCAGCACGTCGCTGCGCTTCAGCTTGTAAATGAGATCGGTCCCGATATTGCCGGAGCCGATGAGCGCGCACTTGACCTTGGCCATGAACCTTTCCGCCCTTTTCGTCTGGCGCGAGGGTTATGGGCGCAAGGCATGCGCGTCCAATACCGATTTGAGCGGACAGCGATACCCTGAGGGTATGGGCGCAACGCATGGACCCCTTTTTTCGTAACCGCCCAGGTTCGTTTGCAGGTTCACACGAGGCGCAGGGATTTTGCGACGCTTTGGAGATCGGACGTCAAGGCGTCGACGATTTTCCAGCCCTGCTTTTTGCCTGTGGAAATGAACGAGCGGATCGTCGCGAGATGGGCCGCGCCTACGAGGGAGCGGAAGCCGCCGGAGATTTTCTGGCGCAGCTTCATCATGCGGGCGTCGCGTTCGGCCTTGTTGCTGGTGAACGGGACGGTCGGGTCGTGCCGGAAGCGCAGCGTGTCGTCTCTGCGCGCCGAGAACCGCGCCAAAAGGTTATGTCCGGCGCCGCGCGGCGCGCGGCAGCGGCGGCTGCGCCTCGTGGAAGGCCAGCCCTTCGGCGACGATCGCGTCGGAGCGGCGTTCGAAAGCGGCGATCAGGCGAGGCTTCAAAGGAAGCTCCCGTTCCCGGACGAGATTGGCCGCGTGGCAGGCGCGGCGCAACAGCCTCTGCATCTTGCGCGCCCAATCCTCCTTCGCGATTTCGACGAGCGCCTTCAGCTCGCGCAAGTGATGGGCGTTGCTCAGCGCGTGCAACACGCCCTTCATCGTGTCATACCAGTCCGCCTAATCATTGACGCATGCCCAACTTCGATGGCCGATGGATTGGAT
>CAIZGR010000555.1 GCA_903932535.1 uncultured Hyphomicrobiales bacterium | reverse complement strand
GCCATCGTCAGCCGTGACGTTGACCTTTAACAGTGGCTTTAACGGTTCACGCTCGCTCAAGTTTGGCGCGCGCCCCACGCGTCCGCCGCCCTTGCCATAGCCGGCGCGCCGCGGATTGACCCTGATCAAACCGGCGCCGCAAAGGCGCACTTCAATAGGGCATGGCGGGTTCGGCCGCCAGCGAAGGAGGCGCAACCCCGTGACCAATCGCGGCCCCGCGCCGGGCGCCGGCGCCGGCGACGGGCGACAGGAGGAGGCGTTCCGCTTCCTCGCCGATCCCGCGACGCACGGCCTCGACGGGCCGGTTCGGCGCATCGACACCGCCGGCGCCGTCGTCTTTCTCGCCGGGCCCGACGTCTACAAGGTCAAGCGCGCCGTCCGTTTCCCGTTCATGGACCTCTCGACGCTGGAGAAGCGGCGCGCGGCCTGCGAAGCTGAGATCGCGGTCAACCGGGAGAACGCGCCCGGCATCTATCTCGGCGCCCTGCCGATCGTGCGAACGCCGCACGGGCTCGCCATCGGCGGGGAGGGGGAAGCGGTGGAATGGGTCTGCCACATGCGCCGCTTCGACGAGAACGCGACGCTCGACCGGATCGCGGAACGGGGCGGCCTTTCCGACGCCCTCGTCGACCGTCTCGCGCTGGCCGTCCGCCGCGCCCATGCCCGGGCGCCCTTGCGCGACGGGACGCGGGCCGCGGCCGAGATCGAAACTTACATCGGGCAGAACGACGCCGCCTTCGCCGAGCGGCCGGAGCTGTTTCCGCCGGCCGAGGCGCGGCGGCTCACGCGCGAGCAGCGCCTCGCCTTCGCCGTGGCGCGGCCGGCGCTGCTCAGGCGCGGCCGGGCAGGATACGTCCGGCGCGGCCACGGCGACCTGCATCTGGCCAACATCGCGCTGATCGCGGATGAGCCGGTGCTGTTCGACGCGGTCGAGTTTTCCGACGCGATCGCCAGCGGCGACGTGCTCTACGATCTCGCCTTCCTGCTGATGGACCTCGAGACACGGGGTTTTCGGCGCGCCGCCAACCGCCTGTTCAACCGCTATCTCGCCGCCGAGCCGCCCGAGGCGCTCGACGGACTTTCGGCCCTGCCGCTGTTCCTGAGTCTGCGCGCCGCGATCCGGGCCAAGGTCGAGGCCGCGCGGGCTGACCGGCTCGAAGGCGCGGAACGCGAGCGGGCGCTGCGGCTCGCGCGCGGCGATTTCGACCTCGCTTCAGCATTCCTCCGCTGGGCCGCCCCGCGTCTCGTCGCGATCGGCGGCTTGTCGGGCTCGGGCAAGAGCGCGCTGGCCGAGGCGCTCGCGCCACGGCTCGGGCGCGCGCCGGGGGCGCTGTGGCTGCGCAGCGACGTCGAGCGCAAGGCGATGTTCGGGGTGGAGGAGACCGTCCGCCTCCCGGCCGCGGCCTATGCGGCGGAGGTTTCGCGCGAAGTGTACCGGCGCATCGACGACAAGGCGCGGCGCGCCCTGGGCGCAGGCTCGGCCGTCGTGCTCGACGCGACTTTCGCCTCGGCCCGCGAGCGCGCCGCGGCCAAGCGCGCGGCGGCGGAGGCCGGCGCCGGCTTCGACGGCCAGTTTCTCGACGCGCCGCTCGCCGCGCGCCTCGCCCGCGTGGGCGCGCGAAGCGGCGACGCCTCCGACGCCGACGCGGGCGTCGTCGAGCGGCAGCAGGCCGAGCCGCTCGGCGAGCGGGGATGGACGGCGATCGACGCCTCCGGCGCGCTCGAGGCGACCGTAGCGCGCGCGGCCGCGCGGCTCGGGCTCGACGGCGGTGCGGCCGGGGAGGACGGCGGCGATCGGGGAAAGTGAATTTTCGGGCTTCGGGCGCGCGTCTCGCGCGCCGGGAGCGGCGAGACGCGGGAATCTGTAGCCGCGATCGCTGATCGCGGCCGACGCGGTCCAAAGGGCGTTCGAAAGAACGCCCGTCTGAAGACAGGCTATGGACCGCGTCTACAAGGCGGCGTCGCGCCGAATCCAGGGCGCCAGGGCCGCGACCAGTCCCTTCAGCCGGAACGGCTTGGCGACGAAGCCGTTCATTCCCGACGCGAGCGCCAGCTCGCGCTGGCTGGCCATGGCGCCGGCGGTGAGCGCGATCACCGGCAGGCCGGCGAGCCCGAGGTCGCGACGAATGACTCGCGTCGCCTCGAGACCGTCCATCTCCGGCATCTGCACGTCCATGAGCACGATGTCGAAATCGCCGGGGCGCGCCCGAAGAAGCGCGATCGCCGCCCGGCCGTCCACCGCCGTCTCGCAGAGCGCGCCCTCGAGCGACAGGAGCTTGACGGCGACCTCGCGGTTGGTCTCGGTGTCGTCGACGACCAGAATGCGAACGCCGTCGAGCGTCTTCTCGCCGTGCCCGTCCGCCGACCGCGCGCCCGCCGCCGCCGGCCCCGCCGCCGCCGGCTTGAAGGCGACGACGAACCAGAACGCGCT
>CAIZGR010000554.1 GCA_903932535.1 uncultured Hyphomicrobiales bacterium | reverse complement strand
CTCGATCATCAACGGCAACGGCGGGGCTGCGCCGGCGACAGGCCCGATGGCGCCGCGCTTCGGCGCCCTCGCGCTCGCCTACGGCCTCAAAAACGCCGACGGGACCGGCGCCGTGATCGCGCTCGCCGCCGTCGTGACTGCGCTCCAGGGCGCGAGCCTCGACCTCTCGAACGCGCTCATGACCCTCGAGACCGCCGCCGCCTCGGCCGCCGATGCCGCGGCGCTCGCCGCGGCGCTCGCCGCCTTCGAGACGGCGATCGCCGCGGTCGTGGCGGAGGTCGACGCCGCTGTCCCGGCGCCGTTGTCGCCGCCGGCGGCGATCTCGATCGCCGGCGTCAACGCGTGACCGCCATCCTGCAGCTCCCGCCGCTGTCCGGCTCGCTGACGATCGTCAACAACGCGGACTTCCTCCAGGCGTGGGAGTTCACCGCGGGGTCGCCGGCGGCGCCGATCGACCTGACCGGCCTATCCTGGCGCATGCAGGTGCGGCTCGCGTCGGACCCGACGCAGATCGGGCTCGACCTCAGCGACGATTCCGGCGGCCTGATCCCGGGCGGGGCGGCGGGGACGCTGACGATCTGGTCGCCGAAGGAGGCCAACCGCCGGCTCGCGCCGGGCGCGTGGGTCGCCGACGTGCTCGCCCGCGGCGACGGCCTGACCATCAACCTCTTTTCGTCCGGGCCGCTCGCCGTGACGGTCGTCCAGGGAGTGACGCAATGTCCGTGACCGTCTCGCCGCCGCCCGTCGTGCTCCAGGGCGCGACGCCCGTCGCCGCCGGGGCGATGCTGGTCCCGCTCGGCGCGCCGGTGTGCATCCTCGCCCAGCCGGCGGCGCCGCTGGCGCGGCCGGGCTTCTATATCGTCGAAGCCGCCGGCGCGACGATCGCGCTCGCGCCGTCGGCGAGCCCCGTCTGGATCAAGGATCGGACCGGGACCGCGACGATCGCCGCGGCCGTCGACGGCGCGGCGAGCTTCGCCTTCAAGGCGGCCGGCGACGGCGTCACCCTGGTCTACTCACCGGACGAGAGCCAATGGCTGCAATTCTGAGATCCCTCCTTCTCGCCCTCCTCGCCCTCTCGCCGGCGGCCGCGGAGACGCTTCAGGACCCGCTGCCGCCGGTCCACGGCGGCACGGGCCTCCGGAGCTGCACCGGCGTGCCGGTCGGCTCGGGCGGCGCGTTCGCCTGCGGCATGGTGCCCGCCGGCTGGCTCGGCGGCTCCGTGCCGGGCGCCGGGGCGCCGGTCGAGGTGACGTCGCCGAGCTTCCCGATCCCGGGCCCGGGCTGGTACGACGTGCAGCGCGCCGGCGCCACGCTGACGCTGCCGGACCCGTCCGCCGGCGGTCCGATTCTGATCACGGACGGCACGTACGCGCCCAACCCCGGCATCGTGATCTGGGGCAAGGTCAACGGCCGCGACGACGGGCTGACGATCTCGGCGCCGGGCGGCTCGTGGGAGCTCGGGCCGCAGCCCGCCTCCGCCACGTGGCGGGTGCTGGCCCAGCAGGGCGGGGGCGTCGGGGGCACACCGTTCGCGCCGCCGGCCGTCTCCGGCCTCCTCCTGTGGCTCGACGCCTCGGACGCGAGCACGATCACGACGGCGGCCGGGGGCGTCTCGGCGTGGCTCGACAAGTCTGGCGCCGGCCTCGTCGCGGCGCAGGCGACGAGCGGGAACCGTCCAGCCGTCACCACGGGCGCCGCGCCGTCCGGGCTCGCCGGGCTTACCTTCAACGGCACGTCGGACGCGCTGCAGATCCCGTCGATCACGCTGCCGGGCAGCGCCACCGTTTTCATCGCCGGCTCGTTCGCGAGCAGCGTCGGCGCCGAGGGCATGCTGATCGTCCAGGGCTCGCCGTCGTATTGGTCGGTCGGCGGCGGGGGCGACTTCTTCGTGCGGTCGATGAACGGGAGCGCGGGCGTCCGCCGGAGCGGCGGGGTTTCTTACACGGCCGGGGCGGCGTCTTTCTCTCCCTCGCTCAAGCCGTCTCTATTCGACTGGTCGATATCGCCCTCGGCGATCAGCGCCTATCTCAACAGCGGCCTGATGCCCGCCTCCGGTTTCACGCCCTCCCTTTCGAGCGGCAGCCCCGCGACCGATCCTCTCAACATCGGGGCGAGCGGCGGCTCCGCCGGCATGTTCACGTCGGGGACCGTCTACGAGATCCTGATCTATGGCGGGACCCTGTCGTCGGCGAACACGGCGGCAATCCGGTCCTATCTCGCGGCGAAATGGGGGATTTACGCCCCGACCGTCTCGGCTCTCTCCTACAGCGTTCCTCTCGTCTCCGAAGGCGTCCTTCGCGGCTCGCCGCATGCGGCGGCCGTGTTCCAGACTGCGGCGACGGCGCTCGCCGTCGACGCTTACGACAACGGCGGATGCTCGGCCCTGCCGGCGCTGTGCAGCCTGGGCGTCACGGTGAACGGCGCCTATTATGCGACCCTGACGCCGTCGGCCGGGATCTCTCATCTGTCGGCGTCGCTGGCGCCCGGCTACAAGACGGTCACGATCGAATCCTCCCTGCAGCAGACCCCGACGATTGCGACGGTGTCGCCGGTCACCGGCCTCTTCCCGGTCGCCTATTCCTTCAACGCGCCGGCGACCCAGATCTTTCCGGAGAAGGCGAAGGCGCTCGTCGTCTACGGCGACGGGATCGCTGTCGGCAAGAACGCGTCGCCCCCGACGCAGGCGAGCTGGGTCGGGCTCCTCCGGGCGAGCTGGACCGGGACCGTGGGCGAGGTCGCGTGGGACAAGCGCTCGCTCTACCAGGACGTGACCTACCGCTCGATCGCGGCCGTAGTCGCGGATCTCCAGCAGCAGGCGCCGACGCAGATCTGGCTCGAGATCGGCGGCGAGGACTATGCGCAATCGCTCTGGACGGCGGCGGCGTTCGGGGCGCAATACGGGGCGCTCCTCGACGCGATCCACGGCGCGATGCCCGCCGTCGCAATCTGGGCGCAGACGCCGACGCGCCGCTCCGTCGAGACGGCCAACGGCGCCGGGAGCGCGCTCGCCGACTACCGGGCGGCGATCGCGAGCGCCGTCTCGACCCGGACCGGGTTCGCGACGCTGGTCGACGGGACGGCGCTGATGTCGGCCACCTATCTCGACAGCGACGGGGCGAGCCCGACGAACGCGGGGCACGCGATGCTGGCGGCAGCGATGCAGGCGATCCTGCCGCCGTGACCGGGTGAGACGTCTCACCCTCAAACCGGGATGGAGAGAGAGGCACGGTCGGCGCCGGTTTCGGCGCTGACTTTTCGGGAGCCTCGAGGTGAGTTTGAAACGGCTTTTGAGCCTCGCGGCGCTTTTGCTGCCGCTCGCGCCCGCCGAGGGCTTCGCGAGCGCCGCCAATCCGGTCAGCGTCGGCGCGTCGGCCTGGGTGTTCCTCGGCTACGGCCCGATGGAGGTCACGGCGCCGTCGGTCGCGGCGGGGACGGCGGAGTATTTCGCCGGGGCGGTCGCGCCGGCGTCGGTCGCGGTCCAGGGGCGGCCGATTCCGCCGGACCATTCGGTCTACGTCAACTCAACTCAAGGCGTCTGGGCGCTGGCGCCGGGCGCCTCCTCGCCCGTCACGGTGATGACCGGCCCGCTCGCGCTCGCGACCGCGGCGAGCGACGATGCGACGGTGGCGAGCGACGGCGGCAAGCTGGTGCATGTGATCAGCGACCCGACGGCGCCGGTGGCTCCGGGGCAGCACGGGATCGGGGCGAACCCGGCCGTGAGCCTCACTGCGCCGCCGTCGGCGACCTATGCTGTCGTTTGCGTCATCGGCGCTGCGGCGACGGTGACTTACGACGGGTCGACGCCGACGGCCTCGATCGGGCAGCCGGTCGCGGCCGGGACCTGCGTGCCGATCCAGGGCGCGGCGACGATCGCCGGCTTTCAGGCCTATTCCGCGAGCGGCGCGCTCGACGTGAGCTACTTCAAATGATCCGGCTCGCCCTCGCCGCCGCGGTTTTCGCGGGCTCGCTCGCCGCCGCGCTGCCGGCGCCGATGGTCCCTGGAAGCGGTGGGCCGATGAGCCCGGTGGCAGCCACTTCTGTGTCTTCTGGCGGGGGAGGCGGCGGCGCGCCCACCGTCGTCATCGCCGCCGGCTCGACCGGCGTTCTCACCGCAGGGAGTCTCTATTGATGCGCACCCTTCTCGCCGCCGCGCTCGCGCTCCTCGCGCCAGCGGCGTTCTCCGCCGAAACGTCGACGTCACTCAACATCACCACGTACAACACAGGGTCGGGTCCGACCGGGGCGACGCTGTCGAGCGGCTGGTTCCAGTACGGGGCGGTCCCCGGCCTCGGAACCGTTAACTGGCCAGTCCTGGAGCTTGAGCAGGGCGGGGCGGTGCTGGGGCCGACCAACGGCCTCTATATCCAGCCGGGGACCGGCGCGACCTTCCCGGTCACGGGCACGTTCTGGCAGACGACCCAGCCGGTGTCGCTCGCGAGCCTGCCCGCGCTCTCTTCGGGATCGAACGTCATCGGCGCCGTCACGCAGAGCGGCGGCCCGTGGACCGTCTCCTGGTCCGGGCAGAGCGTCGGCGTCTCGTCGCTGCCCGCGCTCGTCGCGGGGTCCGCGACCATCGGCAAGGTCGACCTGCTCGGCAATGCCGGGACCGCGCTCGACAGCGCGGCCGGGACGTCGAACGGGCAGGCGCTGACGGTCCAGGGCAACGCGTCCGGCGTCCCGGTCCCGGACAACCAGACGCAGATCAACGGCAATGCGGTTGCGACGGGGACCGGGGCGTCGAACAGCGGCACGCAGCGCGTCGTCACCGCGAGCGACAGCCCCAACGCGCCGTTTTCGGCCGTGTCGATCGGCTCGCTCACCCGGTCGGCCAACACCACGACCTACGCGATCTACACCGGATGGAACAACTCCAGCTCGGCGACCTCCTTCACCTTCGCCGGCGCCTGCCGCGTCAACGGCGGATCGGTGCTGATTCCGGAGATCGACATCTATTCGAGCGTCAATCCGACGGTGAGGCTCGCAGGCGTCCTTTGGCTGTTCTCCGCCGTCCCAGGGACGCTGATCGCCGACGCCTCCTCGTTCACGATTGCCTCGGCAGACTTCGCCAACGTCACCGGGCCGATGCAGGGGGTCGGGTTCTCGCTCGGCAACACCCAGGCCACCGGCGCGAGCAACAGCGCGGCGGCGCTCACCGGCACGACCTGGCACGCGCAGTGCGCGAGCGGGTCGACCTCGATCTCCGGAATGGTCGAGGTGACCAACGCCTACACACCGGCCTCGGGCGAAACACTGACGGTCAAATTGCATACGGTCGGGGTCAACTGATGCGGCGCGCGCTTCTCACCCTCCTCGCCATCCTCGCCGCCGACGCGGCGGCGAAGGCGG
>CAIZGR010000553.1 GCA_903932535.1 uncultured Hyphomicrobiales bacterium | reverse complement strand
CGTCAAAAATTCATGAACAAAATCGAATCGATCCTTCGCCCCGCGCATCGATACTCCAGCCGGCTGATTCTCTCTCAGGTCGGCTGTGGAATCGGAAATTCAGGCTTTTTCGAGTCGCGGAAAATGAGGGGATTCCTGAGAGGCCTTGCTTCCGGACTCGCGCGCGTTGTCTCCCCACTCCCGGGAAACCGGGTTCGGCAGGCAATCCATCGGCACATACGTCCCGCCCGCGAGAATGACGCGCATCACCTCCACCACAACCTCGAATTTGGTCGTGAAGGGGATGTAACCCTTTGCCCCGTGGGCAATCGCAACATTGAGCAATTCCGACCGGGGCGGGCCGAGAATGATCACCGGAGGAGCCGGCTGGATCGCGAGCAGCTCGTCCAAAGCATGCGCGCAGTAGTCTTCGGCGACGCCAAGGCTGGCAATCAAGACGATGCTCGATGGATTTTCAGATTTGTCCTGCTTGAACTCCGAAACGGCCGAATACGCGCGTATGTAAGCATTCGAGGAAATCTGCAAGCCGATCTTGATGCATTCCCTTGTGAACGACTGCTCATCGATGAGGCAGATCGTCTTGCCGGCCAATGGCTTCGCGTCATAGGCCGTGAGATCGGTGAGGGAGCGGGCCTGCGGTCGCTCGACGCCCCGTCTCGGATCGATGGGATCCAGTTTGTCGATGGATTGGAACAAGGAATGTGTGTCCGGCACTTTGTATTGCCTCCTGTCACGGTGACGACCAACAGGGCATTGAAGGTCCATTATGCTTGAACAATACGGGCAAAAAAATGAGATTGACTGGGCTCAAACCAACGTTGCATGGGCCATGGCTGACCTCGGAACGGTTTTGCGTACGGGCGCCAAGGCGACGAAACCAGTCCAGTCGACATCCGCTAACTCCCCGGAAAGGGTCCTGAGCCATCGAGGCGAACAGATATTTCCCATTGCGTAACGGTAGACACACAACCGTCGGGTTGTCAAGCTTCCGAGTGTATAAAGCGCGCTTCTCAAACTCCTTTGCGGAAGCCCAGTGCATTTACCTGTTTTTGATTTCTAGAAAGAGGGACGCTCGACGCCGATTTGCCGGCGCTTTGTACCGGTTTGCACGCCCGAGCCGCCGCTGGAGGAGGCGACGCCCGGGCAGAGTCGGCGCTTGCGGAACTGCGCTTCGCCCCGAGGCGCGCCGCCCCGCCCGCGCCGCAACGTCCCAAAAAACCGCCGCGCCGCTTGGACACGCCGCGCCTTCGAGAGGGCGCGCGACGCTCCAACGCGCCTCCCGTGCTCGTTTCGCCCACCGCGGTCGACGATCTGTGGACTAATCATCCTAACACGACAACGTTTCGCTCTCGCGTCGAAAACAAATTTTATAATATTGGGTTGAACATCCAAGAGTCGCCAAAGCAAATTTCGTTTGATAAGAACTGCATGCGAAGGCCGTGGAGGCTCCGGCCGACATCGCGCTCGGCTTGTTGCAACCCGGAAAGCTTTATACGGCCAAAGCGCAAGATGAGCAGACGCATCGGGCGTGCTTCGCACGACCGCGGCGCCGCCGGTTCTCGCCGGCCGCCCATGGAACGTTGGAGGGCGCCGAGCGGATCGCGCGGGACGCTACGGCCTGCCGACGCTCGCGACGCGGAAGGTCACGAGGTCGCCCTCGGCCTCGCGGATCGAGACATATTCGCCGACCTTGAACACGTGGTCGCCGAAGCGGAACCCTTCGTCCTCGTCGTTCGCCGCGGCGCGCGGCGTCTTCCACTCGAACGCCCAGGTCGATCCGCCGCGCCCGCCCGCCCGGTGGACGAGCAGTCCTCGCATGGCCGGCTCGTCGGCCCAGAAGCGATGGGCGAAGCATTCGCTGCGATGCTCCTTCCAGGCCTCGACGTCGATCCGGGCCTCCTCGGTCAAGGGCGCGACGAAGTCGTAGCCGTGGCGGATCGAACCGTCGGGAAACGCCTTCGATCGCGCGGCGTGAAGCGTCACCTTGCGCAACATGGCATGGGCGCCGACGGTCATGGACAGGCTCTCCTCGTCTTCCGCCGGCCTTCCGATCGGGGCCGTTCGAATCTGTCTGCGATCATATCGTAACGATCGGGGCAAACGCCAGAAGGCCGAGAGCGACGGCTGTCGTGCGGCCCTGCTTTGTGCGCCGAAGCCCGAGAACAGGCCACGGGATCGCGCGGCTTCGCGTCGAACGCTCCGGCCATCGAACGCGTGTCGCAAGACGCCCGCGGCCCCGTCAATGATTGTCCCGCGGCGCCCCGGTGGTCTGCGCCAGCCGCTGATATTCGATGGCCGGCTTCAGCACCATGCCCTCGTCGAACTGCGCCACCATCTCGCGCTGGATCTGCTGCCACGGCGTCTGGCTCTTGGGATAGGCGAAGCCGCCGCGCCCTTGCAGATCGGCCCGGCGGCGGTTCAGCGCGTCGTCGGAGATGAGGATATTGGCCTGCCGCTTCAGGAGATCGATCCGCACCCGGTCGCCGGTCGCGAGCAGCGCCAGCCCGCCCCCCGCCGCCGCCTCGGGCGAGGCGTTGAGGATCGAGGGCGAGCCCGACGTGCCCGACTGCCGCCCGTCGCCGACGCAGGGCAGCGCATGGACGCCCCTGCGGATCAGCGCCGCCGGCGGCTGCATGTTGACCACTTCCGCCCCGCCCGGATAGCCGATCGGCCCCGTGCCGCGGATGAAGAGAATGCAGCGCTCGTCGATGTCGAGCGACGGATCGTCGATGCGGCGGTGATAGTCCTCCGGCCCTTCGAACACGATCGCCCGCCCCTCGAAAGCCTCCGGATCGTCGGGGTTCGAGAGGAAGCGCTTGCGGAACGCCTCGTCGATCACGCTCGTCTTCATGATCGCGTCGTCGAACAGGTTGCCTCTGAGCACGAGGAAGCCGGCGTCCTCCTTCATCGGCGCGTCGATCGGAAAGATCACGTCGGGATCGGTCGCCGCGGCGTCGGCGCAATTCTGGCCGATCGTCCGGCCGTTGACGGTCAGGGCGTGTTCGCGCACGAGGCTCCGCTTCATCAGCTCGTGGACGACCGCCGGGACGCCGCCCGCCCGGTGGAACTCCTCGCCGAGATACTTGCCGGCCGGCTGCATGTTGACGAGCAGCGGCACGCGCAGCCCGACGGTTTCCCAATCCGCGATGGACAGCGCGACGCCGATGTGGCGGGCGATGGCGTTGACGTGGATCGGCGCGTTGGTCGAGCCGCCGATCGCGCTGTTGACGACGATGGCGTTCTCGAACGCCTCGCGCGTCAGGATGTCGGAGGGCTTCAGGTCTTCGAACACCATCTCCACGATGCGCCGTCCCGTCTCGTAGGCGATCTGGCCGCGCTCGCGATAGGGCGCGGGGATCGCGGCGCAGCCGGGCAGGCTCATGCCGAGCGCCTCGGCGAGCGCGTTCATGGTCGAGGCGGTGCCCATGGTGTTGCAATGGCCGATCGACGGCGCCGAGGAGGTGACGAGCGCCATGAATTCCTCGGTGTCGATCTTGCCCTCGGCGAGATCGGCGCGCGCCTGCCAGACGACGGTTCCGGACCCGGTCCGCTCGCCGTGACGCCAGCCGTTGAGCATCGGGCCGCCGGAGAGCACGATCGCCGGAATGTTCACCGTGGCCGCCGCCATGATGCAGGCCGGGGTCGTCTTGTCACAGCCGGTCGTCAGAACGACGCCGTCGATGAAATAGCCCATCAGGATCTCGACGAGGCCGAGATAGGCGAGGTTGCGGTCGAGGGCGGCGGTCGGCCGCTTGCCGGTCTCCTGGATCGGATGGACGGGAAACTCGAACGGCACGCCGCCGGCGGCGATGATCCCGTCGCGCACTCTCTTGGCGAGGTCGAGATGGTGGCGGTTGCAGGGCGAGAGGTCCGAGCCGGTCTGGGCGATGCCGATGATCGGCTTGGCCGAACGCAGCTCCGCAGGCGTGACGCCGAAATTGAGGTAGCGCTCGAGATAGAGCGCGGTCATGCCGGGATTGTCGGGGTTGTCGAACCACAGACGCGAGCGGAGGGGACGCTTCGTCGCGCCCGCGTCGTTGTGGCTTGGGCTCTGGGGCTTGTCGGCCATCGCTTGCTCCCTGGCCGCGCCTCGAAGCGCCGCCTCATAACTGGCATGCCAGTATGCGGCGGGCGCGGTCGCCTTTCAACAATTCGTGCGCTTGCCGCCCCTCACATCGCCAGCGGCGAGACCCCGAACAGCCAGAGATGGAGCCCGGCGAGAAAGACGCCCCACAGCACGACTCCGACGACGACGGCGCCGAGGGTCGCGCCCCAATTCGGCGCCGGATAGACGACGGCGTTCGCCCGGTCGCGGGCGTAGCAGCTCTGGAGGTCGAGCAGCGCCCAGGCGAGGAACGCCCCGAACAGCGCCACGTCCGCCGCCGAGCCGTTGGCGAAGAGATGGGCGGCCGACCAGACGACGACCGCCCACAGCATGGGGTGATGGACCGCAACCGCGATGTGGCTCTTCTTGAGGCCGTAGGCGCCGAGCAGGATCATGCTGAACAGCATCAGAAGCAGCGCGATGTGGCGCGTCCAGACCGGCGGCGCCCAGATCATGGGGGCGGCCCAGCGCGCCTGCCCGAAACCCCAGACGATCATCACGAAACCGGCCAGCGACAGAACGCTGTAAACGCCTTTCCATGGCCCCTCTCCGAGCCGCGCGATCGAGCGCGCGCGCCCGCTGTCGGCGAAAATGCGGATCGAATGCAGGCCCAGAAAGATCACGAGACCGAATACGAGCATGGTCATGAAGGCGCCCCCGCCGAAGACATTTGGCGGCGCCACCGTAGAGGTCCGGGCGGCGCTCTGACAAGAGCGCATGAGCCTCCGCATCCGCGCCGCCTTCGTGGTAGGAGAGCGGGCGATCCTCGCGAGAGAAAGCCCATGTCTTCCGCCTTCGTCCGCCGTCCGCCGCGCAGACTTCTTCCGTTCCGCCTCTCGGGCGACGTTTGCGTCCGGCCTCCGTCGCGGAGCCGGCCCCGTGTCTGAAGACGGACCCCAGGATCGGCTCTATCCGCCGCGGCCCATCCTCGCCGCGTCCGTCGCGGTGTTCCGGCAGGGGCGCGTCCTCGTCGGGCGCAGGGCGCGGCCGCCGATGGCCGGACGGTTCTCGCTGCCGGGCGGCGTGGTCGAGGTCGGCGAGACCCTCGTGGAGGCTGCGGCGCGCGAGCTTCGGGAGGAGGTCGGCGTCGAATGCGCCATCATCGGCTTCAACCGGCATGTCGAGCCGATCGTGCGCGAGGGCGGGCGGGTGCGGGCGCATTTCGTCGTCGCGTCCTTCGTCGGCCGCTGGACCCGCGGCGAAGCGCGCGTCAGCAAGGAGATCGACGCCGTCGCCTGGATCGAGCCCGAAGCCCTGGGCGCGCTGCTGACGACGCCGGAACTCGCCGAGGTCATCGCGAGCGCTGCGCGCATCGAAAGCGCGAGCCGGTGAGGCTGTCCGCGGCGATCTTCTCGCGGGCGCCGACAACAAAAGCTTCCAGGATTACGCGGCCGTCCATCGCGCAGGCGGACCGGCCGCGAACACCGTCATCGAACGCAATCTCGCCGGCCGCTACGGGGGATGAGCGCGGACGCGGGGCCGGCCTACCGCTTCTTCCCCCCGGCCATGAAGGCCAGGAAGGCGGCGCGGGCTTCGGGCGAAGCGAGCGCCGCGGCGAAGGCCGCGCCCTCCTCGGCCATCCGCGCCGCGAGCGGCCGAGGGTCGCCGCGCAACAGGCGCCGCGTCGCGAGCAGCGCCGAACGGGGCTTCGCCGCAAGCGCTGCCGCCTTGCCGAGCGCGTGGGCGAGCACGGCGCCGGCCGGGACGATCGCGTTGACGAAGCCGAGCTCGAGCGCCGCCTCGGCGTCGAACGGCTCGGCGAGCATCAAAAACTCAGCCGCCTTGGCGCGGCCGAAGCGCTCTGGGGCGAGCAGCGACGATCCGGCCTCCGGCACGAGCCCGAGGTCGACGAACGGCATGTGAAACCGGGCGGCCGGCGTCGCGTAGACGAGGTCGCAATGAAAGCACAAGGTCGTCCCGACGCCGACCGCGAGGCCGTCGACCGCAGCGACCAGCGGCTTTTCGAAGGCCGCGAGCTTTTCGATGAACCGCCAAGCGGGAAACGCCGTCGCGTCGCGCCCGCCGGAGGCGGCGATCGCCAGAAAGTCGGCGATGTCGTTGCCGGCGGTGAAGACGCCGCCGCGGCCCGTCAGCACCTGGGCGCCGACGCTCGCGGCGCGCTCGGCCAAGCCGGACTGCAAGGAAACCGCGCACTCGACAGCGTCAACTACGCTGCCAAAATCGGCGAGCACGCCATCGCCCATCAGTTTGAAAATTCGACCGCGGTATTTTTCGATCGTCGGCTCGAACAATTCCTTGTGATGGGCCCGCAGCCGCTCAAACGTTCCCGT
>CAIZGR010000552.1 GCA_903932535.1 uncultured Hyphomicrobiales bacterium | reverse complement strand
GTTTCCGGCAAAGAAAGAGCGCGTGTCGCCGCGTCAGGCGCGGCGGGCCCAGACCGCGACGTCGTGGAAGGCGACGCCGCCGAACGGCGCCACGCTGTCGTCGCCGACGAGCGCGTTGATTCCCCAGCCGTCGAGGAAGGCCGAGGCCGGCCACAGGCCTTCGCTCACCAGCACGCCCCGGCCCGCTCCGGCAAAGAGGCGCGCGTGCAGCCGGGTCCGGCCGCGCTCGTTGCCGATCTCGACGATGTCGCCGTCGGCGGCGCCGAGTCCGGCCGCGTCGTCCGGGTGGATCATCAGCTCCGGGCGCCGCTCGCGCAAGATTGAGGTCGCAGTCTGGGTGAAGGAGGAATTGAGAAAGTTGTGGGCCGGCGACGTCGCGAGCTTGAAGGGATGGCGGTCGTCGACGCTTTCGTTGACCGGCCAGTGGTCGGGCAGGCTCGGCATGTCGCGCCACGCGCCGCGGAGGCCGTCGTTCGACAGGTGGGCGCGGGTCCAGTCCGGCGCGAAGCGGAACTTTCCGTCCGGGAATCCGAAGCCCTCGAGGAAATGCGCCTCCTCGAACGGCGGCTGGAGATCGAGCCAGCGCGCCTCCTCCAGAGCCGCCAGACCGCCGTAGCCCGATTCGCGCAAAGTCCAGTCGATGATTGCGCGCGGCGTCATCGCGAAGGCGGGATGGCGGGCGCCGACGCGCTCGGCGAGCGCGGCGATCACCTCGTGATTCGATCGGCAGCCCGGAGGCGGCTCGATCGCCTTGGGCGCGAACTGGAGATGCTGGTGGCCGCCGGCGGTGTAGAGGTCGTCGTGCTCCAGAAACATCGTCGCCGGCAGCACGACGTCGGCATAGCGCGCCGTGTCGGTCAGGAACTGCTCGTGCACGCACACGAACAGATCCTCGCGCGAGAAGCCGCGCCTGACCTTCGCCTGATTCGGCGCGACCACGAGCGGATTGGTGTTCTGGATGAGCATCGCCATGACCGGCGGCCCCTCTTTCAGCGCCTCCGGCTCGCCGGCGAGGACGGCGCCGATGCGGGACTGGTCGAGGCGGCGCACGCGCGAATCGCGGACGTCCAGGCCCTCGATCATCGTCTTCTTCAGCTTGAAGATTCCGCTGTTGCTGTGGAACGCGCCGCCGCCCTCGTGCGCCCATGCGCCCGTCACGGCGGGGACGCAGAGGGCGGCGTGCAGGTTCGCCGCGCCGTTGCGCTGGCGCGAGAAGCCGTAGCCGAGACGGAAGAACGTTCGCTTTGTCTTGCCGACGAGCGCTGCGAAATCCTCGATCGCGGCGACGTCGAGGCCGGTGATCGCCGCCGCCCAGGCCGGGTTCCGCGTTTGCAAATGCGCTTCGAGGTCGGCCGGCCGGTCGGTGTAGCGTTCGAGATAGGCGCGGTCGGCGTGGCCGTCGCGGAAGAGGACGTGCATCACGGCGCAGGCGAGCGCGCCGTCCGTGCCCGGCCTCACGCGCAAGGCGAGATCGGCTTGGCGCATCGTCTCGGTCTCGTAGACGTCGACGGCGACGATCTTGGCGCCGCGCGCCTTGCGCGCCCGGACGGCATGGGTCATGAGGTTGACCTGGGTCGCCGCCGCATTGGTTCCCCAGATCACGATGCAGTCCGACTTCGCCATTTCCCGCGGGTCGGCGCCGATCAGCCGCCCCGTCCCGGCGACCCAGCCCGGCCAAGCGATCCCGACGCAGATCGTGCCGTAGAAACGGGAATAGCGCTTGGCGTGCGTCAGGCGCTCGATCCCGTCGCGCATGACGAGCCCCATCGTGCCGGCGTAGAAGTATGGCCACACGCTTTCCGGCCCGAACCGCCGTTCCGCGTCGAGAAACGCCTCCGCGACGCGGTCGAGCGCCTCGTCCCAGCCGATCGGCGCGAAGCGTCCGGAGCCTTTCGGTCCGACCCGCAGGAGGGGCTCGGTCAGCCGGTCCGGGTGATGGATGCGCTCGCTGTAGCGGGCGACTTTGGCGCACACAACCCCGGACGTGTAGGTCTGCGCGGGCGCCCCGCGGACGCGCCCGATGCGCGCGCCGCCGACGACCTCGACCTCCAGCGCGCAAACGGAAGGGCAGTCGTGGGGGCAGACCGACGGTTTGCGAACGATTTCAGCGGCGGCGTTCATACGCGCCTCCCCACGCGGCGCGCGTCGCCCGACGGCCCGCAGTTTTCGGTGGACCCCATCCTGCACCACCACTAGGTTGCAACGCCGTGGGTTCGATTCGACGAAAGATGCGCGCGCTCCTCATGGCGGCGGCCCTGGCCTTCGCGCTCCCGGCTTCGGCCGGGGCGGGGCCGGTCGCGCGCGCCGAAACCCATTATGCGCCGGCCGAGAATTTGGAGCTAGTGGACGTCCGAATCATCGGCGACGCCGAGCTGTCGATCGACATGGCGGCTTACGTTCTGTCCGATACGCGCGTCATCGAGGCGCTGACCGCGGCGGCCGAACGGGATGTCGCGGTGCGGCTCTATTTCGACAAATCCCAGTTTTCCCAGCACGGGCTGCGGGTCGATGCGCCGATCGAGGCGCTGCTCGCCCATCCGAACGTGGCGGCGAAGGTCAAAGGGCGGGGCGTGCTGATGCACCTCAAGGCCTACGCCGTCGACGGCAAGCTCCTGCGCACCGGATCGGGCAATTTCTCGCGCGCCGGTCTCGCGCAACAGGACAACGATCTGGTGCTGATCTCGGACCCCGCGGTGGTCGACGCCTTCGAGCGGACCTTCGAGGCGATCTGGTCGCGGGCGCGCAACATCGACGCGCTCGACACGCCGGAGCGGGGCGCGCGGCCGTAGCCGAAGCGCCGGAGGCCGGCGAGGCCCGTGTCGCGGAACGCCGCCGCCGCTCTAGGCGCCGGACGGGTGGGGGCGCCGCCTGTGGTGACCGTGAGGCGGCCGAGCGGATGGAGGGGTCATGCCGACGTTGACGACGATCGGTTTGGAGAAGACCGGCGGCTGGTGCGGGAGGTGGTTCACGTCGCCCAGCAGGAGTTGCAGCGTGTGGCGCCCGGGCGGAAGCGTGACGGTCGCCTCCGTCTGGCCTGCGCCGAAGTGCAGGTGGTTTTCATCGTTGGGGATCGGCTGGTCGAACGGCGGAAGCGGCGTGTCGATCAGAAGATGGTGATGACCGGAATTCGGCTTGTCGACCCCCGCGGGGGCGATCCCCATCTTGGCCAGTCCGAACCGAACCGTGAACGTCGCCGGCACATAGGCGCCAGACACGGGAGACTGGATGTAGAGGCGGGCGTCCGCCGGGGAGGGATGGGGGACCAGGGGCGGCGAGGTTTGCGCGGAGGGCGCGGGCGCAGGCGGCTGCTCCACCACGGTGACGTGAATCTTGTCGGAATAAACGGGCGGCGTATGCGGGATGTGGTCCGCGTCCGACAGCAGCAATTGCAGCGTGTGCGGCCCCGGGGGCAGCGAAAGCTCGACCTCCGTCTGGCCGGCGCCGAAGTGGAGATGATTCTCGTCGTTCGGGATCGGCTGGTCGAGCGGCGGCAGGTCCGTGTCGATCAGCAGATGATGGTGGCCCGAGTTGACCTTCTTCGTTCCCGCGGGCGCGACGCCCATGCCGTGGAGGCCGAAATGGATCGTCGTCTTGGGGCCGATCACGGCGCCGTCCTCCAGGCCGATGATTTCGACCTTTGCGCCGGGAAGAGACGGAGTCGGCCCTCCAGCGGCCGGGGTTTGAGAAACGGCGTTCGAGGTCAGAACAAGGCCCAGCATCAGCGCCAACAACGCCCACGCGTTTGCTTTCATTGCGGTCTCCCGACGATCGGCGCCCTAGCACGGTGGAGCGCTCAACGAACCTTCCGCTGCAAGTGAGCACTATAAACAAGTAACCATCATTAAAAACAAGGACGCTACTTTTCACTTAGCCGATACGCTCGTAAAGCGCAAATCGAAAAGTCAGCGCCGAAACCATTTTTGCTCCATGTGACTTGCAGGACTGCGCGTTCACTGCTACGGTCAAAGCCCACTCTGGTGTCGTTTGACTTTGTTCGTGGATAGCGCGCATGACGCGGAGCCCGTGCATGGATCTTTGGTCGTGGGCCGTGGCGGCGATCGCCGCCGCCGGGGCGACTTTTATGCAGGCTGGACCTTCGCGCGCCGCCGATGGGTCCATGCTTCCCGGCGAGCTGCTTCGCGACTGTCCCGGCTGCGTGGAGCTCGTCATCGTCCCGGCGGGCGAATTCGACATGGGCTCGACCACGAAGCCGACCGAGCAGCCGGTTCACCACGTCGAAATCCGCAAGGACTTCGCCATCGGCCGGCGCCTCGTGACTTTTGCGCAATGGGACCGGTGCGTCGCCGAGGGCGGCTGCAAGTTCGCGCCGCTGGACCAGGGCTTGGGACGGGGGGACCGCCCGGTGACGGACGTCAGTTGGGACGACGCAAAGGAGTTTGTCGCGTGGCTCTCCCGGACGACGGGAAAACCCTACCGGCTGCCGACCGAAGCGGAGTTCGAATATGCGGCGCGGGCGGGGTCCACGACCCCTTACTGGTGGGGGAAGGATGTCGGGACCGGGCATGCGCAGTGCGCGGAATGCGGCGGAAGCGAAACCGGCCGAAGCCTGCCCGTCGGCTCGTTCCGGCCGAACGCCTTCGGTCTCTACGACACCGCGGGCAACGCGGCCGAGTGGGTGGAGGATTGCTGGGCGCCCTCGTACCGCAACGCGCCCAACGACGGATCGGCCGCGACGCGCGGCGATTGCTCGCTGCGCGTCCTGCGGGGCGGGTCGTTCGGAGACAAGGCGATCGCGCTGCGCTCGTCGGCGCGCTTTCGGTATGACGAGGATGTTCGGTATTATGAAAACGGCTTTCGGGTGGCGCGGGATTTGAACTGAGGCGTGGCTGGCGCCACGCCGGGCGTTTGGTGAGCATACGGGGATTCCGTCACGCGGGGCGCTGCGAGGCCGACGCATGAGCGTGCTTGTCAAGACTGCGGTTACTCTCGTTCTGGCGCTTGCGCTCTGTCTGTCGATCGGGAGCGGCGCGCGCGCCGAGCGCAGGGTCGCGCTCGTCGTCGGGAACGCCAGCTACGCCCATGCCGGCGCTCTGACCTCCCCGGTGAACGACGCCGACGCCGTCGGGGACCTGCTGACCCGCGCCGGCTTCGAGGTTCAACGGCGAAAGAACGCGGGCGACATCGAATTCTGGCGGGCGCTCGAGGACTTCAGCGTGTTGTCCAACGGCGCGGACGTCGCAGTCTTCTACTATGCCGGTTACGCGCTCACGATCGGCGGCGTCGACTTCCTGGTACCGGTGGATGCGCAGTTGTCGAGCGTAGCCGCGGGAGAGACCGAGGCGATCGGGCTGGACTGGGTGTTCAGCGCGACCGACAACGCCCGAAATTTGAACCTCGTGATCGTCGACGCCTGCCGGGAGAGCCCGTTCCATCCGGAAAGCGATACGCTGCCCGCAACGCCCGGCGCCTTGCTCGGGAACGGGGACGTCGCGGGGCGCAAGGTCTCCCAGGGACTCGCCGAGGCGAGGCCCCGCGATTTCCACACGCTGATCGCTTTTGCCGACAAGCCCGGTTCCGTCTGTGCCGACGGCGAAGGGCGCAGCAGTCCCTTTGCCGCCGCGCTCGTCAAGCATCTGGCGGAGCCGGGGCTCGACGTCGGCGCCGCGCTCGACCGGGTTCGAGACGAGGTGCAGCGGGCGACCGGGTATCGCCAAGAGCCCTCCGTTTTCGGGTCGGGCGGCGAACAGGTCACGCTTGCAGCCGCGGAGACGGCGGGCGCCCGGCTGCCCGCCGTTCCGGAAATCGCCGCGCCTTCGGTCGCGGCCGGTCCGCCGGCGCGGGTCGTCGCAGCGGAGGCTGGGGGGGCGCCGCCGGGGAACGCGAAAGCCGCCCCCGAGGAGGCTGCGCCCGCGCCGCTCAAAGCTGCGGGCGCGGAGCCCGGGGCGTCCTCGATCGCCACGCGGTCCGCCGGCCTCGCGCCGCCGGCCGTCCCG
>CAIZGR010000551.1 GCA_903932535.1 uncultured Hyphomicrobiales bacterium | reverse complement strand
TCCCGGTCTCGTGGGACCAGTTCCACCGCGACGCCCGCGCGCTCGCTTGGCGGCTCGCGGGGTCCGGCCCGTTCGACGCGCTGGTGGCGATCACCCGCGGCGGGCTCGTCCCGGCGGCGATCGTGGCGCGCGAGCTCGACGTGCGGGTGATCGAGACGGTCAGCATCGCCTCCTACCACGACTACAAGACCCAGGGCGGCCTCCGGGTGCTGAAACCCATCGCGCCCGAAGTGGCCAGACTCGACGCGAGCGGGCGGATTCTGATCGTGGACGACCTCGTCGACACCGGCGCGACCGCCAAGGTCGTGCGCGAGATGCTGCCCAAGGCCCATTTCGCGACCGTCTACGCCAAGCCCCTCGGCCGGCCCCTCGTCGACACGTTCATCACCGAAGTGTCGCAGGACACCTGGATCTATTTCCCCTGGGACATGGGCCTCGCCTTCCAGCCCCCGATCGCCAAGGACGGCGCGTGAACGCGCCGATTTCCATTCGCGCCGGAATATGAAAGAACATCCTTCGCGTGCGGACGTGGCGAAACTGGTAGACGCAAGGGACTTAAAATCCCTCGGCCGCGAGGCCGTGCGGGTTCGACCCCCGCCGTCCGCACCACAATGATTTCAACGACTTGGAGAAGCTCGGCGATCCCTCGCGTCTAGGGCGAGGAGCACGCCTCGGCGAAAAGCGCCCGAACGCCGACGGCGGAGGCGAAGTTGAAAGTGTATGCTTTCGGCTTCGGCGACGCGGCCGACGTCTGCGTGGCGACCATCCGGGCGTCGCGGCCTTTTTGACAGAACCGATCGCGCGGCATCAAGGTGGAGGCCGATGCGGGACCCGACGCCTTCGGCGGCGGCGAGGCGGGGGCGGCGATCATCGCCGTCCAGTCCGCCGGCAAGGATGTCAGCGGCTGCTCCGACTTGGTCAGGGCGACCTCCAGCGCGCCGCCGCCGCGGCGATACGTCAGCGTCAGGGTCGCGCCGGCGCCGTCTTGATCCACGAGACGCCCTCTGAGAAGGTCCGCCCGCGCCCCGGCGTCGAAGGCGCGCCCGTTGAGGCCGTTTGCGCCGCCGGTGAGGATCGGGTTGGCCGGATCGAGCGCTTCGGTCGCGAGGCTGGAGGCTCGGATCTCGTCGAGGCTGAGCCAATGGACGCTCGCGGCCGGCGTCTTTCTGAGCAGCGTCATGACCGGATCGCCGACGCCCATATGGGTCAGGTATTGCGCGACCGTCTTGTCGATCCAATCCTGTTCGTAGATCTTGACGGTCTTGCTGATGCTCTCGAGGCCCTCGGTCTCCTTCACGACCGTCGTGATCTGGTGAACGCCGACGAGCGGAGCCGGGCCCACCAGCCGCTGCACCCCGCCCGCCAGAACCAGCGGACAAGCCGAGGCGCAGAAGGCGCCGGCGGCGACCGCCTGACCGCGCGCGTTGGGGCAATCGGGCGCACGCTCCGGACAATTGGCGATGCGGGTGCGGGCGACCGCGACGGCCAGTCCGCGCGCGCGGATCATCGCGCCCATCTCCAGCGCGTCGCGGACATAGCCTCCATGGGAGGAGACGAGAACCGGAAGGCGGCGGCCGCCGAGGTCCGTGAGGACCTTGGCCAGGGCCGCCGCGGAGTCCGGCGTGATGATCCCTTCGGCCGAGATCCACTCGGGGCAATTGGGCTCGCAGGCCTTGTCCGCGCTCATGACCCGCAGGATTCGCATCGGCGGGTCGCGCTGAGCGCGCGGCGACGGCGACGGCCTGAGCACGGGGATCGGGGAGCCCGCGGCCGACGCCTCCGCAGCCGGAAGGCAAGCCGCCAAAGCGGCGACGACGACCGCGCGCAAGCCGTCCCGGACAGGCTGCCTGCGAAGCCTCATGCGCTATACCCCCTCGATCGCCCGCTCAGGCTGCGGCTGCGGCCTCGCCCTTGATGCGGCGGTACTCGAACGCGACGAGACCTGCGCCATGGCGCCGCTCGAGCCGGCGCACGATGAAATGCCCGCGCGCCAGGGTCTGGAAATGCGCCGCGAAGGCCGCGTTGACCGCCGCGCCGCCGATCGCGCCCAGAACCGGGGCGGCCTGCGCCGCCGCCTTTTCGCTCACCATCACGCCGAACCGCGCGGCGATCTGGGTGAGAAGGCGCACGATCGCCGGCGCCGACCGGGCGCCGAGCCCCTGGCTCGCGACAAAGCGGGCGCTCTCGCTGACCGACTTCGCGAGCGCCGCGCGGACGGCGAAATACCCGCTCTCGAAGGCGGCCTCTTCCTCCTCCTTGCCGCCGAGCGCGAAAACCTCGACGCAGGCGAGCGCGCCCAAGGGGCCGCCGAGATCCTCGCCCTCCTCGCGGGCGATTTCGGCGATCGAGCGCATGAGAATCGTGGTCGAGAGCGGCAGCTCGAGCGGCAGCGCCGCGAGCCCGAAGGCGCCGCCGACCGCCCCGGAGGCCGCCGCCGCGAGCGCATGGGCGCGCCCGGCCGGTCTCGCCGTCCGGTTCCGGTCGATGGTGCGCAGCGCGAGCGTCAGCGCCGCGCCGAGGGCCGCCTCCGTCGCGCGCGCCGCCACCTGCCGCGCCGCGGCGGGGGCGTTGCG
>CAIZGR010000550.1 GCA_903932535.1 uncultured Hyphomicrobiales bacterium | reverse complement strand
TCCCCCTGATGTCCCCCTGCTGTCGCCCCGGTGTCCCCCTGCTGTCCCCCGGCGAGCCCCCGACAGGCGGCCGAGACGTTGCCGTCGACATCGGTGCGGGATTTTGCGCATCGAGCGCGAGCCCGGATCGATCCGCGTCCTCGAAAGAATCCGACCCTCTATTTTTCCGGATCCTGTTCGCGCGGGTGGCTGCTTTCATCGTGACGCGGCGCCTTCGATCACGCGTCGCGCGAGGGCGATTGTCATGGACGGGGATAAGAAGCGAAGCCTGCCGCTGTCGCCAGAGGCGTCCGAGCGGCTGTTGCAGCGGGTCCTAAAAATCTTCGAGCGCGGTGGAAGCTCCCCGTGCTTTTGGTGGTTCTACGACCACTACGACACCATGCGAACGGCCGACGGCAAACTCCGCATGACGTGGCGCGAGTGCTGCGCGAGCCTGACCGCCATCGGCGTGACAGCCATGGGTGGAAGGCCGCTTACCCCCGAAACAACCCGGAAGACGTGGTGGAAGGTGGTCGAGCGAAAGCGGCGCGACGCGGCTCGCGGCTATCAAAGCCCCTATTCCGAGGCTGAACGCGGGACGGCGCACTAACGATGGACGACGACGAGAAGGATGGCGTCAAGCGCGCGGACCGCTCCAAGAAACCGATGAATGACGTCTTGCAACGCGTCGCGCGCCCGGCATGGCGGTCGCCGTTGTTCTTCTGGCTCGTTGAGCACCACGACACGTTGCGACGGAACGAGGCGGAGACAGGGCGTGGGGTGCCCTGGCGAGAGCTGTGCGTGGAATTCGTCGAGTTAGGGATCACGCTTGCCGATGGTCGGCCGGTGAAGCCGGCGACCGCTAAAAGAAACTGGCACCGGGTCCGGAGGGAACTGGCGCGGGTCGAAGAGCGCCGCGCCCGCGAGCGCGCGGAGCGCGAGCGGCGGTTCGCCACAGATCCACGTCGCAACATGCCGTCGCGATTTCCCAAGGGCGACTATGGGCCGCCGCTCTCGGACAGACTGCCGCAGCGAGCGCCGTGGCCTCATGCGCGCCCGACGAGCGCGTCCCCGCCGAAAGCGGGGACGGACGGAATCGCCGACGGAGGAGCCGAGGGGCGTGGGTTGGCGGTGATGCCGGGGGGCCCGGTGTTGACGGGCGGCTTCGAAGAGAGCCGTCCGGCCGAGGAATTCACGGTCGTGTTCGAAGGGCAACCGCTCGATCTGAGGCTGTTCATTCGACCCGGGGAAGACCGGTACTGGGAGTTGCCGGGAGCGGACGAGGACGGCTGGGCGCGCGTCCTCAAGCAGGAATTGTTGATGCGTTTTGACTCGTGGAGGAACGGCCGGGTGGGCGACCCCCACAACCGTGTCGATGTGGAATGGAGGAAGAGACTTGGAAAACCGTAACGAGAACGGGCGGAAGCCCGTGTTGATGATTGTCGTCGGGCGCCAGCGCGTCGGCAAGACATCGTTTCTGAATGCGCTGACGCAGCACTTGCGGGAGCGCGGAGCGCAATTCACTGTCTGGGACGCGGATCAGTTGAACGAGACGAACAACATGTCGGTGTTCCACACCGATGCGATCCGGCCGGCGTCGTCCGATCCCGAGGATGTGAAGGCGTGGCTCGAGGCGCGGTTCATCGAGATCGCCGAGCAGGGATACGACGCGGTGCTGGACGTTGGCGGCGGCGATACGCCGTTGGCGCGCCTGATCAAGGATGTGCCGTTGGCGGCGACCCTGGAGGAGATGGGCGTCAGGCTCGTCGTGGTGCATGTGCTCGGCCCCGACATGGCCGATCTCGACTATCTGGATCGGTTCGATCGCAACGACCTTTTTGCGCCCGAGGCGGTTCTGCTTGTCAGGAACGGTGGGTTGGTGCTGACGGGCCGGTCCTATGATGTCGCGTTCGAACAGGTGAGCAAGCATCCAAGCGTCTTGCGGGTGACGCTGAAGGGCGCCGCTGCCGTGACGATGCCGCGCCTCAGCTGCATGGCCGAGGTGACCGATCGAAAGCTCGGCTTCGCAGATGCGATGAACGGCGCGTCCGGGGCCGACGGGAAGACGCTTTCGGTGTTCGATCGGGCGCGGGTCCGCAAGTGGTGGACGACGGACTTCCCGACGATGGTCTCTCGAATTCCGTCGACGTGGTTGCCGGAAATGCGGTCGGATGCGACCGGGACGGGCGGGTGAGAGCCGTGGC
>CAIZGR010000549.1 GCA_903932535.1 uncultured Hyphomicrobiales bacterium | reverse complement strand
TGCGCCCTTGGCCCCGGAGGCGAGGGCCGCGCAATAAAGACCGACGCATTCGGGGTCGGCGAGCGGCTTGAGGTCGAGGCCCTGGCGGGCGCGCCAGCGCAGATAGTCGCGCCAGTCGGCGGCGTAGGCGCGGTTGGTGCTTTGCGAGGTGGCGGCGCGAGCGTAGGCGCGGGCGGTCTCGACCAGCGGCTCGAGCGTCGCCGGGCGGGGGGCTCCGCCCGGGCGTTCGCCCTCCGGCAGGGCGGGGGGTTGGTTTCCGGTCATGGGCGTGGGTCCGATCCTCGAGCGGTTCGTCCACCGGTCGCCGCAGCGGCGACGGTTCCCGAAAGGCCGGTTTCGTCGCCGTCTCGAGATCGGATGGATAGCGCGGCGGGGGCGCGGGGACCGCCTGGGCGCGGGCCGAGCGGCGCCGCCGGGCTCCGAGACGGCCGCGCGGCGTCGCCGGTCAGCAGGCAGCGGGCCGTCAGGCGCGTTGTCGGCGCATCGGGGTTCTTGAGATTCGGTTTCATGGAGTTTCAATAGCTTACCGCCGTCACAATTATGAGACTGATTCGGGGTTATTGAGACAATTGGGCTATTTGATTCGTGATTGCTGAGACCAGCTTGCAGCCAAACGGCGGACTTGTCGATGGATCATGACCGCGCCGACCGGGAGGTTTGGGCTGCGGCCGAGCGCCGGGCCGCGGTCCTGGGCAAGCTGCCCGAGCGGCCGTCGGAGGCAGAGGTCCGGACGGCTTGCGCGACCCTCGAAGTCAGCCGGGCAACGGTGTTTCGATGGCTGAAGCGGTATCGCCAGACGGGCCGGACCAGCGCTTTGCTGCCGCGGCGGCGCGGCCCGCCGCAGGGGATGGACCCGCTTGCGCCCGAGGTTCTGGCGGTCGTCGAGCGCCACTTTCAGGATTTCTACGCGACGCAGCGGCGTCCGACGCGGACCCGCCTATGGCGAGAGATCCGCGCCGATTGTCGAGGCAAGGGTCTCAAGCCGCCGTCGATCCGCCGGCTTGGTCGATGGCTGGCTCTGCAGGATCAGGCGGAGCTGTTGCGTCGGCGAGAGGGAAAAGGAAAGTCGGAGCCGGTTTTCCTAGCGACGCCGGGGTCTCTGCGAGCCGATGCGCCGCTGGACATTGTCCAGATCGACCACACGAAAGTGGACGTCACCGTCGTCGATCCGGCCAGCCGCAGGCCGATCGGCCGTCCGACGCTGACCCTGGCGATCGACGTCGCCACGCGCATGGCGATGGGCTTTCACCTCTCTCTCGAGCCGCCGTGCCTGACGTCGGTGGCGCTGTGTTTGACCCATGCCGTGATGGACAAGACCGCTTGGTTGGCTGCCCGGGACATCGCCGCCGAGTGGCGGGCGCGCGGAATTCCGCGCGTCATTCACGTCGACAACGGCGCCGAGTTCCACGCTTTGGCGTTCGAACGGGCCTGCGCCGAGCACGGGGTCGATCTGAGCTACCGGCCGCCGGGAACGCCGCGGTTCGGTGGGCATATCGAGCGGCTGATCGGCACGATGATGGGCGAAGCCCACCTCCTTCCAGGCTCGCATTTCTCGAACGTGCGCGAACGCGGCGACCTCGATCCCGAGGCCACCGCGACCATGACGCTCAGAGAGTTGGAGGCCTGGCTCGCGCTCGAGATCGTCGGCGTCTATCACGCGCGGATTCATCGATCTCTCTGCGCCCCGCCGAATGCGGTCTGGGCGGCCGGTATCGCTGCCGCGCCTCCGCGGACGCCGACGGACCCGCGCCGGTTCCTGATGGATTTCCTCCCGGTCGAACGGCGCGTGCTGCAGCGGGACGGGCTGCATCTCTTCAACATCCGATACTGGTCGGACGAGCTCCGGCGGCTGATGGGGCAGGGCGAAAAGGTCACGATCAAGTATGACCCCCGCGATCTCTCGCGGGTGTTCGTGAGAGTTGACGACGGCTATGTCGAGGCGCGGCCGGCAGACCTGACCCGCCCCGCGATCGCGCTCTGGGAGCATCGCGCTGCAGTGGCCGAGCTGCGTGAGGCCGGGCGTCGGGCGGTCGACGAGGAGCTGATTTTTTCCACCATTCTCGCCCAGCGCGCGCTGGTCGACGCGGCCGGCGCGGCGACCAAAGCGGCCCGGCGCCAGGTGGCGCGGCGCGCCCATCTCGCGCCGCCCGCGATGATCGACGTGACGCCGGCGGCACGAGAATCGAGCTCTGAGGCGCCGCGGCCGCTGCCCTATTTCGAGGTGGAGGAATGGGATGAGCGATGAGTTCGACCATCTCTTTCCCGCCGTCCGCCCGATCGCGGCGCTCGGCGCCGAGGAACGCGTTCGCCGCATCCGCGCCGATCGCTGGGTCGACTATCCGCTCGCCCGCGAGGCGCTGGCCAAGCTCGAGGAGCTGATCGCATTCCCGCCGCGCGCCCGCATGCCCAATCTCTTGATCGTCGGCGCGAGCGGCATGGGCAAGACGATGATCGTCGAAAAATTCGCTCGCGACCACCCCGGCTACTACGACGCCGCCAACGGACTCAAGCGCATCCCGGTCGTCGTGGTGCAGATGGTGTCCGGACCGGACGAGGCGCGCTTCTACAAGCGCCTTCTGGCGGCGATCGGCGCGCCGGAACCGCTGCGCCCGACGCTCGGCCTGCTCGAAAGCGTAGCGCTGCGCCTGCTCGGCGAGACGAAGCCGGGCATGCTGGTCATCGACGAGGTCCACAGCCTCCAGGCCGGCACGGTGCGCGAGCAGGCGCGATTTCTCAACATGCTGCGCTTTCTCGGGAACGAATTGCGGATCCCGCTCGTCTGCGTCGGCACGCAGGCGGCGCGCAACGCGTTGCGCGCCGACGACCAACTCGTCCGGCGCTTCGAGGCCTTCGCCTTGCCGCCATGGCGCCACGACGACGATTTCGCCGGCCTGATCGGCAGCCTGATGCGCTCGCTGCCGCTGCGGCGCGAAAGCGTCTTTGGCGATCTCGCCCGTCAGCGGCTCGTCGAGGCGACCGGCGGCGTCACCGCCCTGATTTTCGCCGTCGTCGCCCGGCTCGCCGTGGCCGCGATCGCGAGCGGCGAGGAGCGGATCGACGGCGCCGCGATCGAAGGCAAACGGGGGGCTTTGGCGCTGATCGGAGAGCCGGTTTGACCGAGTTCGCGCTGGCGCGCCTGCTGCCGGTCGCACTGCGGCCCGAGACCGAAGAGCGCCTCAGCTCGTGGTCGTCCCGGCTCGCGGCCATTTACGGCTTGCCGGTTGGCGCGCTGCTCGCCCATTGCGGCATTGATCGGGCCGATCCCTTCACCCTCGAAAAGGGCCTCGGGGCAGGGGAGGGGGCTTTGCTGGCCGAGCGGACCGGCCTCAGTCCTGAAGCGATCGAGGCGATGACGTTTCGCGAGCTCGTCAGGCCGGCGCACGGCATGATCGCCCGCGGCGACCGCGGGATCTGCCCGCTCTGCGCCGAGACACCGGCGATCAGGCGCAGGGACGCCGCCTTGCCCTGGGGCTTCTGGTGCGCCGTTCATGGGCTGCGCCGCCGGCCGCTCGGCGGCGAGGCGATCGAGACCCTGTTCGGCGCGGCCGCGTTGACCAAGCTCGATCCGCTCGCCCGGCGGGGCGCTCGTCGCCTCGCCGACTGGGCCGGCGGCCGGGATGACGCCACGCCGTCGGTTCCCGATCTCCTGGCGTTCGTGACCGCGCCGCATCGGCGGCCGTCGCCGCCCCAGCTGCACGAGCAGCCGCGCCTGTCGCTCGAGGCGCGCCGGGCCAATCGCGACTTCCTCGAATTCCCGATCGCCCGCCAGGCGCTGTTGGCCGTGGTTCCCGAATACGACCGGATCGCGCCGCCGCTCGCCAAGCCCGTGCGAGTGGGGCTGCAGGGTCTGGCGGACGGCTCGCTGTTGCAAAATTTCGCGCTTGTCGTCGCTCTCGCCCGGCTGACCCTGGCGCCGGTCGACTATGCGGCGGCGGCGCTCGTAGCCGGTGACGAAGAGGGGCGCGAGCGGCTACGCGCCGCGCTCGCAGTCTGGCCGGCCTGGGTGCGGCGGCGGATCCATGCCCGGTTTCGCGCCCTTGTGGCGGAGAAAGCGAGCGTCCGCGCAAGCGGCGCGGAGCCAAAGGGTTTCGCGCGCCGGTCCGTCTCAACAACCCCGGCGCGAGTCTCATCAACCCCGATTCGACTTGTCTCAGGAATTCCGACTCGGAGTCTCACGAACCCTGTTCCGAACCGCGGGCCAAGGCGCTGAGTCTCAGCCACTCCGGCCGTACGACACCGGGCGCGTTCCGGAGGTCGGTTCGGCGGTCAAATCGGGGCTCCAGGGCTCGGAATCGGCGATTCCTTCTATAATGTCATACGTGTCCGATAAGGCAAGGTTATCGGACATCAATTCCGCCCGACAGGTGGGGCGCTTTCGGCGCTCACGAGTGGCCAGAAGCGCCGCCGCGCGCTACGCTTCCAGCGATGATTCGCGTCGATCCCGCCCCCTTCGACCTCCCGCGCGTGCCCGCTTGGGCGCGGGCGCGCGGCAATTGGCGGGAGATTTCGGAGGCCGAGGCGCTGTTTTTCGCCGGTGCAGCCCTCTCGGCCCTCGATCCCGTCGCCCGGTCCGATCCGCCGTGGGCCGGCGCCTGGCGCGCCCGCCTCGCCCTGAAATCAGCCGCGGCGGTCGCCCAGAACCTGCTCAAACGCCGCGAGGACGAGGCGGCGCTGCGCGACGCCGTCGCCCTGGCGAAGCCCGGGCAGGACCTCGGGCCGGCGGGACGCGTCTACGGCGCGTTCCGGACGCTCTGCGGTCCGGGCGACCCGTTTCGGCCGAAGGGGCTCGCCGCCGTCTCCGCCGATCTGCAGGCCCCGCTCGACCTCGACAGGGCAGGGGAGCTCGCCGCCGCGCTCGAGCAGGCCGTCGGGCGCGGCCGGCCGGCGCCGCTCGCCGCGGCCGCGGCTGCCGAGGCGGCGATCAAGGTGCGAGCCGACGCCGAGCCGCTCGCCCTGTATTGCGCCGACGCCGCGCTGGCCAGGGCGCTCGGCTGGCCTGTCGCGCTGCCGCTGCTGGCCGGCGAGATTTTTCAGCGGCGCGCCGTAGGCGAGGGGCGGCGGCCGCGGCCCGGCGAAGCCGGCTGGGGGAAGCTCGTGGCGCTCGCTTATGCCCGCGCCGCGCTCGCCGCCCTGGACCTGGCGCACGACCTGTCCCGCCGCTCGGAAAAGCTCGCCGAGGCCGCGCCAAAACTGCGGGCGAAAGGGAAGGGGAGGGCGCTGGAGGTCTTGCTCGCCGACGACGCCGTGTCCGCTGCGGCGCCCATCCCCGGGTTAAGCGACCGCGCCCGCCGGCGGCTGTTCGAGCGCCTGGTCGTTCTCGGCGTCGCCCGCGAACTCACCCGCCGCCCGGCGTTCCGGCTCTACGGGCTCTGAGCGTCATGGCGCGGCGGCCGAACCAGGAGCTCGACTTCGACCGCGAGCTTTCCGACCTGCCGCCGGAACTGCGCTGGCGCGAATGGAAGGCGCGCGTCGAGGCGGTGCTGTTCGCAGCCGCGAAGCCCGTCACGCGCGACGTTCTCGCCCGCGTCGTGGGGCGCGGTTGCGCCCTCGACCTCCTGCTCGACGACCTGCGCGAAGATCTGCGCGGGCGGCCGATCGAGCTGGTGCGGGCAGGGGAGTCCTACACCCTCCATACTCGCCCCGCGTTGGGGCAGGCGGTGCGGGTCGCGTTCGACATCCCGGCCGATGCAAAGCAGCTCTCCAAACTCGAGGCGGGGGTGCTGATGGCGATCGCGATGGCCCAGCCGATTACGCGGGGCGCACTCACGGAGACGTTCGGCAAGGAAATCTCGCGCGACCTGATCGCGGCCTTGCGCGAGGAAGGGCTGATCGCCGCCGGGCCGCGCAGCCCAAAACTCGGGGCGCCGTACGCCTACGTGACGACGGAGAAATTCCTGCTCGAGTTCGGGTTCGAGTCGCTGCGCGACCTGCCGGACCTCGAGGCGCTCAACGACGCGGGGCTGTTGTCGGGCAGCGCTCCAATAAGCGACGGTGGCGAGTGAGCCCTCACCAATTCAAACCGCCACGAATCCGAACACTCGCATGGTGAGACGGTCTGTACGCCTCCGAGATGCGCCGCCTTGTGAACCGACGGGAGCTGGGTAGGACGTGTGGCTAGCACGAGGTTAGCCAGATGGATCGGATCGAGGTCATCACGTCGGTTGAGCGCCGCCGGCGGTGGAGCGCGGCGGAGAAGGCGCGGCTGGTTGCGGCGATGGACGAGCCGGGCGCGGTGGTGACGGAGATCGCGCGCAGCGCGGAGGTCTGCGCCAGCCTTCTGTATCGCTGGCGGCGGGAGCTGAGAGAGGCGTGCAGGACGCCGGCGTTCGTGCCGGTGCAGGTGGCGCCCGAGGCGAGCGGCGAGGGTGCGGCGAGGGCGCCTCACTGTGAGCCGCCGGCGCTGTCGTCGCCGGCGCGATCCTCGATCACGATCGCATTCGGCGCCGAGGTTCGCATGACGATCGAGGGCGCGCCGGACCCGTCGACCCTGGCGAGCGTGATCGGCGCGCTGACGGCGCCGGGTCGCTTTCGATGATCGCGTTTCCGAGCGGGGCGCGGGTCTGGCTGGCGACTGGCCATACCGACATGCGCAAGGGCTTCGGCTCGCTGGCGCTGATGGTGCAGGAGGGGTTCAAGCGCGATCCGCACGCCGGCGATTTGTGGGTCTTCCGGGGTCGCAGGGGAGACCTGATCAAGCTGATCTGGCACGACGGCGACGGCGCGTGTCTGTTCGTGAAGCGGCTTGAGCGCGGGCGGTTTTTGTGGCCCTCGGCGGCCGACGGCGTCGTGACGATTTCGGCCGCGCAACTCACCTATCTCCTGTCCGGCATCGACTGGCGAATGCCCCAGAAAACCTGGCGTCCCACAGCGGCTGGATGACTGCGGCCGATTGACTCGGGGGTCGTTTCGCAGGCGACTTTTGGCTCTGAATCTGCTCTCGTCGTCGTCGTGACGAGCCCGCGCGAACATCCTGCCGACGGCCTGCCGGACGACCTTCCGAACGATCTGGCGAGCGCGCACGCCTTGATCCTCGCCCAGCGCGAGACGCTGGCCGAGAGAGAGGCGGCGCTGACCGAGGCGCAGAACGAAGCGAAAGTCCGCGCGCTGGAAATCGAGCGGCTGAAGCTGCAACTGGCCAAGGCGCGCCGTGAGCGTTTCGGCCAGTCGTCGGAGCGCGGCAAGCTCCTCGTCGAGCAGCTCGAGCTGGCGATCGAGGATCTGGAAGCGACGCAGGCCGAGGAAGAGACCAAGGCCGAGATCGCGGCGCCCGGGCCCGCCACGGCGCCGCGGCGGCGCGCGCCACGCGGACCCCGCAAGCTGCCGGAGACCCTGCCGGTCGAGAGAGTCGTCGAGAAGCCCCCGTGCGTCTGCGGCAAGTGCGGCGGCGCGCGGCTGCGCAAGCTCGGCGAGGTGGTGTCCAAGACGCTCGAATGCGAGCCGCGGCGCTGGAAGATCATCGAGCATGTGCGCGAGAAGTTCGCCTGCCGGGATTGCGAGGGCGTCACCGAACCGCCGGCGCCGTCGCACCCGATCCCGCGCGGCTTCGCCGGCCCGAGCCTGCTCGCCATGATCCTGGTCGGCAAG
>CAIZGR010000548.1 GCA_903932535.1 uncultured Hyphomicrobiales bacterium | reverse complement strand
TGGTGCGGGCCGGCCCAGATGTAGAGGAAGATCAGCGCCCAGAAGTGGATGATCGACAGGCGGTAGGAGTAGATGGGCCGCTCCGCGCGCTTCGGCACGAAGTAGTACATGATGGCGAGGAACCCGGCGGTCAGGAAGAAGCCGACCGCGTTGTGGCCGTACCACCACTGGAACATCGCATCCTGCACGCCGCTCCAGACGATGACGGACTTGGACGAGAACAGCGAGATCGGCACGGCGGCGTTGTTGCCGAGATGGAGCATCGCGATCGTCAGGATGAAGGCGAGATAGAACCAGTTCGCCACGAAGATGTGGGGCTCCTTGCGGCGGAAAATGGTCCCGAGGAACACCAGAAGATAGACGACCCAGACGACGGTGAGCCACAGGTCTGCGTACCATTCCGGCTCTGCGTATTCCTTGCTCTCGGTGATGCCGAGCAGGTAGCCCGTGCCGGCGATCAGGATGAAGAAGTTGTAGCCGAGGACGACGAACCAGGGGGCGAGGTCGCCGGCGAGGCGCGCCCGGCATGTACGCTGCACGACGTAGAACGAGGTCGCGAGCAGCACGTTGCCGCCGAAGGCGAAGATCACCGCCGAGGTGTGCAGCGGACGCAGGCGCCCGAAATTGAACCAGGGCGCGAGATTGAGGTCCGGAAAGGCGAGCTCGGAGGCGATGTAGACGCCGACCGCCATGCCCGCGAAGCCCCAGAACAGGGCCATGACGGTCGAGAACTTCACCGGGCCGAAGTTATAGTTCGGCAGGCCGTTGATCTCGAGCGG
Source organism: uncultured Hyphomicrobiales bacterium (assembly GCA_903932535.1). GTDB lineage: Bacteria > Pseudomonadota > Alphaproteobacteria > Rhizobiales > Beijerinckiaceae > Roseiarcus. Next base: position 22,487 of record CAIZGR010000548.1, on the reverse strand, counting down.
CGGACGCGCGCCGTCGCGCTTGTTGTAGCGCTGGAAGATCGCGAAGATGCCGGCCGCCGCGCAGATCACGCCGAGGGCCATGTGGAAGGCGTAGGGCCCCTCGATCGTGTTGACCGCGATATAAATACAGAGCAGAGCCAGGATCGCGAGGACCGCGATCAGCCCGATTTCGCCGCTCCAGAGCGACTTTGGTTGAGATACCGTCTGCATTCCTCATCCCCGACACAAGAGGGCGTCCCGGCCCCTTTCAACCGCGCTCCGCGCAATCGATTCGGCCCCGGGATCATCGAGTAAATCACAGCCTTCCGACGGGTCGCCATGGTGGCGGCCGGACTACGCGACCCTATTCTAATGAATGATCGCGCGGCGGCCGTCCACCCGTTCCTACGTCGCATTTCGGTCACGAACACGCCGGAAACCGATTTTCTGCCGAAAGCCGGCTCGAAATCGATCGGTCGCAGGCTCTTGCAACCGCTTCGTGCGCCGAAAACCCGACCAATTCTCGCATGCGAGCGCGCGGCAGGTTGCAGCTCGGCGTCGCGACAGCGGGCTTGGTTGCAGCGCCTCATCACGCTCCCCGGTGCGCGCAGACGGCGATTCGGCTCAGCCAGACGCACCGATCAGGCCACCGCGACGGCCAATTCGGCCGCGTCCGCGGCCGGACGGGACGCGACCGCGGCGTCGCGGTCGGCGGCGGCGAGGCGGGCGAGCGAATCGGGACGGACAATTTCAACCCGCCGCTTGCGCGGCAGCTTGAGGAAGCCGCGGTCCCGGAAAAGGGTGAAGGTCCGGCTCACGGTCTCGATGGTGAGGCCGAGATAGTCGGCGATGTCCTGGCGCTGCATCGCGAGGTCGAGCACGAGCGGATCCGGGCCGGCCGATCGCGAGGAAAGCATGCTCAGGAACCAAGCGAGGCGTTCTTCCGCCGAACTGCGGCCGATCATCATCATGTGATCGATCGAGAGGGTCAGCGCCCGGGTCGCGCCCTCGAAGAGGGCGGCGTTGAGGCGCGGGTCGTCGTTCATCCGCATCCGGCAGGCATGGCGCGGCAGAACCGCCATCGCCGCCGAATCGACCGCCTCGATCGTCAGCTTGTGGGCGGCGTCGGGCTCGAGGCCGCAGATGTCGCGGGGCATATAAAAGGCGAACACCTGCCGGCGGCCGTCGCGGGTGAACTTCACCGCCCGGAACATTCCGCGCATGACGAGGTAATAGCTTTCCGTGGGGTCGCCTTCGCCGACAACCTCCTGGCCCGCCTCGAACGGCACGATCAAGCCGTCGAAGTGAGGGAAGCTCTCGGCGAAAAGCTCGCCGATCTGCGGCGCGCCTTCGATATTGTGGTTGAACGCATAGGCCATCCGACCACCCGTTACCCTTCGCCGTCGAGGAGCGTCGGGCCAGGCTGCCGAATGACGCTCCGCGGCGGCTTTCCGCCCCGCGCCCGTGGACTATATGGTCGGGGCGGCGGCAGAAGGAACAGGGCCTTTTGCCGCAGCCCGGTCGCGCCGCCCTTCGACGCGCGCGGATTTCCCGAGATTCCGGACGCCGGCTTGATGAATTCGCGCGCATTCGGCTCGACAGGCCCGTTCAAAGGCGCCACTTGGAACGCATGGCGCGGCTGCGGTCATCATACGTCTGCCAGAACTGCGGGGCGATCACCCAACGCTGGCAAGGCAAGTGCGAGTCCTGCGGCGAGTGGAACGCCATCATCGAGGAAGGCGCGGCGCTCGGCGTGGCGGCAGCGCCGGCGCGGCGCGGGTCGGCGGGCCGGGCGTTTCCGCTCGAGGACCTGTCCGGCGTCTCGAAGCCCGAACCGCGCATCGCCACCGGAATCGTCGAACTCGACCGGGTGGCGGGCGGCGGTCTCGTGCCGGGCTCGGCGACGCTGATCGGCGGCGAGCCCGGCATCGGCAAGTCGACCCTGCTCATTCAGGCCTGCGCGGCGGTCGCGCGGACGGGGGCGCGCGCGGTCTACGTCTCGGGCGAGGAATCGACGGCCCAGGTTCGCCTCCGCGCGGCCCGTCTGGGACTGGCGAGCGCTCCGGTCCAGCTCGCCGCCCAGACGCTCGTCGAAGACATCATCGCGACGCTCGCCTCTGGCGACGCGCCGAAATTCGTGGTGATCGATTCGATCCAGACCATGTGGAGCGATGCGATCGAATCGGCGCCCGGCACGGTGAGCCAGGTGCGCGGCTCCGCGCAGGCCCTCATCCGCTTCGCCAAAGCGAGCGGCGCGGCGCTGCTGATCGTCGGCCACGTCACCAAGGACGGCCAGATCGCCGGTCCCCGCGTCGTCGAGCACATGGTGGACGCGGTGTTCTCCTTCGAGGGCGACGGCGCCCACGCCTTCCGGCTGTTGCGGGCGGCCAAGAACCGCTTCGGCGCGACCGACGAAGTCGGCGTGTTCGAAATGACGGGCGCAGGCCTCGCCGAAGTGCCGAACCCCTCGGCCCTGTTCCTCGCAGGCCGGGATATCGCGGCGGCGCCCGGGGCCTCGGTTTTCGCCGGAGTGGAAGGCGCGCGGCCTCTGCTGGTCGAAATTCAGGCGCTGGTCGCGCCGACATCGCTCGGAACGCCGCGGCGCGCCGTGGTCGGCTGGGAGCCCAACCGCCTCGCCATGGTGCTGGCCGTGCTCGAGTCGCACGGCGGCCTGAAGCTCGGCCAGTACGACATCTATCTGAATGTGGCCGGCGGCCTCAGGGTCGCCGAGCCCGCGGCCGACCTCGCAGCCGCCGCCGCGCTGGTTTCGTCGCTGACCGGCGCGCCCCTGCCCCACGACGCGGTCTATTTCGGCGAAATCGCGCTCTCCGGCTCGGTCCGCCCGGTCGCCCATACGGGGCTGCGCCTGAAGGAGGCGGCCAAGCTCGGGTTCGCGCGCGCCTTCGCCCCGCCCGCGCTCCGCGCCGAGAGCGAGACGGCGGGCGCAGGCGCAGGCGCAACTCCGATCGGTTCGGTCGCGTCCCTGGTTGCGCTGATCGCCGCCGCCGCGGTCGAATCGAAAACGCGCGGAAAACCATCCGAACGCGCGACGACGACGACCGCAGCCGGGTGACGAACCGGGGCCCCTTGGTTATAAGGCCTCCCGCAGGATGCGCCGGACGCCGGACGCCGCCCGTGCTTCTCGAGCGCTTCGACAAGGTTTGTCCCGGATGCCCTCCTATCTCGATCTCGCCGTTCTCGCGATTGTGTTCGTCTCGGCGTTGCTGTCGATGCTTCGCGGCTTTTCCCGCGAGGTCATGGCGATCGCCTCCTGGGCGGCGGCGGCGGCGGCGGCCTATTACTTCCACACGGTTGTGACCCCTTACTTGACGCCCTATATTCATAAGGAGGTCATCGCCCAGGCGGCGGCTGCGGCGATCGTGTTCTTCGTCACCCTGATCGTGGTGTCGCTGTTCACGGTGCGGCTGTCGGACGCGATTCTCGATAGCAAGATCGGCGCCCTGGACCGGACGCTCGGATTTGTTTTCGGGGTGGCGCGCGGGTTCCTGCTCGCTGTCGTGGCGTTTGCGATCTTCAACTGGTTGGTTTCGGAAAAACAGCAGCCGGAATGGGTGAAAACCGCCAAGATGCGCCCGATCTTGACCGCCACAGCAGACAAGATCGTGGCCCTGCTGCCAGAGGACGCGGCGGCGACCATAGACGCGTGGATCAAGTCGCGCGGGAACGCCACGCCGGCGAACGAGGAGCCGGTGGACGGGTCGAGCGCGCCGATGGAGGTCAAGCCGGCGGCGGCGCCACAGATCGCGCCGGGGGCGAGCGCCCAGAAGAAAGCGGACTCGCCGGCGTCGCAGAGCCCTTCGAGCTCGGCGCTCGACAGGCAGAAGCTCGACGCGATCATCAACGGGCGTCCGCTCCCCGCGGCGCCGAAGCCGTGACCGCCCCGTTGCCGGACGCCGCGGGCGTCGACCTCGACGCGGACCGCCTGCACGAGGAATGCGGCGTTTTCGGCATCTTCGGTCATCCCGACGCGGCGGCGATCGTCGCCCTCGGCCTGCACGCCCTCCAGCATCGCGGGCAGGAGGCGGCAGGCATCGTCGCCTATGACGGCGCGCGGTTCCATTCGGAGCGGCGCCAGGGCCTCGTCGGCGATCACTTTTCCAGCGCCGCGGTCATCGACCGGCTTCCGGGCCAGAGCGCGATCGGGCACGTCCGCTATTCGACCACCGGCGAGACGGCGCTGCGCAACGTCCAGCCGCTGTTCGCCGAGCTCGAGGCCGGCGGCCTCGCAGTCGCCCACAACGGCAACCTGACCAACGGCCTGACCCTGCGGCGCGAGCTGATTCGCGGCGGCGCCATCTGCCAGTCGACCACCGACACCGAGGTTGTCCTGCTGCTCGCGGCGCGCTCGCGACGGAACAAGATCGTCGACCGATTCGTCGAGGCGCTCGCCGAGATCGAGGGCGCCTACGCCTTGGTGGCGCTGACCAACAAGAAGCTGATCGGCGCCCGCGACCCGCTCGGCATCCGACCTCTGGTGCTCGGCGAGCTCGACGGCTGCCCGATCCTCTGCTCCGAGACCTGCGCGCTCGACATCATCGGCGCCAAATTCGTCCGCGACGTCGAGAACGGCGAAGTCGTGGTCGTCGACGCCGGCGGCGTGAAGAGCTTCTTTCCCCTGCCCCGCCAGCCGGCGCGGCCCTGCATCTTCGAATTCATCTACTTCGCCCGGCCGGATTCGATCGTTCACGGCCGCTCGGTCTACGACGCCCGCAAGGCGATGGGCGCCGAGCTCGCCCGCGAGGCGCCGGCGGACGCCGACGTCGTGGTGCCCGTGCCCGATTCGGGCGTGCCGGCCGCGATCGGCTATGCGCGCAGTTGCGGCCTGCCGTTCGAACTCGGCATCATCCGCAACCACTATGTCGGCCGAACCTTCATCCAGCCGACCCAGTCGATCCGCGAGCTGGGCGTGCGCATGAAGCACAACGCCAACCGGGCGGTGGTCGCGGGCAAGCGCGTGATCCTGATCGACGATTCGATCGTGCGCGGCACGACCAGCGTCAAGATCGTGCAGATGATGCGCGACGCGGGAGCGCGCGAGGTGCACTTCCGCATCTCCTCGCCGCCGATCGCCTATCCGGATTTTTACGGCATCGACACCCCCGAACGCGAGAAGCTCCTCGCCGCCCGGATGGATCTCGAGGCCATGCGCGCGTTCATGGGCGCCGACACCCTGGCGTTCCTGTCGATCGCGGGAATCTATCGCGCGATGGGCTTTCCGGAGCGGAGCGCGAAGCAGCCGCAGTTCACGGATCATTGCTTCACCGGCGACTATCCGACGCGGCTCCTCGACCAGGACGGCGAGCGGCAGGGCCACCATCTGCCGCTTCTGGCCGAGGCGGGCTGAAGCGGCGATCCGCCGCCGCTTGACGCCGCTGCGAGAGTCGAGAACACTCGCCGAAAATTCATGGGGACGCGCGAGAACGCGCGCTGTCGCGAGCGGGCGGGGTGGCAATGTCGAAGGCGGGCGTCGCGGTTCCGGAGCTTCACGGCTATTTCGATCGGGAAAGCATCGTAGCCAAAGCGGGCTTCAATCGCTGGCTGGTTCCGCCCGCGGCGCTCGCGATTCACCTCTGCATCGGCATGGCCTACGGTTTCAGCGTGTTCTGGGTGCCGCTCGGGCGCGCGGTCGCCGCGGCCAGGGGGCTGCCGAAGCCGCTCGCCTGCCCGGGCGACGCGACGACGTTTCTCGGCAAGCTCGCCATCACCGGGCACGCCCTTTTCGCGACGGACTGCGACTGGACGCAATTCGACCTCGGCTGGATGTACACCCTGTTCTTCGTGCTGCTCGGCTCGTCCGCGGCGATCTTCGGCGGCTGGCTGGAGCACGCCGGGCCTCGCAAAGCCGGCGTCGTCGCGGCGTTCTGCTGGGCCGGCGGCCTCGTGATCTCGGCCCTCGGCGTTTACGCCCACCAGCTCTGGCTGATGTGGCTCGGCTCCGGCGTGATCGGCGGGATCGGCCTCGGGCTCGGCTACATTTCGCCCGTGTCCACGCTGGTGAAATGGTTCCCCGACCGCCGCGGCATGGCGACCGGAATGGCGATCATGGGCTTTGGCGGGGGCGCCATGATCGGCTCGCCGCTGGCGAGCCTCCTGATGAGCACGTTCAAGACGCCGACGGACGTCGGCGTCTGGCAGACCTTTCTGGTGCTGGCGGCGATCTATTTCGTCTTCATGATCGGCGGGGCGCTGGGCTACCGCGTTCCGCCCGCCCACTGGGCGCCCGACGGACTGGTCGTGAGCCGGCGCGCCGGCGCCATGATCGCGCACGGCAATGTCCACCTCCACGACGCGCACAAGACGCCGCAGTTCTGGCTCGTCTGGCTCGTGCTGATGATGAACGTCTCGGCAGGCATCGGCGTCATCGGCGCCGCCGCACCGATGCTGCAGGAGACGTTCGGCGGCCATCTGTTCGGCCATCCGTCCGTCGGCTTCAGCCAGTTCACCGACGACGACCGCAAGCTCGCAGGCGCGGTCGCCGCGGGCTTCGTCGGCCTGTTCTCGCTGTTCAACATCGCCGGCCGATTCTTCTGGGCGTCGCTGTCGGACAAGATCGGCCGCAAGACGACCTATTACGTCTTCTTTATTCTCGGCATCCTCTGCTACGGCTCGCTGACGACGATCGCCAACTGGGGCGCGCTCGGCCTGTTCGCGGCCGTCTGCTGCGTCATCGCCTCGATGTACGGCGGCGGCTTCGCGGCCGTCCCCGCCTATCTCGCCGACCTCTTCGGCGTGCAATACGTCGGCGCGATCCACGGGCGGCTGCTGACCGCGTGGTCGACCGCCGGGATCGTCGGGCCGGTCCTCGTCAACTATCTGCACGATTCGCGCGTCGCCGACGGGGTTCCGCGCGACCACGTCTACGACGCGATCTTCCATGCGCTGACCGGGCTCCTCGTCGTCGGCCTGATCGCCAACGCCCTGATCCGCCCGGTCGCCGACAGTTGGTTCATCAAGGCGCCCGTAGAGCAAGAACGCCGCGCCGGCCCGGCAAAAACCTCCGCCTTCGGCATCGGCTATGGCGGTTTCGACGCTTGGGCCGCGGTCGCCTGGGCCGCCGTCGGCGTCCCCATCGCATGGGGCGTTTACATGACCCTCCTGAGCGCGGCGAAAATCTTCCATTAGCCGCTCGCTCAGGCGGCGGACCCCGTCTCGGCTTCGGATAAACAGGCGCGTTCACAGTCCTGTCATACCGCATCGCGATAGAAGTCGGCTTGCAGTGTTGAGGAGCCGACCCGATGACAGCCGCAACCGACTTTTCAGCGCCGGAGGCCGCCCCGGCTGCCGGAAAACCGCATCTCGATCACGCGATGGACCCCCGGGCGGCGCTGATCTTTCTCGCCGTCCTCGCCGGCGGCCTGTTCTACATGGCCTACTCCATTTATCTGGACGTCGCCGCGACCGGCGGCGGCCCGACGACGATCCTGCCGTTCGTGCTGCTCGGCGTCGCGCTGGTGACGGCGCTCGGTTTCGAGTTCGTCAACGGCTTCCACGACACCGCCAACGCGGTCGCGACCGTCATCTACACCCACGCCCTGCCCGCGCAGACCGCGGTCGTCTGGTCGGGCCTGTGCAACCTGACCGGCGTTCTGGTTTCGAGCGGCGCCGTCGCTTTCAGCATCGTCTCGCTCCTTCCCGTCGAGCTCATCCTCCAGGTCGGTTCGAGCGCCGGCTTCGCGATGGTGTTCGCGCTGCTGATTTCGGCGATCATGTGGAACCTCGGCACTTGGTGGATGGGCCTGCCGGCCTCGAGCTCGCACACGCTGATCGGCTCGATCGTCGGCGTGGGCATCGCCAACGCGCTGATGCGCGGCGTCGACGGCACTTCCGGCGTCGACTGGGATCAGGTCACCAAGATCGGCTACGCGCTGCTGCTGTCGCCGGTGTTCGGCTTCGTCCTGTCCGCCGTCCTCCTGCTCGTGATGAAGGCGGTCGTCCGCACGCCGAGCCTCTACAAGGCGCCCGAGGGCCGCGACCCGCCGCCGATCTGGATCCGGGGCCTGCTCATCCTGACCTGCACGCTGGTGTCGTTCTTCCACGGATCGAACGACGGGCAGAAGGGCATGGGCCTGATCATGCTCATCCTGATCGGCGTCGTTCCCACCGCCTACGCGCTGAACCGCGCCCCGCCGGAGGGCCACGCCGCCGAATTCATCGCCTCCGCCCAGGCCGCTTCCAAGATCGTCGAAGCCCACGGGGCGGGCTTCAGCGTGATCGGCGATCCGCGCCCGGCGGTCACCGACTACATCCACGCCCACAAGATCTCCGAGGGAACCTATCCGTCGCTCGCGGTCCTGGTGAAAGAGATCAGCCAGTCGGTGAGCGAGTACGGCTCGGTCGCCAAGACGCCGATCGACAAGGTCGCGAACGTCCGCAACGACATGTATCTCGCGTCGGAGGCGCTGCGCGTCATCGGCAAGGACAAGGAGAGCGAGCTCACCGCCCCCGAGAAGAAGCAGATCGGCGAGTTCAAGAAGCAGCTCGACTTTTCGACCAAGTTCATCCCGATCTGGGTGAAGGTGTGCGTGGCGATCGCCCTCGGCCTCGGCACGATGGTCGGCTGGAAGCGCATCGTCGTGACCGTCGGGGAGAAGATCGGCAAGACCCACCTGACCTACGGCCAGGGCGCGGCGGCCGAGCTGGTCGCGGCGGCCACGATCGGCGCCGCCGACGGCTTCGGCCTGCCGGTCTCGACAACCCACGTGCTGTCGTCGGGCGTGGCCGGCACGATGGTCGCCAACGGCTCCGGCATGCAATGGTCCACCGTGCGCAATCTCGCGATGGCGTGGGTGCTGACGCTGCCGGTGGCGATGATCCTGTCGGGCTCGCTGTTCTTCCTCTTCCGTCACCTGTTCTGACGCAAGGCGCGGAATCGCAGCGGTCGCGCGCGGAGCATCGAGACCGTGCCGGGCGACGTCGCGGCGCGAGTCGCCGCCATCCTCGGGATGGCGTGACGCGCAGGGGCGTCGCGGCGCCGGGGCCGGCCGCTCGCGCACCGTCTGGCGCAACGGCGAGGGCGCCGCGCGAGACAATCCTGCCCCAGAGCGCCTTCCCGTCCTCTCCGCCGTTCCCGTTCGCGCAGGCGGCCGACGACGGGTTTCGGGCGGAGTGACGAAGGAGAGGCTGCACATACGATTTCAATGCGTGCGCTCACGGAATCCCCTGTTGCAACCTGAAGAAACATTGTTAATTTCTCCTCGGCTTCGCACCGGCTCCCGTTTTCCGGCGAGCCGCCGGCCAGGGTATTCGGGGTCGCGCATTGACTTCCAAAGACGATCTTGCGGGAAAGATGGACGCAGCGACCGCGCCGGCGAGGCTGCCGACGCTCGCGATGGATACGAACAGCCTGCCGCCCTTCGTCCGATTCACGCTATTCCGGCTCAGGGCGTCGCGCACGGTCGACATCTCGCTGCATAACGAGCCGGGCGAGACCTTTCGCATTTGCGCGCGGGCGTGGTTTTTCGGCGATAGTCTCCTGGCCTCGATCGAAACGTTTTGCCGCATGCAACTCGTCCGCACGCGCAGGCACTTCGACCGGAGCGTGAGCGATCAATGCTCGCTCATCCTGTTTCACACCGGCGGTTTGGCGGGCGAGGCCGACGACGCCGCCGCCGCCGCCTCGGCGGGCGACATCATCCTCTTCGACCGGTCCCGGCCGATCTACGTCTTCGCCCCGCGTTCGCGCATCACCTGTCTGATCATCCGCCGCGACCGGATCGCGCCGTTCTTGCCGGCCGGCGTCCTGCCGCACGGACTTGTGATTCCCGGCGCCGCCGGGGCGCTGCTGGCCGATTTTTTCCGCTCGCTGGAGCGTCAGGCGCCCGCCCTGACCCTTGAGGAGGCGCGCCACATCGAGCGGGGCGCCTGCGAGATGGTCATCGCCTGCATCGCGCCGTCGCAGGAGCGGCTGACGGCGGCGAATGCGCAGCTCGAGCAATCGTGGCGGATCGAGGCGAAACGCTTCATCGACGCCGAACTGGCCGATCCCGGCCTCGGCCCGGACGATGTCGCGCGGCGTCTCGGCCTGTCGCGCTCGAAGCTCTATCGCCTGTTCGAGGGCGAAGAGGGCGGCGTCGCGGCCCTGATCCGCCGCCGCCGTCTGCGGGCGGCGTGCCGCGCCCTGCTGGACCCCAAAGATCGCCGCCGCATCGCCGACATCGCCTATGCCTGCGGCTTCCGGAGCGAGACGCATTTTTCCCGCGCCTTCCGCGAGGAATTCGACATGGCGCCGAGCGCATGGCGCGATGCAGGCGGAACGGCCGCCGTCGAGCCGCATGACGGCGAGGACCGGATTGCGGCGGAGACGATGCACAACTGGCTCGCGCGCCTCGATTGAGGAGCGGCCGTTGGGATGCAGCGTCAAGTTTTGGGACGCTGGGACCGGGACATCCCCTTCCGCCGTTGCTACCTTTTGTCGCAGGCGGTCGAACGCTTCGAGGAGACGTGACGATTGCTGAAAGGCGCCCGGTATCGAGCGAGCCCTAGTGAAGCTGACGGATGGCAAGATTGGAGCCTGTCGGATTTAACGATCGGCGTTTGCTAGGGTTGAGTTTCTTGCGTTTTCGTAGAAACACAAAATTCAATAATATCAATATGTTGGTCGTTTTGAGAGCCTCGAGTCCGGCAGGCTTCTGGTCCAGCGTGACCAAACGACGGCACGCGGGAACCGATACGTGATGCTTTCAAATAGTCAGTAAGACAGAAGAAAGGAACGTCAAGTGGGACACAAACTGCAAATGAACCGTGTCAAGACAAATGCTCTTGCGATATTGGCTGCGTGTGCCGTAACGGCTTTCGCGCCTTCGCCGGCAAGCGCCGCGACCTATTGGGCGGCGCAGAATGGTTATACGCTGCAACCTGGCGGCGTTGATATTTTTGGTGATCTTCATGGCGCGACCTACATGAGGGTCCCGCCGGGAACATATATTATCACCGCTAAGACCGGCATTGGTGTGAGTCACTTCCCAAGCGTCGAGACAAGTGCTTACTGCACGATCTTCGTCAACAAGGTCGAGGTTGGACCCAGGTCAACCGCCTATCTTCCGGCAGCGAGCGCCACAAGCACCGTGACGCACATCGCCGATGCGATCTCTGTGGCCCCGGTTACGGTGACGCTTCCGGGCTCCACGAACTGGATCCAATACATATGCTATGGTCCTAATACGCTCCAGGCGGTACAGTCATGGATGGTGGTCGAGCCGGCGCAGGCGCCCATCACATCGCCATGACGGTTCGGATCTCAGAACTCGAATAAAGACCTCAGAAAAAGGTTCACCCCTTCAGGGGTGAACGCGTTACCGGCTGGGGCCTGATCGCCGAGTTGATTTGCGGCATGGGCGCGCTTCCCCGCATCGAGCGCACGGACCCGTCACGCCGTCCACGGGACGGTCCAGCCGTTCGCCGTAGTCCAAGGTCGCGGAGCCAAGCCTCGACCGGCCTCGGACGCCTCACGGAAACGCCCGCGCGCCGCGCGCTTTCCGCGGCGTCGGCCGACAATCCGCCCGGGGTCGTCACGTCGACCTTGCAGCCGAGAACCGTCGAGAGCTCCCGTTCCAGACGCGCGAGGTCGAACAAGGTCGCGTCGTCTCCGGGTTCGACGAGGATGTCGAGGTCGCTCGCCTCGTCGTCCTCGCCGCGCGCGACCGAGCCGAAAATCCGCGCGTTCGTCACATCGAAACGCGCAAGAATCGCCGCGACCTGCTCGGCGTTGGCTTGCAAGGCCCGTGACGGCCGCATCGACAGCCTCCTCGCCGCCCGGCGCGACAGCTTGATTTCAGGCCGAGCGCAAACTGGCCCTGCCGTCATAATCGCAGCAGCCGCCCATCGGAACAACGGGATCGCGAAAGGCGGACCAAGCCGGCGGTCACCGCCGTTCCGACAGAGACGCCGCTTCTCAGAGGAAAGCGTCGAGGCCGCCGCTCCGGCTCACCCTCCCCCATACCACGCGACCGGCTTCGCCCGCGCCCGCGGCAGGCGCACGCCGCGCGCCTTCAGATCCTCGAGCTTGAGATACATCATCGCCGTCATCAAGGCGTCCGAGTAGGCGTCGTGCTGGGCCAGCGCCGGCAGGCGGAGATCCTCGAGGATGCTCATGAACCTCAGGTCGACCTCGACGCCCGGCGGCGCGTCGCCGTACTTGCGGTCGTAATAGGTTCCCGACACCTCGATCTGCGGGTTCGGCAGCGCGATCCCGAGCATGCGCCGGACATGCCGGTTCAGCATCGCGACATCGAACTCGAGATAGAAGCCGACCAGCGGACGCGCGCCGATGAAGCGGAGGAGGTCGGGCAGCACCGCCTCGATCGGGCGGCCGTCCGCGACATCCTGCTCGCGCAGGCGATGGACCTTGATCGCGTCCGGATTGAGTTTCACGCTCGGCTTCACCGTCGCCTCGAAGCGCTCGCTGGTCAGGATGCGGTTGCCGCTTATCCTGACGGCGGCGACCGCGACGATGTCGTCCTTGCGCGTGTTGAGGCCGGTCGTCTCGCAGTCGATCGACACCGCTTCGCCGGGCGGCGGAGGCTCGAACAGGAAGCGATAAGAGGGATCGCGCAGGAGATGGAGAAGAAGGCGCCGCTTGAGCCCGAGGAGCATCAGAACATCGCCAGATTGAAGTGGCGCCGCAGCATCTCGCGCAGCCGCTTGACGACATGGAAGGCGTCGCGCAGGAGGTCGCGCTCCATGGTCGACAACTTGTTGGGCTTCACGAGGCTGGTCGAGGCCTGCTCGGCGATCTGCGCGTCGAGTCTCAGCGTCATCAGGTAGTGCAACGCCTGGGTCAGCTCGCGGGCGAACTGGCCGTCGAACAGGCGGAGGTCGGCGAGCTTCGCGATGCGCGCGGTCGTGCCGGTCTCGTGCAGGCCCTTCTCCAGCGCCAGCGCCCTGACGCCGTGGACGATCGGAAATATGCCGCCCTTCTTCAGGTCGACCGCGTCGCCTTCGGCTTTCGAGGTGACGAGCTTGTTGAAGAACCCGATCGGCGTGGGAAACGCGTCGATCGCGCGGGCGAACCGGGCGAGCCGCAGGCGCTCGCCGTGCATGAGGTCGATCAACTCCTGCTTGGCCGCCCTGAGAAGGCCGGCGTCGCCCGCGCTCGCCTCGGCGTCGTAGAAGATGGCGATGTTCATCGTCCCAGTCTCGTCCGAGAGGGCGAGCCAGCGGCGGAAATCGTCGCGATAGTCGTCGAGCGTCTTCGACCAGACTGGATTGCGCACCATCACCCCGCCCGGACAGGGTGGAAAACCGCATTTCGCCAAGGCGTCGAACACGTCGGCGCGGAATTTGACGAGGTCCTCCTCCGGCACGGGCGCCGCCAGAATGAGGCCGTTGTCCTGATCGGTCCGGAAAGTCTGCTCGCCCCGCCCTTCGCTGCCCATCACCACCAAGCAGCCGGCCTCGCGGATGGACTGCGGCGCGACGAGCTCGAACAGTTTGTGGTGCAGTCGCCGATCGAGGTCCGAGACGATCTCGCACACGAGGTCGACCTTGACGCCCTGGCGGCGCAGCAGGCGAATCTGCGGTTCGATCCCCTGCGCCGCGCGGGCGAGGTTGGCGACGCCCCGCGAACGGTCGATCCGGCCGGCGACGAGCTGCGAATTGCCCGCCAGAAAGCTCAGGAGGTCGATATCCTCGAGCACGCCGACGAATTGGCCGTCCGCGCCGACGGCGAGGCGGCGCTTGTTGTGCTTGGTCATGCGCAGGAGCGCGGTCGTGACCAAGTCGTCCGGCGCGACGCCGATGACCGGCCGATGCGCGAGCGGGCCGACTGCGCTGTCGGGCGGGCAGTGGTGGCAAAGGGTGGCGTTGAGGAGATCCGAGCGGGTGACGATTCCCACGCCGTCGGCGTCGGCGACGAAAAGCGCGTAGGCTTTGTGCTCGCGCATCAGCGCGCCGGCTTCTGCGATCGTCTCGGTCGCATCGACGAAGATCGCCGGATGAAGGAAGAGCTCGCCCACCCGCGCGCCGAGCAGCGGCGTGAAGCGCGCCCCCTCCTCCTCGCTCGAGACGGTGTCGAGCTTGTGGGCGATGTCGAGATAGAAGAACGAGGCGAAGCGCGGGTTCGCGTTGATCAGCCGCAGCGTCACTTCGCGCGGCAGGAGGTTGCAGAGCGTCTCCTCGCGCGCCACGAACGCGCTGGAGCTGCGGCCCTGAACGAGGGCGCGCGAATCGAACATGTCGCCGGGCCCGCGCAGCGCCACGAGATCGTCGCCGTCGCGCTCCTCGACCGCCCCCTTGATCACCACGAACAGGCTTCCGGGCGCGCTCTCGCGCGCAATGATGGTCTCGTTGGGGCGATAGTAGGCGATGTCGAGCGAATCGCGCACGACAGCCATCTCGTTCTCGTTCAGCCGGTCGAACGGCGCGTTGCGAGGATCGAAATGCTGCGCCAAAGGTCTTCTCCCCCGCGAATGTCCGCAAATTGTCCCTGTCGCGCGAAACCTTTGCAAGTGGACAATGGTCCAGCGCGCGCATGCCGCCGCGGATGGAACAGCGGGATCGAGCCTGCTAGAACATCGGACGGGGCGAGGCGAACGAACTGCGCGGAGGGGCGAAAGGCCATGACCATGATCGACGACACGCTGGCCGCGATCGACGCCGACGCCGGGCCGGCCCTCGACCGGCTGTTCGACTTTCTCAGAATCCCGTCGGTTTCCGCTTCGCCCGCCCATTTCGCCGACTGCGATCGTGCGGCCGACTGGCTGGTCGCCGAGCTCGGCGCGATCGGCTTCGAAGCGGCCAAGCATCCGACCGAAGGACGACCGATGGTCGTGGGCCGCATCAAGGCCGCCCGGCGCGATTCGCCGCACGTCCTGTTCTACGGCCATTACGACGTCCAGCCGCCGGACCCCCTCGACCTCTGGCGCTCGCCCCCCTTCGAGCCGAAACTCGAGCAGGGAGCCCGCGGCGAGCGCATCGTGGCGCGCGGCGCCTCGGACGACAAAGGGCAACTGATGACGTTCCTGGAGGCGTGCCGGGCGTTCCAGAAGTTCGGCGGCCCCCCCTGCGCGATCACGGTGCTGTTCGAAGGCGAGGAGGAGACCGGCTCGCCGTCGCTGCCGGCCTTCCTGGCGGCGAACGCCAAGGGACTGAAGGCCGACGTCGCGCTCGTCTGCGATACGGGCATGTGGAACCCGACGACGCCGGCGATCACCACGACGCTGCGCGGGATGGTCGCCGACGAGGTGACCCTCACCGGCGCCAACCGCGACCTGCATTCGGGCATTTATGGCAGCCTCGCCGTCAACCCGATCCATGTGCTCACGCGCATTCTCGGCGCCCTGCACGACGCCAACGGCGCAGTGGCGCTGCCGGGCTTCTACGACGGCGTCGAGGAGCTTCCCGAAGAGATCCGCGAGCAATGGGCCGGGCTCGAATTCGACTCCGCCGCCTTCCTCGGCGACGTCGGCCTGACGACGCCGGCCGGGGAGCGCGGACGCACGCCGCTCGAGCAGGTCTGGTCCCGCCCCACTTGCGAGGTCAACGGGATCTCGGGCGGATACGCCGGCGAGGGGATCAAGACCGTGTTGCCGGCCAAGGCGAGCGCCAAAGTGTCGTTCCGGCTGGTCGGCAAGCAGAATCCGGAGAGGATCGTCCAGTCCTTTCGCGCCTTCGTGACGTCGCGCCTGCCCCCCGACGTCAAGGCCGCGTTCGTCGGCCAGCCCGGAAGTCCGGCGATCACTCTGCCGATTCGGAACGAGGCGCTGCGCCGGGCGAGGCGCGCGCTCGAGGCCGAATGGGGCAAGCCCGCCGCGCTGGTCGGCTGCGGCGGGTCGATCCCGATCGTCGGCGCGTTCAAGCGCGATCTGAACATGGACAGCCTGCTGGTCGGCTTCGCGCTCGACGACGACGCGATGCATTCGCCCAACGAGAAATACGAGCGGTCCTCATTCCACAAGGGCGCGCGGTCCTGGGCGCGCATCCTGGCGGCGCTGGCGGCCTGAGCGCCGGTTTCCGCTGAACGGGGCGCGCGCAGCAACAGGGGGGAGGACGGATGCCGACGCGATTGACCATCCGGCTCGATTTCGACGCCGGGCGCAGGCTCGGAGCCGGCAAGATCGCGTTGCTCGAAGCGATCGAAAAGACCGGGTCGATATCGGCGGCCGGACGCGTGCATGCGATGTCGTACCGCCGGGCATGGCTTCTGGTCGACGAGATGAACCAGATCTTCGCCGCGCCGCTGGTCGAAGCCCATCATGGCGGGGCGAAAGGCGGCGGCGCCGCGCTCACCGGCGACGGACGGCGCATTGTCGCGCTCTATCGCGGCGCGGAAGCCCGCATGCGCACGGCCGCCGAAAGCGAGATCGACGCCATCGAGGCCATGCTCGCGCCTCCCGATCAGGCCCTGAGCGCCTAAGGGCCGACCGCGCCGGACGGCCGCCCCGAGGGCTGCCGCGGCCACTTCCCGCCGGGGCCGAACGGCTCGAAGCTCGGAGCCGGCGTCATGAGCGCCAACGCGGCCAGGGCGGCCGGATGAATGGGCTTCACGCTCGCCTCCTCGTCACCACGCCGGTAGAGCCGAGCGCCTCCCCGATTGTCGAGGCGAGCCATGAGAGCCCTTTGACAGCGCCGGCGCTTTGACCCAAACAGGCGCCGATGACGCCTCTGGTGAAAATCTGCGGCCTTCGCACGCCGGCGACCCTCGAAGCCGCGCTCGCGGCCGGAGCGGACATGGTCGGCTTCGTGTTTTTTCCGAAGAGCCCTCGCCACGTCGGCCTCGAGACGGCGCGGGCGCTCGGCGCCCGCGCGCGCGGCCGGGCGCGGATCGTGGCGCTGACGGTCGATCCCGACGATTCGCTGCTCGCGAACGTGGTCGAGGCGCTCGATCCGGACGTGCTGCAACTGCACGGGCGCGAGCGCCCGGACCGCGTCGCCGCGATCGGCGCCCGCTTCGGCCGGGCGACCCTCAAGGCGATCGGCGTCGCCGCGCCGGAGGACCTCGACGCAGCCGCCGCCTATGAGGGAGCGGCCGACTTTCTCCTGATCGACGCCAAGCCGCCCAAGGGGGCCGCGCTGCCCGGCGGCAACGGGTTGCCGTTCGACTGGCGGCTCGCGCGGGATTTCGCCCCGACCCGCCCGTGGTTGTTGTCCGGCGGCCTCGGCCCCGACAATGTCGCTGCGGCGATCCGCGCCACCGGCGCCCGAGGCGTCGACGTGTCGTCGGGCGTGGAGCGCGCCCCCGGCGTCAAGGACGAAACCAAAATCGCGGCCTTCGTCGCCGCCGCGCGCAAGGCCTTCGCCCGCGCCGCGCAAGGAGTGGAGTGAATGACCAAGCTCGACAAGCCCAACTCCTTCCGCAAGGGGCCCGACGAGCGCGGGCGGTTCGGCATCTACGGCGGGCGGTTCGTCGCCGAAACTTTGATGCCGCTGATCCTGTCGCTGGAGAAAGCCTACGAGGCGGCGAAAGGCGATCCTGCGTTCCACGCCGAGTTGAACCACCTGCTCAAACATTACGTAGGACGGCCGAGCCCGCTCTATTTCGCGGAGCGGCTGACCGAGCATCTCGGCGGCGCGAAGGTCTATTTCAAGCGCGACGAGCTCAACCACACCGGCGCGCACAAGATCAACAACGTGCTCGGCCAGATCCTGCTCGCCCGGCGCATGGGCAAGCAGCGGATCATCGCCGAGACCGGCGCCGGCCAGCACGGCGTCGCCACCGCCACCGCCTGCGCCCGCTTCGGCCTCGACTGCGTCGTCTACATGGGGGCGGTCGACGTCGAGCGGCAGAAGCCCAACGTCTTCCGCATGAAGATGCTGGGCGCGGAAGTGCGCCCCGTCCAGGCCGGCGCGCGCACGCTGAAGGATGCGATGAACGAGGCCCTGCGCGACTGGGTGACCAACGTCGCCGACACCTTCTACTGCATCGGCACCGCCGCCGGCCCGCACCCCTACCCCATGATGGTGCGCGACTTCCAGTGCGTGATCGGCAACGAGACGCGCGAGCAGATCCTGGAGGCCGAAGGCCGCCTGCCCGACAGCCTGGTCGCGGCGATCGGCGGCGGCTCGAACGCCATCGGCCTCTTCCATCCCTTCCTCGACGACGAAAGCGTGGAGATTTTCGGGGTCGAGGCGGCCGGCCACGGGCTCGACGTCGACAACGGCCACGCCGCCTCGATCGCGGGGGGACGTCCGGGCGTGCTGCACGGCAACCGCACCTACCTCCTGCAGGACGGCGACGGCCAGATCCTGGAGGGCCATTCGATCTCGGCCGGGCTCGACTATCCCGGCGTCGGCCCGGAGCATTCCTGGCTGCACGACGTCGGCCGGGTGACGTATCTCTCGGCCACCGACAAGGAGGCGCTGGACGCCTTCCAGCTCCTCTCGAAGCTCGAAGGCATCATTCCGGCGCTCGAGCCCGCGCACGCGCTCGCCAAGGTGATCGAGCTCGCGCCGAAGCGCCCGAAGGACCACCTCATGGTGATGAACCTCTGCGGCCGGGGCGACAAGGACATCTTCGCCGTCGCGGAGCACCTCGGCGGGATGTGAGGGGTCGGGAGCCCTTGCTCGGGCGTGGCGCCGCGTGCGCCTTTTCCGAGCCCGGATCGCGCCGCCTTAAGGGCTTGCCGCGCCTTTTTTGACCGGGTCGCCCCCCGAGGCGACCGCGTTAGGCGTGGTCGTCGCAGGGCCGACTCGAGCCTCGTTCCTCCGCGCGTGAGCGACAGGGGACGGGTGACGACCATAGTCCTCATGCCGTGCGTCGGTTTGCCGCAGATACCAATTTCTATGTGATTTCGTGAGAACACACGTTCGCCTCACTTATGAAATAAATGCTTTTTGACGTCGTTTTTATTGGGCGCCGGGCGGCGCTCCGGCTACAGGAAAACCGGCTGGAGGCTGGCGTCGCGCCAGGGCGAGCGTTTCGAGAATAAAAGCTGACCGACGCTCCGGTAAGTCTTGCGAAGTTTTTGTTGAGTTATGAATTGCTTTTCGATCGACACGCGTGCGGGCCGTGAAGCGGATCAGCCTCTGTGTTCCGGCGATTTCCCGAGAAGTACGTTCACCCCGGTGTTCTTGACGCAAAGGGAGGCTTCCCATGCGATTGAAGATTTTGCAACTGGCCATGGCGGTCTCGATCGGCCTGTTCGCCGCTTCGTCGCCCGTTCGCGCCGACGGCGGCTACATCTTCAAGACCATCGACGTCCCGGGCGCCCAAGCCGGCACGACCGACGTTTCGGCCATCAACAACCGGGACGAGGTCGCCGGGTCCTACGTGGACGCCAGCGGCGTCAGTCACGGCTATCTCTACCTGAACGGCCATTACACGCGCTTCGATGTCCCCGGCGCGACGAGCACGCGCTTGTCAGGCGTGAACGATTTCGGGCAGCTCGTCGGGAATTACGTCCGGGGCGGGACGCTTCACGGCTTCCTCGACACCAGAAGCGGGATTCAGACCACCCCATCCCCCTTCCTCCCGCTCGCAATCAACGACTTGGGCCGGGTGCTCGGGCTTGGCGACATCACTACAAAGTATTACTCTTACTGGAATGGTATATTGACGCCTGTCACGATCAAGGGCAGCGTCATCACCGGCGACACAAGCCTGTACGGCTTGAATAATATCGGTCAATATGCCGGATCTTCAGGTGGCCTGTCCCGTCAATACGGAATCATCGTAACCAATGGCGTCATCAGCACGACGATCACCCTTTCAGGGTACACGTTTGTTCACGCCATAAACGATCGAGGCCAAGCCGTGGGTTATTACGATGCGCCGGCGTCCGGTCAGACATATTCACTTCGCAACGGGTTCCTCTACGAAAATGGCGCCGCGACGACCTTCGACGAGCCCGGCGCCGGGCAGACATGGCTGACCGGAATCAACGACCGCGGCGATATCATCGGCGCCGGATTCCCGTTGCCCGGCGTCTTTGGAAATTCTCAGGCCTTTCTCGCGGTCCCGGACCCCCCCGCCGCGCCCGAGCCGTCCACCTGGGCAATGATGGCCCTCGGCTTCGCGGGCCTCGGCCTCATGGGCTCGCGCGGCTCGCGGGCTCGCCCGGCGCAAGCGGGCTGATCGCCCCGCTGCTTTTCGACCGACTCGGGCCAGCCGCGTGAGGCCGGCCCGCACATTCGGCGATTTTTCAAACGTCCACCCATCCCGGCGTCGTCTGCGCAAAATGAGCGTCCCATGCGGCTGAGGACATGGCTTTTCCTCCCGATCCTGGCGACGGCGGCCGTGAGCGGCCTGTTCGCCGCCGCCTCGCCCGTCCGGGCCGGCGTCGCCTACGTCTTCAAGGACATCGACGTTCCCGGCTCCAAAGCGGGCACGACCAGCGTTGCGGCCATCGACAACCTCGATCGGATCGTCGGTTGGTACGAGGACGCCAAGAGCGTCAGCCACGGGTACGTCTACGCGAACGGCAAGTATGCCCCGTTCAATGTCCCCGGCGCCACGAGCACGCAATTGTCCGGCGTCAACGAGCGGGGGCAGATCGTCGGGACTTACGTCCGCGGCGGGACGCCATACGGCTTCCTCGACACGTTCGGCGTCATTCGGAAACTCGTCGACCCGCGCGTTCCCACCTTCACGCCGCTTGGAATAAACGACCGCGGCCAAGTGCTTGGAGGCGCTTGCCAAGGAAGCCATGCCTGCGGCCCGCATCTTCTCTATTCAGGCGGCGTCTTCACGGACGTAACGGCCGATGGAGGCGGCGATTCGAGCCTGTCTGGATTGAACAACCGTGGCCAATTCGTCGGCTCGTTTTATGGCATGCTGTATCGATACGGCTTCATAGTGGGGAACGACGCCGGCAGCACAGAGATCGTTTATCCGAACGAACGTTGGGGCACGTTGGCGTTTGGCATGAACGATTTGGATCAAGTCGTCGGGCTGTACAAGACGACGGACGGTTCGATGGCAATGCCCCAAAGTCATGGGTTTCTCTATACGAGCGGCGCGTATTTCACTGTCGATGCGCCGGGCGCCGCGCAGTCGGTCTTGACCGGGATCGACGACAGGGGCGACCTCATCGGCTACGCGGGCTCATGGCCGGACCCCCAGGACGGCCGGCCGTTTCTCGCCATCCGCGACCCCGCGGCCCCCGAAGCCTCGACCTGGGCGATGATGGCCGTCGGCTTCGCCGGCCTCGGCCTCATGGGCCTGCGCTCCTTCCGGCGCGGCCCTGCGCACGCGGGATGATCGCCGTTTCTCACGCGCCCGGGATGACCGCCCTGCCGGGCGGCGCGAACGCGCGCACCGCGGGTGGCGCGGCGTCAATCTGCGTCAATAGGGCGGAAAACCGCTCGCGATGACGCCGCCGCTCGTCACCACGGTCCAGCCGCTGCCGCGGCGCTCGATTCGCAAAACGCGCCCGGCGCCGGGGAGGAAATCTCCGGGCGCGACCTGCACTTGGCCGTAGCGGCTGTCGACCACCGCGACGCCGTCCTGGACATCCTCGACGCTATAGCCTTGGAGCATCGGCCGCGGGGCGTAGGGCGCAGCCGCTTCGGCCGGCGACAAGGATTGCGCTCTCGCCGCACCCGTCGCATGTCGCGTTGAGGCCGGCGGGAGAGCCGCGACGGAACTCGCGGCGGCGACTTTCTTTTCCAGCCTGTCGAGCCTCGTCCTGATTTCGGCGAGGTCCGGAGCCGGCGACGGGGCGGCCCTCTTCTCGAGCTTGTCGAGCCTCTGGGCGACCGCGCCGAGCGCCGGGGCAGGCGCGGCCGGCGCGGAAACCTTCTTTTCCAGCGCGTCGAGCCTCGCCGTGACGTCGGCGAGGCCCGAGGCGGAGAGGCTGGAGGCGGCATTCTGTTCGATGCGCTGGCCGAGCGCGGCGTGCTCCTTCTCGATCCGGTCGAGCCGGGTGGTCAGTTGCGCGAGCGCAGCGCCGACGTCACGAACGGCGGCCCGCTCTTCCTCGCGCGCGCCGGGATCGACGGTCGCTTTGGGCGGCGCCTCGACGACAGCGGCAGCGGACGCCAGCCCTGCGGACGTCTCCCGCTTCCCCGCGACAAGCGTTCCCTTCCGGTGGGACGCATAGAACAAGGCGGTGACGACGATCGCAAGCAGCGCGACTCCGGCGGCGAGCAGCCGAGCCGTCGAGCGCGGCTTCCCGGTCTTTGCCGGCAGAGGCGCGGGCGGGCGATCTTCGGGCAGCACGGACGGAATCGCTTCGGGCGCCGGCGCAGGATCGACGGGCTGTTCCTTGTCCCCGGGCTTAGGCGCCGCCGTCGCGACGGGCGCGGCCTGCGCCGCTGCGGTCGCCGACGATGCGGCGCCGTCTGCCGACGCGCCGGCCGCCCCGGAAAGCTCGGCTGGCCGGGCCACGCCGGCGCCCCGGCCCGTGAGCTTCGGGTCCACCTTGAGCAGCTTCAGGATGGAGCTGGCCCGGTCGGCTATGGCCTGGTTGAAGCGGAAGCTCTCGGTCAGGGCCAGCCGGTCGTGGGCCATGGGTGCGCAGACCTTCATGGCGTTCACGGCCCCGCGCCACCCATAGATTCCCTGTTCGCTGTCGCCCACCAGCACCACGGCGCAGGCCTTCTTCTCGATCTGG
>CAIZGR010000547.1 GCA_903932535.1 uncultured Hyphomicrobiales bacterium | reverse complement strand
CCCAGGTGTAGAGCGTGGATGACGACAGCGGCGCGGCGCGGCCGGGCCATTCGCCCTCGCTCCAATCCATTGACGCGCCGAACCTGACGTGAGTCTGCCAGTCGGCAGGATAGCCCTCAGCGCCCGCGTCAGGCGTCAGCTTGCGATAAGCCGTGATATCGAGACCCATTGTCGTTACCCCTGTCATCGGCCGGACCAATCCGCCCGCGACGCGCGGACCCAGAAGGGACCGCGCCGCGCTGGAGGATCAGGCTTCCCCGCGCATTTGCCGGACGTATTGCGCCGCTTCGTGCGAGTCCCGTATTCCGTGGACTTCGTGAGCGCGCCGGAAGTCGCCATAAAGCGCCTCGGGCGATCCGAGCGATTCCAAAACCGCGTTTGTGTCGCGCCAGTGGGCCATGAACAGGCTATCCGGCTTGCGGACCTCTTCGACCGTGGCGACCGTGAGCTTATTCGTTGCCATCTTCGTTCCCCCTGGAGATCGCCGGCGCCCGGAATTGAGCGCCGGCCGGTGAAGGATCAGAGCGCCGCCGCGACCTTTTCGGCGACCTGTTCAGCCGTCAGATTGTCGTGATCGGTGAAGGTGAAGAAGCGCCCGCCGCATTGAGCGTGCCAGGAGACGAGATCGCCGGTTATCCGCTCGCAGACGTGGAAGGACTCGACGCCGCGCGCCGTGCGCCACTTCGAGGGCGGCAGGACTTCGAGCGCGTAAAAATATTGATCTTCGGTTTCTTCGGCCGCCGCCGTCACCATGCCAGCGAGGCGCGCGGCCTGGAGCGCGTCAAGCTCCGCATCGTCCACCACGCGAATCGGGAAACCGCGATCCGCCGCATATGTCTCGACCGTCAGGCCCTTGGTGTAGGCGATTGTCCCGTCATCGAGCAGGAAGGATTGCGCGCAGCGGAACGGCTCATCCGTGCGGACGATCCACCGCATAGGCTTTCGCGTGTCGATGTTCATTGCGAGATCTCCACTTCAGCGGCGCATTGCCCGCGCCGTCCGCATATCCTACACATGGACGCTGACCCGTCAAGCCTCAAAATGGCATTTGTCGGAAAATAAATTGCGTTTGTCGGCTTGACATGGCAGATTATCGGGAATATCCATTGACCACGGCGCAACCGATTGCGTCGCTCAAGTCAGGGGAAAGCCTCATGTCCATTTACACGCAAACCGCCCGCTTCGATTCGGCTCGCGCGCTCACGGAAGACGAGATGCGCCGCGCCCGCTAGTCCGTCCGTCCGTGGCGCTCGCAGTCTCGCGGGCGCCAGTCGCGGCCGATCTAGTGCCGAAACCAGGGGAACCAAGCCATGACAGTTGCCGAGCTTATCGAGGAGCTTCGCAAGCTCCCGGATCAAAGCGCCGTAGTCGTCACCCGCTACGATAACGCCGACCCGTTCGAGGTGGACAACCGCGTCCGCGTCGTCGGCGGGATGAGTTGGGGCCGCCGGGCCAGCGTGGAAGGCGTCTACACGAACACCGACATTTGCGAGTTGCGCGAGATCGACGCGCCGCACGACGCCAACGACTTCGCCGCCATCATCATCGGCTAACCAGGGGAGACGGAACCATGAAATCTCGCCTTGCCT
>CAIZGR010000546.1 GCA_903932535.1 uncultured Hyphomicrobiales bacterium | reverse complement strand
CGGAGCAAACGCAAGAGGGAGAGCGCGAGAACGTCTTCTCCGCGTTTCTTCTATCCATCGGACTCTTCGCGCTCTTGTCGATCGCGACCGTCGGACCGTTCTACGTCTTCGCTGCGACGCTCGATCCGGCGGCGACGGCGGCAAGCCTCTACAATGTGATGCTGATCGGCTGCTCGTGGCTGCTGATTCCAATCCTCGGCGCGATCCGCGCCTACAATTCCGTGCTCCTCGCCTTCGGCGTCGGCGCGGCGTCGATGACCGTCTTCGGCGGCCTCCTCCACGACCCTTCGGCGGCCACGCTCCTGACGGCGTTCAACTGCAGCTTCGCGATCACCGATCTGATTCTGCTCGCCGCCGTGACGCGTTCGTTCGGCGCAGAGATCGCGTTCGATCCCGAAATCACCGCAAGAGTCCGCAAGAACTGGGAACTGCCGGCGGCCGGAGCCGCATACGCAATGGGGTTGTGGATAGACAAGATCATCATGTGGCATGCAGATGCTTCAGGGAGACTGCTGGTCGCCGGAGCGCTTTGGACAAGGCCGAGTTACGATTCTGCGATGTTCTGGGCGCAGTTGTCTTCCATTCCGATCATCGCGGTCTTCTTCGTGCATGTAGAGACCCATTTCTTCCTTCTCAGGCGTCTTTATCACACGCGAATGCAGCAGCAGGCCAGCCTGCGAGAGCTGAACCAGATCGTAACGCGGATCGGCGCCCACGTCGTCTCGAGCATGTTCGGACTATTCTTGGCGTTGATCGTCACCGCGGGAACGATGATGATGGCTTCGTTCCTTTTCATGGGAGAACTCGGGCTTCGTCCTTCGTACATGGGGATATTCCGGGTGTCGCTCTGCGCCATGATTTTCTACATAAGCGCAATGTTTTGCTTCAGCTTCCTGCTTCACCTCGATTTGCGTCGGCCGGCCCTGCTGATCGTATCGAGTTTTCTGTTCTTCAACGCGACGCTCACTTTGATTCTTCTGCCATTAGGCCCGGATTTCTTCGGATACGGGAATATGATTGCTGCGGCGATCACGCTCGTGATCGCATTCAAATTGGTCTCGAGCGAATTGTCTTGGCTTCATTACCATGCCTTCATCACCAACAATTCTTCATCGTAGTGGAAGGCGCCATGTCGAATATTCAGCGTGAAGCAAAAACTCGGTCTTCGAACCCCTGTCGGACCGGGAGAGGCTGACGCCGGAGCGGGCGCGAGCCGCTGAAAGAACCGACGCAAGAGGCCATCGAGAGAGGGTTGAACAATGTGGAACCGAAAGAGAGTGCTCGTCACCGGAGCGGGCGGGTTCATCGGCAGTCATCTCGCCGAAGCGCTGGTTCGCGCCGGAGCGACGACGACCGCCATGGTTCGATACAATTCCGGGTCGCTGATCGGCAACCTCGCCCTCGGCGACGCCGACATTCGCAGCGATCTGCGGATTGTCAGCGGCGCGATCGAGGACAGCGATTTCGTCTACCGGGCCGTCGAAGGGCAGGACGTCGTCTTTCATCTGGCGGCCCTCATTGCGATCCCTTATTCGTACGACGCGCCCCGCACCTACGTCCGCACCAACGTCGAAGGCACGCTCAACGTGCTCGAGGCCGCCCGCCGCTTCGGGGTCGCGCGGGTCGTGCACACCAGCACGTCCGAGGTCTACGGCACCGCGCTGCGGACCCCGATCGACGAAAGCCATCCGCTGCAAGGACAATCGCCCTACTCGGCCTCGAAGATCGGAGCGGACAAGCTGGCCGAAAGCTACTTCCGCTCCTTCGCGACGCCGGTGACGACGATGAGGCCCTTCAATACCTTCGGCCCGCGCCAGACCGCGCGCGCCTTCATTCCGACCATCGTCTCCCAGGCGCTCAAGTCCGACCGGATACGGCTCGGGTCGCTTACGCCCGAGCGGGATATGACGTTCGTGAGCGACACGGTCGCCGGCTTCATGGCGGCCGGGTCGACTCCGGGCGTCGAGGGCGAGACGATCAACCTCGGCACCGGCCGGACCTATTCCGTCGGCTGGTTCGCCAAGCGCATTCTCGATCTCATGGAGGTCGACAAGCCGATCGTCCAGGACGGCGAGCGGCTGCGTCCGGCCTCGAGCGAGGTCATGAAGCTGGTCTCGGACAATACGCGCGCCCGCAACACGATGGGATGGTCGCCGACCGTCCCGCTCGACGACGGCTTGCGCAGAACCATCGATTTCGTCCGAAGCCATGCCTCGCTTTATCGGACGGACGCATACGTCAAGTGATGCGCGGCCTGCGCGGCGCCCTTTCAGCGAACGAGGGGTCGTGCGCATGACAAGAGCGGGTCGGTTCATTCTCGTGGTGATCGTCTCGCTCCTCGTCGCCGCCGTCGTGCTGTATCCGAAGCATGACGAACACGCCGCCATGCTCGCCGGCGAAGGGCGTCACGCCGAGGCGATCGCGCTTGTCCAGGGCCGTCTGGCGGCGGCGCCGCACGACCCCGATCTCCTGGCGGCGCTGGGGCGATCCTATGCCGCGCTCGGCCAGATCCCTCAGGCTGTCGACGCGTTCGACGCCTATCTGGCGGCGCGCCCGGACGATTTCGCGGCGCGCGAGCGAGAGGCCGAACTGCTGCTGCAGAGCGGACGGCTCGATCGCTATCTGGACGCGCTCGCTCGGGCGACGGCGGCGGCGCCCTCTCCCGAGCGCATCACGCGGCTCGTCGAACGCTATCGCTTGCACGGGCGCGTCGAGGACGAGATCGGCGCGCTGCAAACCTACGCCGGCAAAGGGCTGTTGGACGCCGCCCAACTCGAGCGCCTGGGGGCGCTGCTCGCTTACCGCGGAGACTCGACCGCCGCCCGCCGATGGCTGGAACTGGCGGATCGCGAGGCGAAGCCGGACTCGAGCGCGGGACGTTTTCTGCTGGTCGAGGTCATGATCCTGAACAACGCGGTGGAGCAGATCGAAGACCGTGCGCGCGGCTGGATGGTGGGCTGGCGCAGTCCTTTCCTCGCCGCGAAGCTGATCTCGAGGATCGCCCGGTCCGGACACGCCGGCGTCGCGTCCAGACTGGCCCTCGCCTACGTCGACGCGGCGCCCAACGCCGCGCTGCAAATCGTCGGCGCGATCGCCGCGGCCGGACGTCCGGACCTCGCACGCCGGATGCTCGTCCGCTGGGCGGCCAGCACCAACGGCGCGACCGGAGACGACTTGCACGTGTTCGTCCAGGAGTCCGCGCTTCTCGGCTCGGTAGATGTGGCGCTCGAAAAATTCCTGCGGCAGGCGCGGAGTGGCGGCGACGCGGCGACAATGGGGCGATTGGCCGAAGATTTGGTCAATTCCTTCGGA
The DNA here is from genome assembly GCA_903932535.1 of uncultured Hyphomicrobiales bacterium. Classification (GTDB taxonomy): domain Bacteria; phylum Pseudomonadota; class Alphaproteobacteria; order Rhizobiales; family Beijerinckiaceae; genus Roseiarcus. The sequence goes on along the minus strand of CAIZGR010000546.1, from coordinate 3,747 downwards.
AACCCGGCGCTGGTTGCGATCAGGCCCCTGCTTTCGACCGAAGCGCTGCTGTCACGCCCCCTGTTCGCAGCGGAGCTGTCTTTGTGGGACGGCGACCGCGACCTCGCAAGCCGGCGCCTGACCCGGATCGATCCCAAGCGGCTTCCGCCGGAAGAGCGGACGGTCTGGCGCGCGCTCGCGCAGTGCATGGACATGGACCCCGACGCGTTCGGCAGGCTCCTGACGGCGTGGGGCGGCGAGCATCCCCCCGCAGAATGGGCCGGCCAGTGCCGCCGGTAGGGCGAACGGTTTGCTCGTCCCAACCGAGCGCGAAAATACGCTCGCAGCGTGATCGAGGATTTATACTTCTGTCGAGAACAGGCGCTCTTGCAAATATATATAATATATACATGGTCTCATGCGCGCGCCGCTCCGCTTTTCGAACGCGCCTGCTGACTTTGGTCAGCAAATCGCGCTGGCCTTCCCGGTCGGATTGTCCGACAAAATTCTCGGAAAGGCCGATGCGCCTATCGGACCGGACCGGCGCCGATGGATCGAGGGCTTTGCTCGCCCGCGATGCCCGAGCGCGAAGTCGTCAACACGGACTGAAAATCGATCGCGCCTTTTCGTTTTGCTCGCTTCAGACGCGTCGAGAGGAATCGCGCCCGATTTCGAGGCCATGGGGCCGTTGGAAGGAAACGCTCGAATGCCTGTGATCGTCAAGCTGCCCGTCCTGGCGTCGATCGCGGTGCTTGCGCTTCCGCCCTGCGCGCACGAGCCGGCGGCGGCGCCGGCGGATTTCCTGCCCGCCGCGACGGCCGGCCTGGCGCTTCCGGATCTGGCGCGGGAAACCGATTTTTCGCCCGAAGCGAACCGCGCGGCCGGCGCCCGAGGGGCGGCTGCGCGGTCGCCGTCGCCCACCCCGCCGCGACCGGTCAGGCTGCTGCTGGGAATCGGCGACAGGCTCAAGATTGGATTTTACGAGTCGATCGACGCAGGGAGCAACGGGCAAGACCGATTGGCGAGCTTCTACCAGCGCATGGATCTCAGCGGCGACTATACGGTCGAACAGGACGGGTCCATCTCCATTCCCATTCTCGGGCCGTTTCAGGTCGAGGGACGCGCGCTCGACGATCTTCGCGCCGACTTGGCGGCGGCCTTCCTGACCGCTGTCGGGCGCAGCGCGAACGTCGACGCGAGGATCGTCGATCGGTCTCCCGTGTACGTCGTCGGATCCGTGAAGACTCCCGGCGCCTACAAATTCGCGCCCGGGATGATCGTGCTGCAAGCCGTCGCGCTGGCCGGCGGCCTCGGCCGGGGCGGCGAAAACGCGCCCGGCATGATCGAGGGCGCGCGGGAGATGGAGCGCCTCCGAATAGCGGCTCTCAAGCTCGAGCAATTGCTCGCACGGCGTGCGCGCCTGGAGGCCGAGCGCGACGAGGTCCCCGCGTCGGTATCCACCGGCCGGTTGTCCGTTTCGTCGACGCCCGGCGACGACGTCATCGCGCCGTCGGCGTCCGCGCCGCTCGCCGCGTCCGACCGCGGCAAAAGCGCGGGGCCATTTTGGGAAGCAGAAGGCGTCATCTTGCGTGTGGAGCGGGCCAAGCGTCAACAACTGCGGAAGGAGATCGGGCTCAAGGTCGCCGCTGCGAGGAGCGAAGTCGACCTTCTCAAGCGCAAGCTCGACCAGTTCGACGTCGAGAAGGGCCTGAGGACCGAGCGCCTCGAGGCAATGGAAAGGCTCAAGGACCGCGGTGTCGAGACCAGCAACAGCGTGCTCATTCTGCGGACCGAGTTGGCGGATATCGAAGCGCGCCGTCAGGATTCGCTCGTGACCGTCGTCGAGGCGGAAGGACGCTTGGCGGACGCGGAAGGAAACAACACGAAGTTGTCTTTGGATACCGCCGAAAATCTCGCGAAGGAAATCGAGGCGGTCGACAGGGACCTCGAGGAAGCGCGCCAGGAAGCGATCGCCGCCAGGTCGCTGACGGCGCTTCTCGACCCTGACGTCTTGCAGAACGCGCAATCGCCTTCTTACGAGATCTTGCATCCATCGAAAGACGGGACCAAGAGCTTCCAGGCCGCCGAGACATCGCTCTTGGCCCCCGGGGACGTTGTCAAAGTCGGCGCCGGCGACGCAAGCGCGATCGACGCGCGGTAGCAGCTCCTCCAAGAGCGCGGAGATCGTCGCGCGTTTCGACGTGTCCGCGCGAAACGGGACGTGCTGTTTCCTCCCTTCCGATGTCTTCGGCGATCGCCTCGGAACCGCCCCGGTCCGCGCCGGCGCGAAAACGCGAGGGGGAAGGCGGCGGCGCCGCGACAGCCAAGCTCACGACAATCAGCCAGCCGATGTCCGCGCGGAGTCCGCTTCGACACGGCGAGCAATAAACGTGAGACAATCGCTATTCAAAGACCGAACGGGACGTAGGTCCGGGTCGAGCGCTGCGGTCGCCACGAAATTTGGACGGAATCCCTGGCAACATCTGGACTATTAGGGCGTACGCATAAAACGCTCAAAATTGCAGTGATAACATTTGGAAACTCAGTTTACACTGCGTCCATGAGGTGCTCGTTACTTGGCCCTGCCAAGTAAGCTCGTTTGGACAAGGGGTATCGCGTTGATCGATCGAGAAGTTGCGTCAAGTGATAAAGCGCCGCTACGCCTGTTCGAGGCGTTCTGTGCACAAAGTACGTCTTTATCATTGCGCCCGCAGCAGCGAATTCCACTTTCGATATCCGATAAAATGTTTGTCCTCAAGGAAGGCATGATCGCGATCGACGCAATGCCGGCCAAAGGAAAACTGCAGGTATTGGATTTCTTGATCGCACCAGACGGTTTTTCTTCGTCCGCCATATTTTCTAATTCCAAAGTTTCCCTGCGGGCGATCACCAGCACGACGCTCGTGGCGATCGAACCGCCAGAATATTACCATGACCTGCCCGCCTCCGACTATTGGTCGTTCCTGATCGAGCACTGCGTAAGGCAGTTGGAGCGGGTGAATATGCATCAATTGATGATCGGCCGCCTCGAAACCGAGGCGCGCGTTGCTTCGTTTGTTTTGGCCCTCGCCATGCGGAGCGTCCGCGGGCGCTCGCTTCAGGGCGCGCCGCAAATGACCGTCGCGCTTCCCATGTCCCGCGTCGATATCGCCAATTACCTCGTCATCAATTGCGACACGCTGAGCCGCACGATGATGAGGTTTTGCGATTCCGGCCTGATCGAGCGGGTCGGCCGCCATGTCATCCGGATTACCAACTTCGATGCGCTCAAACAGAAGTCCCCGATTTCTCCGCTTCTCGCGGACATCTTCCTGAAAAAGGACGGTGAGGACGATATCCGCTTCGAACCCTCCGCAGGCAGAAGCCCGCTTTCGCGGCCGGTTCATGATCTGCGCGGCCGGGGCTTGCACGAGCAGGACAAGCATCCCTCGTCCCTTTCCATCGCCGAGCAACGGAACGCCTCGCGCGGCGTCCTTTAATTCCATTCCCGACTTCGTTTCCTCACAGCCATCGCCGAAGGGGCCAATGAACGACTTATCCACCCGTAGAAGCGCCGAACTGGAGGAAGGCTCGGCGCCGGCGGCGCAGAGGCTCGACTCCGGGCTTGCGGCCGTCGCCCTGCTCTCTGGCTATTTCCGCATTGCGGCGGACCCTGCGCAGTTGCGGCATCAGTTGGCTTTGACGGGGCGTTTGGCTGGGGCGGAGGATCTGGTTCGGGCGGCCAACCTTTTGGAGCTCAAGTCGCGCGTTGTTCGCGGGGTGAGGGCG
>CAIZGR010000545.1 GCA_903932535.1 uncultured Hyphomicrobiales bacterium | reverse complement strand
GCTGGTGGTCGAGGACGAGATGGCTTCCGGCAAGGCGCCGGCGGACGCCGTGTTCGCAGCGCTCGCGCGCCTTCGCGGCGCCTTTGCGCTCGTCTATCTGTTCGAGGGCCACGACGATCTCCAGAACGGCGCGCGCCGGGGCGCGCCGCTGGCGATCGGCTACGGCGAGGGCGAGATGTTTCTCGGCTCCGACGCGCTGGCGCTCGCGCCCTTCACCAATCGCGTGGCCTATCTCGAGGAGGGCGACTGGGCGCTGGTCACGCGCGCCGGGGCCGAGGTCCACGACGCGGCCGGCAAGGTCGTGCAGCGGCGCACACAGGTGAGCCCCGCCGGGAGCCTGCTCGCCGAGAAGGGCAATTACCGCCACTTCATGGCCAAGGAGATCCACGAGCAGCCCGAAGTCGTCGGCCACACGCTCGCCCACTACGTCGACATGGCGTCGATGCGGCTCAAGCCCTTCGACTGGCCGGTCGATCCGAAGACGCTGTCGCGGATCACGATCATCGCCTGCGGCACCGCCTACATGGCCGGCCTCGTCGGCAAATACTGGATCGAGCGCTTCGCCCGGCTGCCGGTCGAGATCGACGTCGCGTCCGAATACCGCTACCGCGATGCGCCGGTCGATCCGAACGGGCTGACGATCGTCGTCTCCCAGTCGGGCGAGACCGCCGACACGCTCGCCTCGCTGAAATACGTCAAGGAGCGCGGGTCGAAGACGATCGGCGTCGTCAACGTTCCCACCTCCAGCATCGCGCGTCTGACCGACGCCGCCGCGCCCACGCTCGCGGGCCCCGAGATCGGCGTGGCCTCGACCAAAGCGTTCACCTGCCAGCTCGCGGCCATCGCGGCGCTTGCCGTCGGGCTGGGGCTCGCGCGCGGGACGATCGACGAAAAGCAGGAGACGGCGCTCGTGGCCGAGCTCGTCGCCACGCCGGGCCTCATCGCCGAGGCGCTGAAGCTCGAGCGCGCGACCGAGAAGCTCGCGCAGGCGATCGCCCACGCCCACGACGTCCTCTATCTCGGGCGCGGCACCGGCTATCCTCTGGCGCTGGAAGGCGCGCTGAAGCTGAAGGAGCTGAGCTACATTCACGCCGAGGGCTACGCCGCAGGCGAGCTGAAGCACGGGCCGATCGCGCTCATCGACCCGGAGATGCCGGTCGTGGTGATCGCGCCGCACGATTCCGTGTTCGAGAAGACGGTGTCCAACATGCAGGAGGTCGCGGCGCGCGGCGGGCGCCTCATTCTGATCGGCGAGCCGCACGCGGCCGAGGAGGCGGCGGTCGAGATCGAGCATTTCCTGGCGATGCCCGACGTCGGCGCGAACTTCGCGCCGATCGTCTATGCGGTCCCGGTCCAGATGCTCGCCTACTACGCCGCCGTGATCATGGGCAAAGACGCCGACCAGCCGCGCAACCTCGCCAAGTCGGTGACCGTGGAGTAGAGCGGGCGCGACGCTCGGGGAGTTCCATCAGGGCGCCGCGGGGCTCGATTCGTCCGCGGGCCGCTCCGAGACGCAAACGTGAGAATGCCGTCTCCAGGCGCGCCGGATCGCGTCTTCGAGCAGCGCGGTCGCGGCGTAATGGAAGCTTCGAAAAGCAAAGTCGGCGCCCGAGGCCGTCCGGAGCGTCTCGACGGTCGCCTCATCCGGCGCGCACCACAGTCCGAGCATGATTTTCGCGTGCGGCGCTCGCTCCCGGACCTGCCGCACCGCTTCGCCGGCTTCGGCGGCGGTCGCCGGACCCGCGAAGGACAGGCAGACGAGCGCCGCCCCGGACATGTCGAGCGCGGCGCGGTCCGGGTTCGTCAGGGCGTTCGGCGCGGCGATCCGGGCGTGCAGCCCATGGGTCTCGGCCAAGGTCGCGATGGCGAGGCTCCCGGCGTCGTCGAGCGCGTCGCGCGCGCCGATCGCAACGAAATTCGCCGGCGACGCCGAAGCGGCTCCGGGCTTGCCGGGGCTGAGTAACGGCAAAGCGCCCGCCCGCCCGCCCGCCGCCAGGGTCGCCGCGCGCTTCCTCACCCAGCGGCTGCGCGCGACTTCCGCGAACAGGGTCTGGTGCGTGGCGACGAAGGCCGTCAAGGCGCCGCCGCCGAGCGCGCCGCGCTCCAGGTCCCGGCGCGCCAGATCGAGCGCGGGCCGGACGACCTCGTCGCAATAGGCCGACAGCGATCGGCTGCTCACGAACCGCTTGACGTCGCCGATCGCGCCGACCGCGTTCCTGCCGAGCAGCCGCTGATAAAGCGCTTCCGGCTCCGTCAGGACGGGAGCGTCGCCGAAGAGTATGTCGAACACCTTCAGCGCCTCGAAATGGCGGCCGAGGGCGACGAGGATGACCGTCAGCGGCGTCGACATCACGAGACCGATCGAGCCCCAGATCCAGGCCCAGAAGATCGCGGCGACCACGATCGCCAACGGCGTGACGCCCGTCGCGCGGCCCTCGAACAAGGGCTCGACGACCTGCCCGGTCACCGACTCCAGCCCGGCGTACAAGGCCGCAGTCCAGAGCGTCGCCGACCAGCCGGGCCCGACCGCGAACGACAGAACCAACGGCAGGATGGACCCCAGAACCGGGCCGACGAAGGGAACGAACCGCAGAATCCCGGAAAGCACGCCCCACACGGCCGCGCCGGGAACGCCGATCGCCGCGAGACCGAGAATGATCGCCGCGCCATAGCAGGAATTGATGACGAGCTGGACAAGAAAGAGCCGGCTCAAGCGCCTTCCGACTTCGTCGAGCGTCGCGGTCGTATGCGGAATGTCGGTCGCGCCCGCGAGGCGGACCAGCCGATTGCGCAGGTCCTCGTGCTGAATCAGGATGAAGACGACGAAAATAAAGGCCAGGGACGCGCTGACCAGCGGCGTGAGCACGGGACTCACGAGCGCGACCAACGACTGCATCGGCAAGCCATAAAATCCTTGCCCCGCCCCGACCGTCGCGCGCAGATCGCCGGGAAAACTTCCAGACACGGGGGGCGTGTCGCCCGGCTTCTGGCGCGACGCGGCGATCTGGCGATCGAGATCCCGCAGGACGCCGGTCGCCTGTTCGAGCGAGCCCGCGCCCCTGGCGGCCGGCCCTTGCAGGGCCTCGACCTTGGTCTGGATCGCCGTTTCGTATTTCGGCAGGTCGCCGGCGAGGTTTCCAAGCTCGAGCGCCAGCATCTGACCGAGCTCGAAGATCGCGGCATAGGCGAGGACCACGACCGCCACCACGGCGACCGGACGGGGCAGGCCGAACCGCTGAAGCGCGCGAACCGGACCGGCGAGCACGAAGCTCAGGAGCGCCGCAAGGGCGAGGGGGACCAGCACGTCTCCAGCAAAATACATGATCGTAACGATGATCGCGCCGGCCAACAACATGCTCGGAGTGTTTCTCTTGGGAGTCATCCGCTTCTCATGATGGTCCGGCCGCTGCCTGCCGGGCGAGGGCGCCGTTCGCTGCGCCGCCGGCTCGGCGACTTGTTTAGCACTGCGCGCCCGCTCTGTCGGCGACTGTCGAGGGGCTGCGCTTGTCGCGCCGCGCATATGTATTGTCATTGCGCGAGCGCGCGGCGGTCAAGGCTTCCCGCCGCGGGTCCGGCGCCGTCACGATCGAAAAATAGATGAGCGTCGCTCGTGCATGCATGTTGACGGCCCCGGTCTCGTGAGGCATGTTAACTTAGGCATGCGTGCTGCGGAATTGGGCAAATCGCTGAACCCAGGCGTAGGCGATCGATTGCAGCGCAGGCGTGAAGGCCGGAGCGCCGCCAGACCGGCGTGAGCGCTCGTTTGCCTTACCAAGCAGGTCAGGCCGCTGTAATCGTAACCTGTCTGAAAGACGAGATGTTGCTATTACAGGTCGATCCGGAACGAGGAATAAAGTGAAATCAAGCCGGTCAGATCATTTCCTGTCGGAAGAGCGTTGCCTTTCTCTAATGTTGCTGTAAGGCAATTTTGCGAAGCGGATTGAGAATATGTCGAGATGAATGACATGAGCCCCACGGCGGAAGCGCAGCCGCAGTCACCGCAAACCCTCGACGGCGGTTTGGCCGCGTTGTCTCTGATCGCGGGCTATTTCCGCATTGCGGCGGACCCTGCGCAGTTGCGGCATCAGTTGGCTTTGACGGGGCGTTTGGCTGGGGCGGAGGATCTGGTTCGGGCGGCCAACCTTTTGGAGCTCAAGTCGCGCGTTGTTCGCGGGGTGAGGGCG
>CAIZGR010000544.1 GCA_903932535.1 uncultured Hyphomicrobiales bacterium | reverse complement strand
GTGCGGGCGAGCGGCGCGCTCGGCGGCGTCGTCCCGAGCGGTTGGGGCGCGCCGGGCGCGTTGGGCAGGCCGGCCGGGTCGAAGGCGTCGGACCGCCGCGGCTTCGAGGGCGCCGCGCCGTCGATCACCACCGGGGGCGCGACCGCCACGGCGGAGGGGGCCGAGGCGGGAGGGGCGGCGTCGCCGGAGCGTTCGCCGAAGCGGACCTCCACATCCTGCCGGAATCTCAGGAACTGGTCCTCGAGCCGGCGCTGGGCGTTCTCCAGTTGCTCGATGCGGCCGTTCGCCTGCCGGAGTTCCTGCTCGAGCCGGTTGATCCTGAGCACCATCGCCGCCGACCGGCCTCCGTCCTCCTCCTGCTGCGCGGCCTCGCCGGGGAGGTCGGAAGGCGGGGCGGCCTGCGCGGCTCGCGGAGACTGGCGGTGAAAAAAGTCGAAATTCTGCGCGACGGCGGGCGCGGCGCTCGTCATCGCGGCGACGAGGATCGCGGTCAGGCGCATAGGCTTGGAGGACTTCACGAGCAACCTCGGCTGGCGGCGCCGCGCGCAAGGCGCATGCGTCGCAAGGGACGAATGGGCGCCGCCTCGAGCGGGCGCCGTCAACTCTCCGGCGCCCCGTTCAGCACAGTCACCGCGCGGCGGTTCTGCGACCAGCAGGAGATGTCGTCGCACACGGCGACCGGCCGCTCCTTGCCGTAGCTGATGGTCTTCATGCGCGCGGCGGAGACGCCCTTGGCCGCGAGATAGTCGTGCACCGCCTGGGCGCGGCGGGAGCCGAGCGCGAAATTGTATTCGCGCGTGCCGCGCTCGTCGGCATGGCCTTCGATGGTGAAAGCGTAGCGGTCGTAACGCGCGAGCCACGCCGCCTGCTTGTCGAGCGTCGCCTGCGCGGCCGTGGAGAGATCGGTCTGGTCGGTGTCGAAGAACACCCGGTCGCCGACGGACGCGTTGAACTCCTGCACGCTGCCGGGACCGGCGGCGCCGTAGCCCGCGCCTCCCGCGCCTCCTCCCGCGCCGCCGCCGCCGGCTCCGGCGCCGGTCGCGGCGGCCAGATCGGCGTCGGCGTTGTGGCGGGCGCAGGCGCTCATGCCGAGGGCGAGCGCCAGCACGCCCGCGAGCGCCAGCGAAAATCTCGATCCGACCGCAACCATGCCATGCTCCTGACCGTCGTCACCCTCGGCGCGCCTGAACGTCGAAGCGCCGGGCCTCCGGCGTCCCACCCGATGTCTTGCCGGCGTTCGCATGAATGGGGAAGGGCGCGAAGCGTTAACAGCGCCTTCATGGCCATATTGCGGCGCAAAACGCCTTGCCTTCGGCGCGTTTCACGGGCATGGTCACGAAACCGTGAAGACGGAATTCGCGGACGTTTTTTACGGAATCCATCTCCATGAAGCATAACCGGGCCAGGCGAACGGCGCTTCTCGCGCTGGCGGTGGCCTTTTTGGCGTTCGCCTGGGTGTGGGACGGGCTCGCGGCGGTCGGGCGCCGGATCACCGGCTTCATCCCGTGGAAGCAGTTCAAGGCCGCGTTCGTCGCGCTGGTCGACCGGATGCCGGCCCCGCTCGCGCTGCTCGTGTTTCTGATCCCGTTCCTGATCGTCGAGCCGCTTCTCGTCGTGGCGACCGTCGCCATCGCCATGGGCTACGTTTTCTGGGGCGTCATCGTCTGGATCGTGCTGAAGACGCTCTCGATCGCGGTCATTCCGGCGATTTTCGAGCTGACCCGGCACCGGCTGATGACCATGCGCTGGTTCGTCTGGACGTTCGGCAAGGTCATGGCCTTCCACCACTACGCCGACCGGATCGTCGCGCCCTACAAGCGTGCGGCGGCTGCTTTCGTCGCGCGCTGCCGCCACAGCGCGGCGGCGCTTCTGCATCGCAGGACGCGCGGGACCGCGCAGCGCGCCGCGCGCTTCGCCGCCCGAAAGCGCGCGGCGCCGCGGCGCGTGGCTTAGAGTAATTAGAGTAAAGGGATCGCTCAGGCTCGCCGGGCCGAAGGCGCGAGCCGGCTTGTACGCGGGGTTGACGTTCTGATACGAAGTTGGAAAGGGTCGTTCCGAAGCCGTCGGAACGATCGCATGCAAGGGGGGAGCATGCGATTATCGCTGCGTTCCAAGATCATTCTGACGCTGCTGCCTCTGGGCCTCGCCTGTCTCGCCGTCGGCGGCGCGCTCGGCTATCGCGCGGGCGACAGCGCCTTGACGGCGTCCGTCGAGCAGCGGCTGACGGCGCAACGCGAGGTGAAGCGCCAGAGAGTCGATTCCTACATCCGCAACCAGCTCCGGTTGACGAACGCGCTCGCCGGCGTTCCCCAGTTCGCCGAGGCGAGCAAGGATTTGATCGCCGCGCTCAAGGAGATGCGAGCCGCCCCGATTGATCCGGCCAGGGAGGGCGCCGACAGGGCGGCGCTCGAAAGCTGGTACGAGAAAAATCTCGTTCCGAAGCTCGACAAGGTTTCTGCCGGGCACGCGGAAGCCTCGAAACTGTTGCCGGCCGATCCGACGTCACGACAGCTCCAGGCCGACTACATCGCCCGCAATCCGAACGATCCCGGTCAGAAGTCCAAGCTCGACGCCGGGCCCGCCGGCGACGCCTATGATCGCGTCCACGCCCGGTTTCACCCGATTATCAAGCATTTTGCCGATTCGGTCGGCCTATACGACATCAATCTCGTCGATCCCGAGACCGGCGACGTGTTTTACACCGTGGCCAAGGAAACTGATTTTCTCAGCAACGTCAACAACAGTCCGTTCGGGCGGTCCGGCTTCGCCCAGATCGTCGAGCGGGCGCTCGATCCGCGCAACGGCGGATCGGCGGTGGTTCAGGATCTCACGCCCTATGCGCCTTCGGGCTTCGCCCCGCAATTCTTCACCGCCGTCCCGCTCGTGGCCGACGGACGAACGCTTGCGGTCCTCGTCGCCCAGATTGATATCGGAGCGCTGAACCGGCTTCTGACCGACAACGGCAATTGGCGCGAGAGCGGACAGGGCGAGGCCGGCGAGGTGGTCTTGGTGGGCGAAGACCGCCTGATGCGCAGCCAGTCGCGGTTCATGCAGGAGAACCCGCAGAAGCTCGTTTCCGACCTTCGGGCCAACGGGCTGCCGGAAGCGACGGTTCGGGCCATCGAGGCGCTCAATTCCACAATTCTCTATATGCCCGTCAACACGGTCGGGGTCGAGCGCGCGTTCCACAACGAATCCGGCATCGCCCGCTACACAGACTACCGTGGCGTACCGGTTATTGCCGCCTATGCGCCCCTGGAGGTCGCGGGATTGCGCTGGGCCGTCACCGCGAAGCAGGACGCCGCCGAAGCGTTGGCGCCGGTGACGAACCTGCGGCGCGACCTGCTGGCGGCCGCGGCGCTGGCGGCCGTCGCGTTGACGCTGTTTGCGCTGGCCTGCGCGTCCGTTTTTATCCGGCCGATCCGCCGGATCCTGGCGGCGATGGCCTCGTACCGGGACAATCGCGGCGGGGAGCGCGTTGCCGTCACGAGTTCGGACGAGTTCGGCGATCTCGAGAAGGGCTACAACGCGATGGCGGACGCGATCGACGCGCGCGATCGCCGAATCGACGCGCTCAGTCACGACCGAGACCGACTGTACCGCAGCATCTATCCGGCGACGGTCGCGGAGCGCTTGCAACGCGGCGTCGAAACGACGGCGGAAACCGTCTCGAATGTCACGGTCGCCGTCTGCTTCGTCGACGGACTCGAGCCGCCGGGCGTGCAACTCTCGGCGGCGCAAGCGCGCGAGCGCCTCAATGCGCTGTTCGACGTCCTGCTCGCGACGGCCAAGCAATACGGCGTCGAGCCGGTGCACTCGCTCGGCGAAAGCTACATCGTGGTCTGCGGGCTGTCGTCGCCCCTCCTCGATCACGCCGACCGCACGCTCGCCTGGGCGCGCGAGTCGGCGGCGGCGATCTCCCGGATCGGCGCGGATTGGGCGCGAACCGTGACGCTGCGCTTCGGCGTGGCGTCGGGCGACGTCGACGTCCTCGTGTTTTCGACCGGGCATACGCCTTACGACATCTGGGGGCGCACGCTGAGCATCGCCCGGCTGACGGCGATCGCCGCTTCGCCCGGCAGCGCGCGCGTCGATGAAAGCGCCCACGCTCTCCTGACGGACGTCGAGGGCTTTCAGGCCAGCCCGCCGATCGAGAACGCGGCCTGGGGTCAGATCGCGAGCTGGGTCCGGCCGCTGTCGCAACCGCTCGCGCGGGCCGCCGAATGACCTGGGTCGGCGACCTTTTCAACGGCCCGGGGTGGCCGTTCCTCTTCATCGTGATCTATCCGGTGGCCGCCGTGGTCGCGATCGAGGGCGCGCGGGCGCTCGACTCGCGCGATCCTTTCAGCGCCGGCATCGTGCGGGAGGCGGTCTACGGGTTGTTGCCCGCGGGCGCGGTCTGGCTGATCCTGACCGAGCTTGCCGGATTTCCGCCCGCTAACGTCGCCGTCCGGATCTCCGAGACGGCCTTCGCGCTGATCGCGCTCTACCTGATCCTCGAGGTCATGCAGGCGGTCCTCGGCTTGCTGGTCGGCGACGACCGGCGGGCGCCCAAATTGCTGCTCGACACGGTCCGCATCGCCGTCGCGCTGCTTTGGGGCGCCGTCGTGGTTTCCCGGATCTGGGACATCGACCTGGGCAGCCTGTTCGCCGCCATGGGGGTCGGCTCGATCGTGCTCGGCTTCGCGTTGCAGGAGTTTCTCGGCAACATGCTGTCGGGCCTCGGGCTTTTGTCGGCGCGGAAGTTCGAGATCGGCGACTGGCTCGTCGTCGACGGGCGTCCGCAGCGCGTGACCGCCTTCGACTGGCGCAGCGCGACGCTGGTCGACGCCGGCGGAACGACCGCGATCGTCGCCAACAGCACCCTGGCGAAGGGCAACCTCGTCATCGACGCGCGGGCCGGGGAGGGGGGATGGGCGAAGCTCACCTTGACTCTGCGGATAGACGTTCCCCCGGAGGAGGCGCGGGCCGCGATTATGGAGGCGGCGGAGTCCGTGCCGGGACGTCCTTCCGGCACGAAGCCGCGTTGCCTCGTCACCGGCATCCAGGATCAGCGCGTGAGCTATCTGGTGATGCTGCCGGTCGGCGATCCGGGCGCGACCTCCGGACCGAAGGACGAGTTCCTGTCCCGGTTCTGGTATGTGGCGCAACGGCGGGCGATCCCCCTCCAAAGCCCGCAGGACGCGCTTTTCTTCAGCCCGCCCGACGTTTCGCGCCTCGTGCAGGACAGCGGCGCGGTCCGTCGCCACCCCGAAGTGCTGGCCGATCTGGTGTCTTCCGACGCGTTGCGGCGGTATCGGCGCGGAGACGAGCTTCTCGGCGAGGGCCAGTCGCCGTCGGAAGTGATGATTGTCGCCGCGGGATCGTTGGCGGTGCTCCTGCCGGCCGGCGGCGGCGCCGTGCGCGTGGAGACGGTCGGCGCCGGCCAGTTGCTCGTGCTGCCGGAATCGATCAGCGGCGCGGCCAGTCCGGTCCGGGTCGTCGCCGACACCAACGCCGACGTGGTGGTCATTCCGCGCGCGGCCTTCGTGGCGGCCCTGCACGCAAATCCGGGCTTTGCCCGCGACGTCAGCGCGATCGCCGAATCCCGCAGGAAGGCCATCGCCGCGCTCAGGCTCGGCGCGTCCCGAGCGGCCTGACGGCCTGGGCGGAACGCTTTCACAACGGCCGGCCCGTTGGGGACGGCGAGCGGCCGCCTGCGGCGCGCGCTTTCGATGGGTTCCCCGTTCCGCCACGCCGCGGCTGAGGGGCAGGCTGCGTCTTGCCGCAAACATCGACTTGACACGCCGGCCGGCCGGGACCAAATCTCGATTTTGCACGAGGGGCGCCCCCTTCCGGGGCTGAGACGGCGCAGAAGCCGAACCCTTTGAACCTGATCCGGGTCATGCCGGCGAAGGGACGTGGTCGTCCTCGATCCATGGGCCGACTCATCCCGCCGTCCTGATTCGACGCGAGGAGGAGACCTTATGAACGAAGTCCCGACGTCCCTGAAGTTCGCCGCGCCGCAGGAGGTGACGACCGGGCCGATCGCGGGTTCGCGCAAGGTCTACGCCTCTCCGAAGAACAATCCCGAACTGCGCATTCCGCTCCGGGAAATTGCGCTCTCCGATCCGAACGAGCCGCCGGTGCGCGTCTACGACCCGTCCGGCCCGTACACCGAGCGCGACGTTCGGATCGACCTCGCCGAGGGTCTGACGCCTGTGCGCGAGGGCTGGATCGCCGCGCGCGGCTATCGGGCCGCCGCAGGGCGGGCGATCAAGCCGGAGGACAACGGCAACGCCGGCGCCGACCGGCTGGCGCCGCTCTGCCCCGCGACACGCACGCTGCGCGCAGGCGCGCCCGGCCAGCTCGTCACCCAGCTCGAATTCGCCCGCGCCGGGATCGTCACCGAGGAGATGATCTATGTCGCGCACCGCGAAAACCTCGCGCGCGAAGCGGCGGCGGAAGGGGCGGGGGAGCGCATCGCCGACGGCGAGAGCTTCGGCGCGGAGATCCCCGAATTCGTCACGCCGGAGTTCGTGCGGAGCGAAGTCGCGCGCGGCCGCGCCATCATCCCGGCCAACATCAATCACGTCGAGCTCGAGCCGATGGCGATCGGCCGCAACTTTCTGGTGAAGGTCAACGCCAACATCGGCAATTCGGCGGTCAGCTCCGGCGTCGCCGAGGAGGTCGAGAAGATGGTGTGGGCGATCCGCTGGGGCGCCGACACGGTGATGGACCTCTCGACGGGGCGCAATATCCACAACATCCGCTCCTGGATCGTGCGCAACTCGCCCGTGCCGATCGGCACCGTGCCGATCTATCAGGCGCTGGAGAAGGTCGGCGGCGATCCGCTGAAGCTCGACTGGGAAGTGTTCAAGGACACGCTGATCGAGCAGGCCGAGCAGGGCGTCGACTATTTCACCATCCACGCCGGGGTGCGGCTCGCCTATGTGCCGCTCACGGCCAAGCGCGTCACCGGCATCGTCTCGCGCGGCGGCTCGATCATGGCGCGCTGGTGCCTCGCCGGCCATCGCGAGAGCTTCCTCTACGAGCGGTTCGGCGACATCTGCGACATCATGCGCAAGTACGACGTGTCGTTCTCGCTCGGCGACGGCTTGCGCCCCGGCTCCAACGCCGACGCCAATGACGCAGCGCAATTCGCCGAGCTCGAGACGCTGGGCGAGCTGACCAAAGTCGCCTGGGACAAGGGCTGCCAGGTGATGATCGAGGGCCCGGGCCATGTGCCTATGCACAAGATCAAGGTCAATATGGACAAGCAGCTTCGCGAATGCGGCGAGGCGCCGTTCTACACGCTCGGGCCGCTGGTCACCGACATCGCGCCCGGCTACGACCATATCACCTCGGGGATCGGGGCGGCGATGATCGGCTGGTTCGGCACCGCGATGCTCTGCTACGTCACGCCGAAGGAGCACCTCGGCCTGCCCGACCGCGAGGACGTCAAGACCGGCGTCATCACCTACCGGATCGCCGCGCATGCGGCCGACCTCGCCAAGGGTCATCCGGCGGCGCGCATCCGCGACGACGCCATGTCTCGCGCCCGCTTCGACTTCCGCTGGATGGACCAGTTCAACCTGTCGCTCGACCCGGACACGGCGAAGAAGTTCCACGACGAGACCCTGCCGAAGGATTCGCACAAGGTGGCGCATTTCTGCTCGATGTGCGGGCCGAAGTTCTGCTCGATGAAGATCAGCCAGGACATCCGGGCCGAAACGGAGGCGATGGCCGGCATGGCGGAGAAGTCGCGCGAGTTCGTCGAAGGCGGCGGCGCGCTCTACGTGGAGGCGGCGGAGTAGCCATGCGCGCGACCGTCGTGGGCGCTGGCGTCGTCGGCCTCGCGACCGCGACGGCGCTCGCGGAGCGCGGCGCGAAGGTGACATCGATCGAGCGCGCGGAAACTTTGGGCGCCAGCGCGTCTTGGCTCGCGGGCGGGATGCTCGCGCCATTCTGCGAGGGCGAGAGCGCCTCGCCGAAGGTTGTCGAACTTGGTCGCGGCGCGATCGACTGGTGGGACGCCCGCGCGCCCGGCGTTGTGCGCGCCGGCACGCTGGTCGTCGCGCCTCCGCGCGACGTCGGCGAGATCGAACGCTTCGCCGCCCGAACCCAAGCTTATGAGCGCGTGGACGAGGCGGGAATCGCGGCGTTGGAGCCGGACCTCGCCGGACGCTTTGCCAGGGGCCTGTTCTTTGCAAGCGAGGGCCACATCGATCCCCGCGCGGCGCTGGGCGCGCTCCTGGACCGGCTGCGCGAACGCGGCGCCGACGTTCGCTTCGGCGCGGACGGCGAGCGGCTCGGGCCCGAGGCCGGGATCGTCGCCGATTGCCGGGGTTTTGCCGCGCGGGCGCATTTGTCGGAATTGCGCGGCGTACGAGGCGAGATGGTGCGGGTCCGCGCGCGTGACCTGACCCTGACGCGCACCGTGCGGCTGCTGCATCCGCGCATGCCCGTCTACATCGTGCCCCGGACGGATCACGAATACATGATCGGGGCGACCATGATCGAGAGCGCGGGAACGGGCGCCGTCACCCTTCGCTCGGCGCTCGAACTTCTGTCCGCCGCCTCCGCCCTTCATCCGGCCTTCGGCGAAGCGGAGATTTCGGAGATGAGCGCCGGGGTGCGGCCGGCCTATCCGGACAACGAGCCGCGGATCGAGGAGCGCGACGGGCGCATCTTCGTCAACGGCTTCTATCGTCACGGCTTCCTGCTTGCGCCGTGGTTTGCGGAAAGCTTGGCGACGAGGGTGTTCGGGACGTAACATTTGCATCTCGGCGTCAGGAGGCGAAGATGTGGACGGAGCAGGAAGCGCGGGACAGATTTGCGGAGGTCTTGCAGCGCGCACAGACCGGTGAGGCTCAAGTGGTCGGTGACACGAGACCATGCGTGGTCATTTCGCTGAACGAGTACGACAGACTGCGAGGCAAGAACGAGCCCGCGCCGTTCGGGCGCTGGCTGGTCGAGAACGCGCCGAGGGTTGGCGATCTGGAGCTGCCGCCTCGCGAACGCGAACGGCCTGTGCCGTTCGCCGACGACCTCGACGACGACGAGCCGGCGAAATGAGCCAAACGCTGCTGGACACGAATGTCGTGTCCGAGCTCATTCGCGAGCAGCCGGATCCTCGCGCCGTCACGTTCATTGCTTCCTGCGACGACGCCATTGTCAGCGCTGTCGTATTTCACGAAATTTCCGATGGAATTGAAAGGTTGCGCGACGCCTTGAAAAGGGCGCAGCTCGAGCTGTTCCTCGAAGGCGTGAAGCATCTCTATGCCAGCCGCATCATCGACGTGAATCTTCAGATCGCCGAGCTGGGCGGTCGCCTGCGCGCGGCGGCGACAAACAAAGGCTGGACGCTGTCGCAGATGGATTCGCTCATCGCGGCGACGGCGATGGCGAGGGGCGCTCGGCTCGCGACCCGCAATGTGAGCGATTTCGAGCGCCTGAATATTCCGCTGATCGATCCGTGGCAGGATTGACCCGGTCGCGATGGCGCGCGCCTTCGGGCAGGCGGCCGGCGCGCCGGGCCGCCTCCCTCGCCGGGTCCATGCCGCCGCGCGACATGGCCGCCCCCTGGACCCCCGTTATCGGAAAGGCGGTGTTCACGTGATCCTCACCCCCAGCCCCTCTCCCGCAAGCGGGAGAGGGGTGACCCTCGACCCCTTCTACCCCATCGTCGACAGCGCCGCCTGGGTCGCGCGGCTGGTCGGCGTCGGCGCGCGGCTCGTCCAGCTCCGCGTCAAGGACCGTGACGAGGCCGCAGTCGCGCGCGAGACGCGCGAGGCGCTCGCCCTGTGCCGCGAGGCCGGGGCGACCCTCGTCGTCAACGACTACTGGCGGATCGCCATCGCCGAGGGCGCGGACTGGGTGCATCTCGGGCAGGAGGATCTCGACGCCGCCGACCTCGGCGCCATCCGCAAGGCGGGCCTGAAGGTCGGCGTCTCCACCTATTCCGAGGCCGAGCTCGCGCGCGGCCTCGCGATCGAGCCCGACTATGTCGCGCTCGGCCCGATCTTCCCGACGATCTCCAAGGCGCTTTCCGTCGCGGCGCAGGGGCTGGAGCGGCTGACCGACTGGAAACAGCGCGTCGGCGCGCTGCCGCTGTGCGCCATCGGCGGCATCGACCTCGAGCGGGCGAAGCTTTGCCTCGCCGCCGGCGCCGACATCGTCTCGGTGATCTCGGACATCACCCTCAACGCCGATCCCGAGGCGCGCGCGCGCGCATGGATCGCGGCGACGCGGCGCACGTGAGCGGGCGAATGCCGATCGCGCTGACGATCGCCGGCTCCGACTCGGGCGGAGGCGCAGGGATTCAGGCCGATCTGAAGACCTTCGCCGCGCTCGGGGTCTACGGCGCGAGCGCGATCACGGCGCTGACCGCCCAGAACACGCTCGGCGTCCGCGCCATCCACGCCGTTCCGCCCGGCGTCGTGCGGGCGCAGATCGACGCGGTTCTCGCCGATTTCAACGTCGCCGCGATCAAGATCGGGATGCTGGCCAACGTGGAGATTGTCGAGGCGGTCGTCGCCAGCCTCCCCTCTCCCCCTGCGGGAGAGGGGCCGGGGGTGAGGGGTTCGGGCCTTTCCGGAAGGGCGCCGGACGGCGCCGGACCCCTCATCCGGCCCTTCGGGCCCCCTTCTCCCGCAAGGGGAGAAGGGTCCTGCGCCTTCATCGTCTACGATCCTGTCCTCGCCGCCTCGTCGGGCGACGCGCTCGCCGGCGCGGGCTTCGTCGAGGCGATCCGGGCGAAGCTCCTGCCGCTCGTCGACTGCCTCACCCCAAACCTTCCCGAGGCGGCGGCGCTGCTCGGGGAAGCGCATGCCGAGAGCGAGGCGGACATGATCAGGCAGGGCAGGGCGCTCCTCGCCCTCGGCCCCGGCGCGGTGCTGATGAAGGGCGGACACCTCGAGGGCGACGCGGCGGTCGACTGGCTCGTCACCGCCGGCGGCGCCCACCGCTTCGCCGCGCCGAAGATCGCCTCGCCCAACACGCACGGCACCGGCTGCACGCTGTCGAGCGCGCTCGCCGCCCATATCGTTCGCGGGCTGTCGCTTGCCGGCGCAGTCGCCGCCGCCAAGGCCTTCGTCATGGGCGCGATCGAGCGCGGCGCGGCGGCGCAACTCGGCGGGGGGGCGGGGCCTCTATTGCAGTCGCCGCTGTTTGCCTCAGCGACGCAAGACGGGCAGTCTCGAGACCGATGACCCTCGCCCCGCTCCTTCACGCGTCGCCGGTGATCCAGGCCCACGCCTATCTCGCCTTTGCGGCGGTGGCTCTCGGCGCGGCTCAGTTCGCGCTGCCCAAGGGCGCGCCGCTGCACCGCGCGCTCGGCTGGTCCTGGGCGCTCGCGATGATCGGGGTCGCCGGCGGGTCGATGTTCATCCACACCCTCCGGACCTGGGGTCCGTGGAGCCCGATCCACCTCCTTTCGCTCTTCACTCTGGCGATGGTCCCGCTCGCAATCCTCGCCGCGCGACGCGGAGAGGTCGAGCGCCACCGGTCCTCGATGGTCTGGATCTATGCGCTGGCGCTCGTGGTCACAGGTCTTTTCACCCTCTGGCCGGGGCGCATCATGCACGCCGTCGTTTTCGGGCTGTGACACGCTTGCCGCGTCGCGCCGTTGCGCTACCCTGAGGCGGAGCCGGAGGGGCGAATGCCGGACGACGCGCGCGGTTTCTACCCATCCCTGCCGATCCTGACCGACTTCGCCGCCGCGGTGCGGGCGGAGAACTATCGCCCCGCGCCCGACGACTGGGTCCTCGGCTTCGCCGACGTGGCCGGCTCGACCCGGGCGATCGCGGAAGGGCGCTACAAGGCGGTGAACTTCGTCGGCGCGGGCGTCATCGCCGCCGTCTCCAATGCGCTGAATCGCCGCCCGTTCCCGTTCATCTTCGGCGGCGACGGGGCGAGCTTCGCCACGTCCGCTGCGGACGCGGCCGCGGCCAGCGACGCTCTCGCGCGGATGGTTCGCTTCGCCAAGGCCGAGTTCGACCTCGAGCTGCGCGCCGCGACCGTCCCGGTCGCGGAAGTCCGCGCCGCCGGGCGCGACGTGCGGGTCGCGCGTTTCGCGGCTTCGGAGCCTTGCGTCTACGCGATGTTTTCGGGCGGCGGCCTGACGTGGTTCGAGGACCAGGCGAAGCGCGGCCGATTCGCGCTCGAGGCCGCGCCGCCCGGCGCGCGGCCCGATCTCTCGGGCCTCTCCTGCCGGTGGGGCGTCGCCC
>CAIZGR010000543.1 GCA_903932535.1 uncultured Hyphomicrobiales bacterium | reverse complement strand
GGCATCGATCTGCAGCAGGCCGCCACTGGGCGAAAAATTGACACCGCCGTCCTGCGTCATCGTTCCCGCATCTTCGAGCGTCGCCGCAGGGCCGTAAGCATAATACTCATTAAATCCGTAGCCTGTGTAAAATCCATTCGTGAGACCGGACACATTCGCCGCGCCAGTAACCAGCAGGGTTCCCGGACCCCATAGAGCGCCGTTCAAACTATTCGATGACCCGGTCAGCGTCAGCGTGTAACCAGCGAGGTCGAGCACGCCGACGTAGCCACCTCCGGCGTTGCCGATCGTGAAAGCGCCCGCGTACGACAGATCGAAGTCCAAAATCAGCGTGCCCGCGGACAAATCGATCGCCGCCGTGGAAGCGGCCGCCGACGTGTCGATGGCGACCCCGCCAAGCGCCGAGATATCCGCGGTGTCGCCTGAACCCGGGACCCCGTCAACCGCGACGTATTGGCCGGTCACCGGGTCGTACACATAGGTCAACCAATTCGTCGGATCCGACCAGTTGCCGCCGGTGCTTATCCATTGATAGACAGCCAATTTCGCCCCCCTGAAGATCGACGCGACGAAGCGCGTCAGCTACAACAAAACAAGCCGTATTTACGCTGTCCGCTTCTCGGAATGCGTCCGCCGCCCTTCCGGTCCTGATCGCCGGACATCGTTTCGCGTTGCGCGCCGGGCTTCCCTCGAGGATTGGCGCCGCTTGACTCATGGAACGACGCCAGCACGGTTGGCGTCGGTGCTTGGTTGGCGGGCCGAGCGCCGCTCGTCGCGTCGCTGAGCGTGAAGGTCGTCGTGTCGCTGATGTTCGGCTGTCCCGCGGTCGGCCGTTTCGTTCGACATTGCTCGCTGCACCCGGCAGTTATCAACATAATCAGATCGTTTATTTATAGTGAATTTTACTTCATATACGTACGTCGCTTGCAGCTTAGGGGCAACAGAAAAAAGCGAAATCCCGGAAACATGGCGAGACTGCGGCAAGCAGGCTCCCTAAAGCCGCCGCGAATCAGAATCCTGGGCTCGATGCGTTGATAGGGGTCTATCGATCTCCAGGAAAGCAGGTGCTTCGGCCGGTTCCCGGCCCGCTCCCGGGAAAAGCGTTTCCGCCCTTGCGTTCCGCGCCGGGGACTGGCCGACTCGCATCGTCTCCGATTCCGTCCCGGTTCGCGCCGGTTTCCGGCTCCCCGTCCCGCAAGGGGCCATCGGTCCGGCGTCCCGCGCAACGTCTCGTCAACCACGCCGACCGAACGCCGGCGCTCGCCTCGACGCCGGGCTTGCCGGAAAGCCTTTCTTGTGAAGCGAATCGCGGGTCGCCGATTCCCTCCGCCTTTGTCCTCCGTTTCTTCCCGGCCGTTCTGATGCGGAACGGCGCCGGCCGGGCCGATGACTGACTCCGGTAACCCTGTCCTGACGTTCCGCGCTTCCATCGGACTTCGCGGCTTGTCTTTTCCCCCGCGCGCCGGAGATTCGGCGACGGCCCGATTCCTTCCCGTTTCGTCCCCCTGCCGGTCCCGATCGTCCCGTTTCCGGGCAGGCGGAAGCCATGGGGTCGACCGGTCCCGGCGCCGCCCCGGGGAGGGCAAAGATTCGACTCGCCTTTGCCCCGATTCGGAGTCTTTCCGCCGCGGCGCCGATTCGTACCTCCTTTGTTTTGGTCCTGATCGCAGAATCCCGCGACGGCGCGATGCGCTTTCCGGCGCCGTCCGCGCCTCGACAGCCGCGAGGCGTCCGCTATAACGGCGTCAGTCATGCGTTGATCGGAGCGCCTTTTGGCCGTTGCGCCTTCCGTCACCCGAGCCGACAGCGGCGACGGGCTCGTTCTCTCGCTCGCCGGCGACTGGACCGTCGCCAACAGCGCCGCGCTCGAGGCGACGGCGGATTCGTTGACGGAACCCGCGCGCCGGGCGGCGGGCGCCGTGCTCGACCTCTCGCGCGTCAACCGCCTGGACACGGCGGGCGCGTGGGCGATCGACCGGGCGCGCGCCGAGCTTTCCGAGTCCGGCGTGGCGGCGTCCTATCGCGGCGCCCGGCCGGAATTCGCGCTGCTCCTGAAAGAGGCCGGCTACACGCCGATCACGCCGCCCAAGCCGATCCACCCGGCGAACGCGGTCTCGCTGCTCGGCGCGGTGGGCGAGTCGGTCTACACCGCCGGTCACGATCTGACCGAGGGCGTGAGCTTCTTCGGCGAGCTGGTCGCGATGACGCTTCGCCTGCTGCCCTATCCGCACCGGTGGCGATGGACCTCGATGACCTACCATCTCGAGATGTATTCGCTGCGCAGCGTGCCGATCATCCTGCTGATCAACTTCCTGGTCGGCGCGATCGTCATGCAGCAGGGCATCTTCCAGCTTTCCCTGTTCGGCGCGACGCCTTACGCCGTCAATCTGGTCGGCGTGCTGGGCCTGCGCGAGCTGGCCGTGCTGATGACCGCGATCATGATCGCCGGCCGCACGGGGTCGGCGATCACCGCCGAAATCGGCTCGATGAGCATGCGCGAGGAGATCGACGCGCTCCGCGTGATGGCGCTCGACCCGCTGGAGGTGCTGATCATGCCGCGGCTGGTCGCGCTGGTGATCGCGCTGCCGGTGCTGACCTTCCTCGCGGGCCTCGCGGAGCTGGCCGGCGGAATCATCGTGAGCTGGCTCTATGCGGGCATGACCCCGATCGTGTTCATCACCCGGCTTCACAACGTCATCACCACCGACACCTTCGTGGTCGGACTCATCAAGGCGCCGTTCATGGCGGCCACCATCGGCGTCATCGCGGCGGTCGAGGGCATGGACGTCCACGGGTCGGCCGAGTCGCTCGGCCGCAACGTGACGGCCGCCGTGGTCAAGTCCATATTCATGGTCATCGTGATGGACGGGCTGTTTGCGATGTTCTTTTCCGCGGTGGACTATTGACCGGCGCCGAAGCCTTTTCCCCAACCAGGCCGGCTTCTGCGGGACCCGAGGTCGTGATCAGCGTCCGCGGGCTCCAGGTCGGCTTCGGCGACAAGCTGGTGATGAACGGGCTCGACCTCGACCTCTACCGGGGCGAAGTGCTCGGCTTCGTCGGCGCGTCCGGCGCCGGCAAGTCGGTGCTGACGCGCACCATTCTCGGGCTCATTCCCAAGCGGGCCGGGACGATCGAGGTGTTCGGCCACAACCTCGATCACCTGTCGCACCAGGAGCGGATGCAGGTCGGCGAGCGATGGGGCGTGCTGTTCCAGGAAGGCGCGCTGTTCTCCAGCCTCACCGTGCGGCAGAACATCCAGACCCCCATGCGCGAGCATCTGCACTTGTCGCAGACCATGATGGACGGCCTCGCGGCGCAGAAGTTGTCGCTGGTCGGACTGCCGCAGGACGCCGCCGACAAATACCCCTCCGAGCTTTCCGGCGGCATGACGAAGCGCGTCGCGCTCGCCCGCGCGCTCGCGCTCGACCCGGAAATCGTCTTTCTCGACGAGCCGACATCGGGCCTCGATCCGATCTCGGCCGGCGACTTCGACGACCTGATCGCCACCCTGCAACGGACTTTGGGCCTCACCGTATTCATGGTGACCCACGATCTCGACAGCCTCTTCGCCATCTGCAACCGCGTCGCGGTGCTCGGCCACGGCAAGGTGTCGGCGGTCGGAAAAATCGAGGAACTCTTGCAATCCACCGATCCTTGGCTCAAAGCCTACTTTCACGGCAAACGGGGCGTGGTGCGAGCCGGGGCGAGAGCCGCGCCGCCTCCCGCGCCTCACCCCGCGTAAGGCGCGAGACCCGAGATGGAGACGCGAGCCAATTTCGTCCTGATCGGCGCCTTTACCCTGGCGGCGGTCATCGGCGCGTTCGCGTTCCTCATGTGGATCGCGGGCTACGGCGCGGGCGGCGCCCACCGGCATTACCAGGTCATCTTCAACGGCTCGGTCTCCGGCCTCTCCGTCGGCAGCAACGTGCTGTTCAACGGCCTCAAGGTCGGCGAGGTCACGAATCTCCGATTCGTCAAGGACAATCCCGGTCAGGTGATCGCCGACATCGACGTGACCAACGCGAGCGCGCCGATCAACGCCAGCACCAAGGCGCAGCTCGAGACGACGGGGCTTACAGGCACGGGCGTGGTCGCGCTGAAGGGCGGCGAGGTGAAAGGCGCGGCGGAGCTGACCGGAAAGCCGCCCGTCATTCCGTCGCTGCCGACCGCCACGCTCGCCGACCTGCAGACCAAGGCCGGCTATGTGCTCGACCTCGCCAACAAGATTCTGGTCGACAACGCGGCGAGCATTCATCAGACGGTCGAGAACGCGCAGGTGTTCTCGATGGCGCTCGCCCACAATGCGGACCGCGTCGACGAGGCGCTGGCGAGCATCGCCGGCCTCGGCAAGACCATCGGGCCGCTCGCCAGCAAGGCGCAGGTCCTCTCCGAGGACGCCGACGCCCTGATCCGGTCGATCGACGCTTCCAAGGTGAACGCCGTCATCGCCAACGCCGAGACCTTCTCCAAGGCGCTCGCCGACCGGTCGGGCGACGTCCAGGCGGTGCTGCGCGACGGCGCGGCTTTCATCAACAGGCTCAACGAGGCGTCGGCGAGGCTCGATTCGGCGATCGCCGACGTCGACGCGATCGCCAAGGCGGTCGATCCCGAGAAGGTGGCCCAGATGGTCAACGCGGCGGCCGACGTCGCCGCGACCGTGCGGGGGAACCGGGGGAACATCGACGCGACCCTGAAGAACGCCGCCGAGATTTCGGCCAAGCTCAACGATTCCGCCGACAAGCTCGACGGGCTGATGACCAGCGCCCAGAGCTTCCTCGGCTCGCCCGGGACCAAGAGCGCGGTCGGGCAGATCGGCGACGCGGCCCAGTCGGTCAGGAAGCTCGCCGACGACGTCGACGCGCGAGTGAAGGACGTTTCGGCCGGGCTCACGCGCTTCAGCGGCTCGGGCCTGCGCCAGTACGAGGCGCTGGCCATCCAGGGGCAGCGGGTGCTCGACGACGTCGACCGGCTGGTGCGCTCGTTCCAGCGCAATCCGAGCCAGCTCATCTTCGGCAACAAGCCGTCGTTGCCGGAATACCAGGGTGGACAGTGAATGAGGGGCGCGGGGGCGAGGGTTCGG
>CAIZGR010000542.1 GCA_903932535.1 uncultured Hyphomicrobiales bacterium | reverse complement strand
TGACCGGCGACACGATTTACATTGACGGCGGGCTGCACAACATGGCCTGACGACGCTACGGGAAGACAGGGAGAGAAAAATCATCATGGTAGATATCGTCATCGCATCTGCGGCTCGGACGCCGGTAGGCAATTTTAACGGCGCCCTGAGCGCGCTGCAGGCGCACGAGCTTGCCGCCGTAGCGCTGAAGGGCGCGTTCGCGCGCGCCGGCGTCGCGCCCGCCGAGGTGGACGAGCTGATTCTCTGCCAGATCCTTTCGGCCGGACAAGGCGCGAACCCCGCTCGACAGGCGGGCCTCGGCTGCGGCATGCCGGACAGCAAGACCGCTTTCGCGATCAACCAGCTCTGCGGCTCGGGCCTTCGCGCCGTCGCGCTCGCCGCCCAGCAGATCAAGACCGGCGAAAGCACGATCGTCGCGGCCGGCGGCATGGAGAGCATGACCAACGCCCAGCACGCGGCCTATCTGCGGACCGGCGTGAAGATGGGCCCGCTCGAGCTCGTCGACACCATGCTCAAAGACGCGCTGGTCGATATCTTCAACGGCTATCACATGGGCGTCACCGCCGAGAATGTCGCGACGCAGTTCCAGATCACGCGCGATCATCAGGACGAGTTCGCCCTCGGTTCGCAGCAGAAGGCGAGCGCGGCCCAGAAGGGCGGCAAGTTCAAGGACGAGATCGTTCCGGTCACGATCAAGACGCGGAAGGGCGACGTCGTCGTCTCCGACGACGAGTTCATCCGCCACGACGCCACGCTCGATGGCCTCAAGAAGCTCCGCCCGGCCTTCAACAAGGAAGGCACGGTCACCGCGGGCAACGCCTCCGGCATCAACGACGGGGCCGCCGCGCTGATCGTGATGAGCGCCTCCGAGGCCGCCAGGCGGGGGATCAAGCCGCTGGCCCGCATCGTCTCTTTCGCCACCGCCGGCGTCGATCCGAAGATCATGGGCACCGGCCCGATCCCGGCTTCGCGCAAGGCGCTCGAGCGCGCGGGATGGAAGGCCGGCGACCTCGACCTGATCGAGGCGAACGAAGCCTTCGCCGCCCAGGCGCTCGCCGTCAACAAGGAGGTCGGCTGGGATACGTCCAAGGTCAACGTCAACGGCGGCGCGATCGCGATCGGCCATCCGGTCGGCGGGTCGGGCGCGCGCATTCTGACCACGCTGCTGTACGAGATGGGCAAGCGCAACGCCAAGAAGGGCCTCGCCACACTTTGCGTCGGCGGCGGCATGGGCGTGGCGATGTGCGTGGAGCGCTGAGCGCCCGGTGAATCGCTTCTGTTTGTCGAACGACATTTACAGAGAGGAGTATGACTATGGCTGAAAACGAAAACCCGGCCAGCGCCGCGGCAAAAATCGGCGAAAGCGTGGCGGCCCAACTCGCCAACGCCGCCAACGTCTATGGCGGCGCCTTCGCGGGCTCTTTCAAGGCGCTCCAGGAATACCAGACCAAGCTGCTGCACTTCGTTCAGGAGAACACTTCGGCCAACGTCCAGTTGACGCAGAAGATCCTGCAGCCGCGCAGCCCCTCCGACTTCGTCGAGTTTCTGAGCACGCATCTGCGCGAGCGCGCCACCGCCATCGCCGACCAAGCGAAAGAGCTGGCCACGCTCGGACAGGAAGCGGCGAAGAAGGCCGCCGAGTCGTTCACGCCGCCGAAGAGCTGAGCGAACGCGGCTCTCGATTGCGATAACGACGGCCGGCCGTCTCCGCGGCCGGCCGTCGCGGTTTTTTTTTGCGACGCGCGCTTGTGCCCAAGGGTCTGCGCCCAAATCCGCGTTCGCCGCCTCAGACGCAGGTCGCGCCTCACCATCCGGTGGGTCTCGATCTCGCCGGAAGCGAGACGGAGGATATTTTCCAGATCGAGCGGCTTCTCCTCGGGCGCGACGAGGCTCCGAAGGTCCAGCGCCGGAAGCTCGTCGCGCGAACGGCCGAGCAAGGCGCAGAGCGCGGCTTTGACCTCGACGATCCGTCCGTTCGCATCGAAGATCGCCATGGCGTTCGGGGCGCAGGCCATGACGTCGTTGACCTGCCGTTCGCTCGCGATCAGCGCGCGGCTCTTGGTCTCGATCTCCGCCGTCCGCTCGGCGACGCGACTCTCCAGCAGGCGCTTGTCCTCGTTCAGGAGCGTCCCCGAGCCGTGCGACCGGCGCGGCGCCGGTCGCCGGCAAGCAGAGCAGGCCAAGTTCGATCGTCAGCCGGTGCGAGGCTTGGTCCAGCTCGGTCTTCGTCCGTCCGATCGCGGCGATCAATTCGCCGAAATGGCTGCGCACGAGGTCGAGGGCGGTGAGGCCGCCGACCCGGCCGCAGAGCGCCGTCGAGCCCCTGAGACCGGAGAACAGCGCTTCGCGGCAGGACGAGCGGCTGGACCTTTACCCGCCCGGCGGCCCAAATCCAAGTCAACGCTTCCGTCAATCGCCGGCATTTTTGATCCCCCGCAAATACTGGCGACGAAAACGCGCTAGCATGTCTGCGACTTGGCGGAGGCTGGCGCGGGCGCCGGCGGAAGCCTCGTTTGGAGGATTAGGATGCAAACCCCGGTCGAGATCGCCTTCCGCCACTATCAGCCCTCGGATGAGGTGCGAGCGGAGATCGCCGCGCAGGCGCGGCGGTTGGATCAGCTCAATCCGCGGATCGTCAGTTGCCGTGTGGTCGTTACGGGGCCGCAAAACCGGCGCCGCAACGGCGACGTGTTCGATGTCGAGCTGCGAATCACGATGCCGAACCACAAGGACATTATCGTCGACCGGTGCCGCGACGAAGCGCCCGAGCGCGAGCACGCCCTCGTGGCGATCCGCGAGGCTTTCGCTTCGGCGAGGCGGCAGATCGAGGACACCGAGCGCAAAATGAACGAATCCCTGAAGCTGTACGCTCCGGCGAACCGCGGCCCGGTCGCAAAGCTCATCGAGAGCGACCGCACGCGGTTTCACTGACGAGGGCGTCGGGCCGCGAGGCCGATTGTCCTGGGTAACGCCGGCTCCAGGGCGGATGCGGCCGGCGGAACGAAAGTCGCCGGCGCCGGGGAACGACAGGCTTTCGGAAGCGTTTTCCTGGAGTGCGCCGGCTCGTTGCGTCGGCGGGCGGCGCGCTTCGACGCGCAGGAGACAACCCATGCGTAAACCGATCCTTCCTCATGACGCTTTCGTCTTTGTGGGCGATGGCCGCAAGGCGCTGGTCCTCCGCAACGCCGGCGACGAGAAATTCGCCAACTTCGTCGTCGAGCAGGCGATCGAGGACGAGAATCCTGCCACCCACGACCAGGGCTCGGACCGCCCCGGCCGCAACTTCGCCGCCGCCCACAGCGTGCGGCGCAGCGCGGTCGAGTCGACCGACTGGCACGTCCTCGAGGAGCATCGGTTCGCCGAGCGGGCGTCGAAGGCGCTGGAGCGGCTTACGCGCGACCGCAAGGCGCCCGCGCTGGCGATCGCCGCGCCGCCGCGAACGCTGGCCGACCTGCGAACGGCGCTCGACCCCGACGTGAGGGCGAAAGTCGTGCTCGAGATCAACAAGGACCTCACCCGCATGCCGGTCTGGGCGATCGAGAAGCATGTCGTGGACGCGCTCGCGCACGCCTGATCTTTGCGGGACGTAACGCGCAAGGGCCTCGGCGCATTGATCTGGGTCAAGCCGCGGCCGTGACGGTCGCGTAGCATGACATCCGCATGCTTGGCGGGCGCCGGCCGATCCGCTGGCCAGAGGTGGTCGATGACGTACGATCCGCGTGGGCAGCGAGGCGAAGGCGGGGGCGGGGCGGCGGGCTCCGAGCGTGAGCTGAAATTCATCGCCGATCCCCAGACGTTGAAGGACGCCCTGGCGGCGCCGCTGCTCGGCGGAGGGGCAGGGGCAGGGGCGCCGGCGTGGCGCGAGCTGAGAACCCTCTATTTCGACACCGACGACGGCGCTCTTTCGCGCGCCCGCGTGGCCCTGCGGGTGCGCCGCTCGCAGGACGGCTCGGTCATGGGCCTCAAGCGGGCGGCGGCGAACGACCGCGGCATGTTCGAACGCGAGGAGACGGAGGTCGCCGTCCCCTCCGGCGGCCCGGACCTCTCCCTGTTCGACAAGGCGCTCGCGCGCGAGGTCACGGACGTGACGGGAGGCAAGCCGCTCGCGCCCCGGTTTGGCTCCGACGTCCGCCGCGCGGCCCGCACCGTCGCGGTCGAGGGCGCGGCGATCGAGGTCGCCTTTGACGATGGATTCCTGTTCGCGGGCGACCGGCGCGAACCGATTGCGGAGATCGAGCTCGAGCTGAAGTCCGGCCCGCCCTGCGCCCTGTTCGACCTCGGGCTCGGCCTCGTCGAGGCGTTTCCGGTGCGCCTCGGGCTCCGGAGCAAGGCCGAGCGCGCGCACGCGCTGCTCGTCCCGGAGCCGCCGGCGCCGGTTCGCGCGGACGACCCGGCGCTCCGCCCGGCGATGATTCTGGACGAGGCGATCGCCGCGGTCGTCCGCAATTGTCTCGCCCATTTCCTCGGCAACCTGCCGGCGCTCGAAGGCGGCGACAGGGTCGAGGCGGTGCATCAGATGCGGGTCGGGATGCGCCGGCTGCGGTCGGCCATGGACCTTTTCGGCAAGGCTTTTCCCACCTCGGAGATCGACGCGCTGCGCGCCGAAGCGAAGCGGATCGGGACTGTTCTGGGCGAGGCGCGCGACTGGGACGTCTTCGTCGAGCGCCTGCGCGGCGGCGCGCTCGCCCGTTTCGCCCGCGAGCCCGGCTTCGACCTACTGATCGCCGCCGCCGAGGCGAAGGCGGCGGCCGGCCATGCGGCGGTCGCGCGGCTCGAGGACGACAAGACGGTGGCGCGCTTTGCGCTGAAGATCGAGCGGCTGGCCACCGGGCGCGCATGGCGGGAAGGCGGCGCCGAGGAAGCGCTCGCCGCGCTGAATGCGCCCGTCGCCGCGTTCGCCGCGCGAGCCCTCGACAAGCTCGACCGCAAGGTCACGAAGCGCGGCCATCGCTTCCAGTCGTTGACGCCGGAGGCGCGGCACAAGCTGCGCATCGACTTGAAGCACATGCGCTACGCGACCGAGTTCTTCGGCGGCCTCTTCGACGCCGGCGCCGCCGGGCGCTTCGTGAAAAAGGCCTCCTCGCTTCAAGACGCGCTCGGCGAGCGCAACGACGCGGTGATCGCGCTGCGTCTCGTCGAGGACCTCGCGGCGCCCGATCCCGCAGGCGCCGGCGCCTTCGCGCATGCGTCCGGCGTGGTGACGGGGTGGTGCGCGCGCGAGGGCGAGGGCGACGCCGGCGCGCTCGACAAGGATTGGCGCCGGGTCGTCAAAGCGGCGTCTTCCTGGCGCAAAGATTACGACAAGCGGGTCGAACCCGCCTGAGGCTTCGGGGGAAGGCATGGTCGCCAAGGTCGAAATCGTCGAGCAGCTCGGCGAGGGCGCCGTTCTGCTGCCCGGCCTGATCGAAGCGGGTCTTGCGGCGAACGACCGGCTGAAGATCCGGCTCACCCTCCTCCAGGAAGCCTCGGCTCAGGCCGAGACGCCGGGGCGGCCGGCGCCGTCGCTGGAGCGCGAGCTGAGGAGCGTCGGCCTCGCGGACCCCGTCTTCGTCGCGACCGTCCCGGGCGCGCGCCGGATCGATGCGGAGACGTTCTTCGCCCCCGGGGGCGAAGCGTTGGCGGCGGGCGCGGCGAGCGATCTCGCCCAGATGCTGAGGCCGATCGAGGCGGCCGAGCGCGAAGGCGCGGCGGCGCTCGGGGCGCGCGTCGAGGCGGCGCTCGCGGCGCTGCCGGGCTTCAAGGGCGATAGGCTTGCCCATCGCGAGGTCGCAGAGCTTGCTTCGGCCCGCCGTGGCGGCAAGGACACCCTGCATCTTCTTGTAATGGACCTGCACAAGGCGCTGAACGAGGTCGCCGCGGCGACGGCGGTCGAAGAGATCGATGGAGCGCGGGCGCACGGGCTCGACGACGGCGATCGTACGCGCGTGCGCGCCTTCATGGCCGGCCTCAACCGGACGGCGCGGCTCGCTTTCGGCCATCCCGGGCTCGCTACGACCGCCGGCCGCGCCGGCCCGCGCCTCACCATCCAGAACGACATCGGGGCGACCGACGCCCATGTCATCGTCGTCCATGTCGATGGATTGGACGTGACCACGACCTACACCGACGTCCACCGGGTGCGAGCGAAGTTCTTCATGTCCCTGTTCGAGGGCAGGGACGTCGAATGGAGTCCGCTCGCCGAGAACCAGGACCGCCGTCTCGCCAAGGGGGAGGTCTTCTACCTGCTCGACGGCGTCCATCACGCCCGCGACGCCGACGATCTCGACCGGTTCCTGAACTTTCTCGGTTCGCGCCTCGTGTTCCTGATCGACTGGAACAAGGCGCGCAAGGCGCTTCAGGCCTTCATCTCGAAGGACGAGGCGATCGACCTCCTCGTCGGCGCGGCCGAGCGCGAGGACGGCCATCGCGGCTTTCTCGAGCTCGGCGGCGCCGATCTCGTGTTCGAGGCGGTGCGGCGGGCGGCGGCGGGCCGTATCCCTTATGGCGCGCCGCTCGGGACGGCGCTCGGCGAAAAGGAATGCGCCGCCTTCCTGCATAATGTCCTGCATCTGGCGAGCGAAGGCCTGCGGGACGGGCGCTCGACCCGCTTCATCCGCGACGAGATCCAGGCCGATCTCTCGCAGCGCCTCGACTCGGCCGAGAGCGAGCTTCTGGCTGTCGTGCTGCGCCATCTCGGCCTCACCCGCACGCTGGCGGGGGCGATCGAGACCCTGTTCGAGGCGAAGGGGCTCGCCGGGCTCGAGGAACGCGTCTCGCTCGCCCGGCGCGCCAAGCAGATCGAGGGCAAGGGCGACCGGCTGACCGTCGCTGCGCGCGAAATCTTCGTCCGCGTCCGCGACGCCGACGATCTTCTCTCCGTGATCGACCAGGTCGAGAACGCGACCGACGGCTTCGACGAGGCCGCGTTTCTCATTTCGCTCCTGCCCGCAGACGCGGCCACGGATGGGCTCGGCGCGCCGCTCGGGGAGCTCGCCGGCCTCGCGCGCCACTGCGCCGCCGAGCTTGTTCGCGCGGTCGAGGCGGCGCGGCGGCTTCCGGAGGGCGCGCGCGCCGACGCCGCCTTCGCGCTCCAGTGCGTGGACGCGGTGCTCGACGCCGAGCGCGACGCCGACGCCGCCGAGCGCGCCGCGATCTCCGCCCTCATGCGGGCGCCTGTCCCGGTGGGCGACGCGCGCGCGCTGGTGCTCGGGATCGAGATCGCCCAAACTCTGGAGGAGGCGACGGACCGCCTCGCCCACGCGGCGATGTCGCTGCGCAATCGCGTCTTGCAGGGGCTCTCGGCATGAACGGCAGGCGATACGATCCCGTCTTCATCGGTCCGGGCGGCTCGCCGGGTCCGATTCTCGCGGTCCACGTCGGATCGAAGGCGGCGGAGCTGGCGCGGCTCGCCGCCCTGCGCCTGCCGGTCCCGCCGGCCTTCGTCCTGCCGACGGCGCTCTGCGCGGGCGTGGTCGCCGGCGACGAGGCCGCGATGAAGGCGCTGCGCAAGGGGCTGGTCGAGGGGATCGGCTGGCTCGAGCAGACGATGAAGCGCCGCCTCGGCGACGCCCGCGCGCCGCTGCTCGTGTCGGTGCGCTCCGGCGCCGAGCGCTCGATGCCCGGCATGCTGGACACGATCCTCGACGTCGGCATGACCGGAGCAAGCGTCCACGGGCTCATCCGCCTCACCGGCAACCCGCGCATGGCTTTCGACAGTTGGCGGCGGTATATTCAGGGCCACGCCGAGATCGTGGGCGGCGTCGCCCCCGGCGGCTTTTCCGCGCTCGTCGACGACATGGTTCGCGCCGAGGGCGTCGCCAACGAGGCGGAGTTGGACTCCGAGGCGCTCGAGCGGCTCTCCGGGCAGTTTCTCGCTCACGCGGTCCGGCACGGCCATGCCCCGCCCGACGACCCGATCGAGCAGATCGCCGAGGCGGCCGAGGCCGTCTACCGGTCCTGGGAAGGCGCGCGGGCGCGGGAATACCGGCGGCTCAACGGCCTCGAAGGGCTCTCGGGCACCGCGGTCACGGTTCAGGCGATGGCGTTCGGCAATTCGGGCGGCGATTCCGGGGCGGGGGTGGCGTTCTCGCGCGACCCGGCGACGGGAGCCAAGGCGCTCTACGTCGATTTTCTCGCCGATGCGCAGGGCGAGGACGTGGTCTCCGGACGGCGGTCGCCGGCCGGCCTGGGCCTGCTCGCGCGCCGCATGCCCGAGGTCGCGCGCCTTCTCGAAGAGGGCGCGCGGACGCTCGAGGCCGCCTGCCGCGACGTGCAGGACATCGAGTTCACCGTGGAGCGGGGCAAGCTCTGGTTCCTCCAGACGCGGCCGGCCAAGCGCACCCCGCGCGCCGCGCTCAAGATCGCCGTCGATCTCGCCGAGGAGGGCCTGATCGACCGCGCGGAGGCGCTCGTCCGCGTGGCCGAAATCGACCTCGCCGCCGCCCGCGTTGCGCGCTTCGCCGAAGCCGCAGAGCCCGCGGCGCGCGCGACGGTCGCCTCGCCCGGCGTCGCGTGCGGGCGCGCCTGCTTCACCAGCGCCCGCGCCGTCGAGACCGCCCGCGCCGGGGAGCCCGCGATCCTCGTCCGGCGCGACACCTCGACCGAAGACGTGGCCGGCTTCGCCGCGGCCGACGGCATTCTGACGGCGGTCGGCGGCCGCACCGCGCACGCCGCGGTCGTGGCCCGCCAGATGGGCAAGGCCTGCCTCGTCGGCTGCCGTTCGCTCGCGATCGACGAGCCGCACGGCGTGGCGACCCTCGGCGACCGAAAAGTCCGGGAGGGCGACTTCATCGCGCTCGACGGCGCGACCGGCGAGGTCTCGCTCGGCCAGCGCGCCATGATCGCCGAAGACGCGCCCGAAGCGGCGATCGTCCGGGCATGGCGCAAGACGGCGGCGTGAACGCGGGGAGTCATCCCTTCGCCCACTGCGCCGGCGCCTCGGCTGGGGCCTCGAGACTCCCACGCGGCTTTCCGGCAGATCTGCCGGAAAACAACCCGGAGCAATCACAGGATCGCGAGAACGCCGAACGCCGCGATGGCGCCGAGCGCAGGAATCAAGTCTCCACGCGCCCCCGCCACCGCCAAAATCAAACCTGCGATGACGGCGGCGATGGTGTCCGTCCGACTCCACTTCGTGCTGCGAAAGCTCATGAATGTTGCTCCTGATCAGAACGGCGCAGGTGACGCACTGCGCGGAGGGGTCTTCAATCCCACGACGGCGTCTTCGTGTTCGTGGATTTCGCGCAGGCTCTCCAGGAAAATGTCTTTCCCGTCTGTGCGCACGCGATGGGTCGAGAACGGGCGCTCTTCGCCGACGATCCTGGGCGCATTCTCGAGGCCGCGCCGGACGACATTCAGACCGAGATTTTGTTTGGGGAAGGCCAGAACAAATCGCAACTCGATCAGGTCGTGAAACCCGATTTCGAGGCTGTCGCCCAGGCGGGGCAACTGGGGGCGCCACAGCGGCGTCGTCGCGGGCAGCCGAGCGGCTTCTGGCGCGGCGTGGCAGCCGGCGCCGACCGGAACGACGTCGGCGCTGCGGAGATTCGCTTGCATGGGCCGAAGATACACCGTTGGTCCTGACGGTCAAAAACTGCGGGGAGCCGATTCCCGCGGGACCGCTTGCGCCTTCGCCCCGACAGGATCAGTCTCTCTCCCGCGCCGGCCGCTCGCGCCGACGGAGGCCGTCCCCATGCCCGCAAAGCCTGCCGCCCTCTCGGTTTCAGACGTCCTCGGCCTCGGCCGTCTCGCGGCGGATGGCGCGGCGGGCGTGACCGGGCTGGTCGAAGATATGCACATGGCGGTGCTCGACACGCCGGGACTGGCGCCTTTCGCGCAAGGGCTGACCGGCGGCGTGGCGCGGCTCGTCTATCGCGGGATCGGCGGCGCGTTCCGGCTGACCGGCAAGGGGATCGGCGCCGGCGCGGCGCTCGTCGGCGCAGAGCCCGGCGAACGGCCCGTGTCGCGCGGGCGGGAGGTCGCGCTCGCCGCGCTCAACGGCGTCCTCGGCGACCACTTGGCCGAAACCGGCAATCCGCTGGCGCTGCCCATGCGGTTTCGCCGCGACGGGCGGGCGCTTGCGCTCGAAACGAGCCCGCTCGCCGAAGCCTTTCCCGACGCCACGGGCAAAGTCGCCGTGCTCGTGCACGGGCTCTGCATGAGCGACCTGCAATGGACGCGCCAGAACCACGACCATGGCGCGGCGCTCGCCCGCGACCTCGGCTATACGCCCGTCTATCTGTCCTACAATTCCGGCCGGCACGTCTCGGTCAACGGCCGCGCTTTCGCCGCAGCTCTCGAGGCGCTCGTGGCCGCATGGCCGAGGAAAATCGAGGATTTCGTCGTCGTCGGCCACAGCATGGGCGGCCTCGTCGCCCGCAGCGCCTGCCTCTACGCCGAAGAGGCGGGCCAGGCGTGGCGCGGCCGGCTGAAGACCCTCGTCTTTCTCGGCGCGCCCCATCACGGCGCGCCGCTCGAGCGGATCGGCGCCTGGGTCGACGTCGCGATCGGCAAGACGCCCTACGCGGCCGCCTTCGGCCGGCTCGGCAAAATCCGCAGCGCCGGCGTGACCGACCTCCGCTACGGGAACCTCGTGGACGAGGACTGGCAGGGCCGCGACCGCTTCGCCCGCGCGCCCGACCGGCGCCGCCCGGTCCCGCTGCCGGAAGGCGTCGCCTGCTACACCATCGCCGCCACCACTGCGGCTTCGCCCGGCGACCTCGCGGACCGTTTTTTCGGCGACGGCCTCGTTCCCGTCACGAGCGCCCTCGGCCGCCACGAAGATGCTGCGCGCGACTTGGGGTTTCCCGCCGACCGCCGATGGATCGCCTGCGAGACGGGGCACTTCGACCTGCTGAGCCGGCGCGATGTGTACGAGCGGATTGCGGGGTGGGTGGCGCAGCGTTAAAGGCCCCCTGGTTCGCTTCGCCGACGCTCGTGATGACGGCCCCGCCCGGCGCCATCACCGCCCCTCCACCTTCTCGTCCGTCATCACCTCGAAGCGCATGAGCTTGGCGACGCCGAACGCGGTCGACATGGCGACGTCGGCGGCGTCGCGGCCGCGGCCCATAATGATCCGGCCGATGCGGGGATGGTTGTGCCGCGCGTCTACCGTCCACCAGCGGCCGTCGAGAAACACCTCGGCCCAGCCGCTGAAGTCGCCGGGGTTGACGTCGGGCGGCACGCCGATGTCGCCGAGATAGCCGGTGCAATAGCGGGCGGGAATGTTCATGCAGCGGCACAGCGCGATGGCGAGATGGGCGAAGTCGCGGCAGACGCCGATGCCTTCCTGCAT
>CAIZGR010000541.1 GCA_903932535.1 uncultured Hyphomicrobiales bacterium | reverse complement strand
GTCCAGGTGATCGGTCGCGTGCGCCGGCTTGACGATGCCCCAGAAGATGTACCCGTTCTGGTTGCCGTTGATGCCGAGGTCCTGCGCCGCCGCGCGCGCCGCGCCGGAGAGGCTCTTGTGGACCGTGCCCTTGTAGTCGACGCCGCCCGCGACGACCTTGCAGGAGGCGCGCAGCTCGCCGTGGCGGTCCCGCTTATCGATGATGGTGCCGACCGGCGGGAGGCGGGGGTCGCGCGTGGCGGGCTCCGTGGGGGCCTGGGCGGGCTTGACGCGCTTCGCCTTGGCGGGCTCGGCCGTCGGCTCGACCACGGTATCCGGCGCAGTGGCGGGGCTCGCGTCGATCTTGGCGGCCATCCCCGCCAGGACCGCGTCGGTCTCCTCGGCGGTCGGGGCGGCGCGCTTGGCCTTCTTCGCGACCTTCGCCGCCATGTGCGCCAGGATCTTCAGGCACTCGACGCAGTCGACCGCGTCGCCGCATCCGATCTTCCCGCTCTTGCTGCCGCAGAGCCCGTACAGGCTGCCCGTCTTCTCCGCGTGCGTCTCGCCCGTGGTGGTCTTCTTGCTGGTCTTCTTCTTCGAGGTCTTCGTCGTCATGGGTTGCTCCGTCGTGATCCTGCGGTGGGTTCCGCAGGCGTGAAGGGTCGAGGCGTGCTCTGCCCCTCGCGCCCGGGGGCGGCCGGAGCCGCCGTCCGCTAGGCGTTGCAGATGTCGTGGATCGTGTCGGCGACCACCGTCGCGATCGCCGTCTGCGCCGCCCAGCCCGGGGCCGCGCGCATGTCCTCGGCGCGCTGGTCGCGCTCGTCGATGAGGACCCGCTTCATGTGCCGGCGGAGCGACTCGATGGCGGTGTTGATGAAGCGGTCTTCGCCGAGGCGCGCGCGAGCCATCGTGAGGGGCGCGTCCGGGGCGGCGAGGCGCAGCGCGTTGGCGAGGGCCACCATCGCCGCGTTGCAGAGCCCGGTCACCGCTGCTTCGGCTGCCGTCGTGTTCGTCATCTTCGTGCTCCGTGTTGGGGCCGGCTCCGTTGCCGGCGGAAACGACTATGGGACGGTCTGCGTCTGGAGTCAAGCAGGGCGCCGACTCGTTGCCGGCGCCCCGGGGGTCTCAGCTAGATGCCATCGGCGATGAAGGCGGGGGTGGGCTCGGGGGCCGGAGCGGGGGCCGGAGCCGAGGCCCGTTATTCGGGCTTGACTATCCAGACGCGACGGCCGCCGGACCAGCGCCAGCCGGGGATGCCCCAGCTCCTCTTCCAGGCGACCACGGTCTCGCGGCCATTGGGCCTGTTCGGCGGCGCCTCGAACCACTCGCCCGCGAGCGACGATGGCACTTGCGTTTTCCCGTCCATCGTGGGCTGGAGCGAAACCGATGGGCAGAAGAACGGCTGGCCGGGCTCGACGCACTGGCCGTGCATCGCCAGGCTATCGACGGCGACACGGTCATCGAGCGGCGTGCCGTCGTCGTCCGCGTGCTCGGACCACATCATCAGGAGTTCGTCAACCTCTTCAGCGGCCTCCTCGATGGTCGCGGCGGCCTCGCTGTTGTAGGCGAAGCTCGTCTCAGTCCTGACGATCCGCTCAGCGCGCCACCACTCGCCATCGACGAAGTCTTCGAGCCGGTCCATCGCAGCCAGCGGCGTCTCGTTCTCCAGCACGCTCAGCGCGAGGTTGTTCTCCATCTTCTCGATCGTGTCGAGGCTGTACCGGGCGAGCGTGTTCTCGATGCGGCGGGGAACCGTCTCGCCGATTCGGACGAGGCGCTCCTCCTCGACCTCTGCCTCTACGCGCTTTTCGCGGAGGATCGATCGCTTCGGGTCGTCACGGAGCCCGGCGAAGCGCGCGGCCTGCTCGACCTGGACGCGGACTCCGGCGCCGTCGAACAGCGGCTCCAGCTTCTCGATGTCGGAGATGATCCGGGTGGCCGCCTCGACCTGGGCCTCACGCGCGACACCCTTCAGCTCGCCAGCCATTTTGCCGGCGAGGATCCGCTCTCCCTCACGGA
The DNA here is from genome assembly GCA_903932535.1 of uncultured Hyphomicrobiales bacterium. Taxonomy (GTDB): domain Bacteria; phylum Pseudomonadota; class Alphaproteobacteria; order Rhizobiales; family Beijerinckiaceae; genus Roseiarcus. The sequence goes on along the minus strand of CAIZGR010000541.1, from coordinate 978 downwards.
GCTGCGCGACAATCATCCTCGCCTGGTGCGACGTGAACGCGTCGGTGCCAAGGTGGCGGGTCGACGCACGGAGCTTCCGCATCATCTCCGCGGTCGCGCGATCGTAGAGCGCCTTCAGCTCGACGGCTCCACGGCGCTGCGTCAGGCGGGCAAGAGCCCGGCGGTGCGCTTCGGCGAGGGCTCTGAACTCGCGCGCGGTGACCATGGGCTCCTAAAGGGGTCCTGCCGTCCGCGACAGTCTCCAAGGCGCAAGACCAGACATTGGGACTCGACGGAGCTGGACGGCCGGGGAGGGTGGGGGCAGCCGTCCAGCGATTCCAATGCCCCGCGTGCTAGGTGGTGAGCGTGATGCGCTTGACGGTGCTGCGGATGCCGTTGGACACGACCTCGATCAGCACGTCCTCGGCGGCCGTGTCCGCGGCGTTGAAGCTGAAGAGGCCGGCGGCGGTGGTGGTCATCGAGGCCACCTGGCTGTTCGTCCAGTTGAAGGTTCCGACGGGGCTGCTGGCGGCGGCGATGGTGACCGTGCCGCTCTTCGGCGTGACGACGATCTTGACCTCGACGGCGGCGGCGAGCGCGTTGCCGGCGGCGTCGGTGACCGCGCACGTGCAGTTCGTGTTCTTGCCGCTGACGGTGCCGTTGGAGAGGGTGATCTGGTTGGCCAGGGTGGCGAGCGCGATGGTCGCCGGGGAGGTGGTGGTGCTCAGCATGAGGATGTTGACGGTCGCGGCGGCGCCGCCGAGGTTGGCCAGGACGTTGGCCAGCGTGTCGGGGATGACCACCGCCCCGTTGAGCGAGCCGGCCGGGCCGAGCGTGATGTTGTACGGGCTCGGCAGCGTGTACGCCTGGTCCAGCAGGTTCTTGACGAGGGTGTTCGACGCCATGCACTTGCTCCTGGTTTGCCGCGCGTGGCGGCGGGGTTGTCCTGTGTCTCAGCGATGGTAACGCACATCAGTGCAGGTTGTCGCTCACCGCCAG
>CAIZGR010000540.1 GCA_903932535.1 uncultured Hyphomicrobiales bacterium | reverse complement strand
GGTTGCGGCTGATCATCCTGGGCGTCGACCGGCAGGGCTGTTCAACGCTCTCTACTGAGGGTCATTGCGAGCACGGCTTCGATGCCTGCGATCGCGGCGGCGAAGCGGTCCTGAGAGATTGTTTCGGACTGATTGCAGCGCAGGATGTTGGAGGCCCGGCTTCGCATTCTGGCGAAGACATCCGGATTTTTTCGGATGCGCGAGGCATCCTCGCGGAGCGTGACGTCGCGCGCGTGATGGGATGTGTTCTCGATGCCCCAGTGGTTGCGGATGGCGCAGGCGGCGGTTTTTGCGTCGACCGGGCGATTGGACAGATATATCGAGGATTCGTGCGATTGCTTCCACAGGCCGGTGGCGGGTTGGTAGGAGCCGACAGATCGCTCGACCCGAATGATGGCGGCGACATGGGGCTTCCTTTGCGTGTCTTTGACGGCGGGCCCGGCGTCGAACACGGTAACCGTGCGGGTTTCATGGCGGTTGCGCTTTTTCGCGTCGACGGTCTGGACGCTCGACAGCGGCTCGCCGGCGGCGCAGGCGGATTCCGCTTTCCGACACAGGGTCGGCTGATTGTCTTTGAGCTGAACGATCAGGTGCGCCTCGGCGGCGTCGGCGGCCTCGAAAGTTTTTTTTGACAGTGGATCGCGGCGGCGGTGACGATATGGCCGGCCAGGCCGAGTTCGCGCAACAGGGTCTGCATGGCCGGGATTTCGTTGGATTTTTTGTCGATCTCGATATGCGCCAGCACCAGCCGGGTGTCGACGGCGAACGCGCTGAGCGCCTGCTTGGCCTTGGTGTCGTTGAAGTTGTCGAAACGGCCCTTCAGCGTCTTGCCGTCGAACGCGACGACGCGCGCGTTCGCGCCTTCGGGCGCACTATCGAGGTTGGCGGCGTGTTCGCGGAAAACTCTTTCGACGTCCTCGGCGCTGAGCCGATGCAGGATATAGCGGATGGCCGTATGCGCGGGCGGCCTTTTCCAACGGATGCCGAAAGCTTCGTTCAGCTTCTCCCGATGGACTCTGAAATAGGTCTGCAGACTGCGACACGAGTTGGCGCCGCTCACAATGGCGAAGATGGAAAAAAGAAGCACGTGCCGCAGTTGGTAGAGCTTGCCCTCGGCGCGGCGCGGATCGGGAATTGTCGCGAGCAGCGAGAGACGGTGTTCGCATGATTTCAAGGGGCGACCCCCAAGTGATTTGGTCGCCAGACACAGATTCGGACTTTCTTGATCCGAGGAATCCTCCTTCGCGCGTCGCCCGTCAATGCGTCAAAACGTGTTGCAAATCGGACTCAGTAGAGAGCGTTGAACAGCCCTGAGGGCGCGACGAAACGGAAGCGATCTTGGCTGCCATTTTTCTCTCGTCCGCTGTTTACGCAGGTGGCGACGCGGCGGCCGGCAAAATGATCTTCTCGAAACGCGCGATCTGTCATTCGCCCCAGCCGGGCAAGACCCTTCTGGGCCCGTCGCTGTTCGGCGTCGTCGGGCGGCATTCGGCGAGCCTTCCGGGCTTTTCCTATTCCGAAGGGATGAAGAAGGCCGACAAAACCTAAAACGAGGCGAGGGTGGACGCCTATCTCGCCGATCCGAATGGCATGGTCCCGGGAAAGAAGATGACTTTCGCCATCCTTCCGAAGCCGGAAGATCGCGCGAACGTGATCGCCTATCTCGCAACGCTGAAGTGACAGGCGCCGTTGGACGGCTTTATCCCGCCGCCGGCCGGCCGAGACAATCCGCGAGCGTGCAGGCGTCGAGCGTCTCGTAGAAACTTTCGCGCGCCTTTCGCAGCATCGGACGAAGGCGGCATCCGGACTCGAGCTTGCAGCAGCCGTGGTCGGCGCGGAAGCATTCGACGATCGCCTGATCCGCTTCCAAGGCGCGCACCAGCGCGCCGATCCTCACCTCCCGAGCCGGCTTCGCCAGCCGGGCGCCGCCGCCCGCGCCGCGCACCGTCCGCACGATTCCCAGCGCGGCGAGTTCTTGCACGATCTTGTGCAGATGATTGCGGGAAAGGCCGCCGAGCCTTTGCGCGAGCGCCGGGACATTGGTCGTGTCCTCGGGCGGGTCCTGGCCGAGCAGCATCAGAATGCGCAAAGCGTAGTCGGTCGAGGCCAGAAGTCGCATGTCGAAGTCCCAAAGCGGCATGGCGCATGCAGACCGCCGCGGACCGCCGGCCGGCGTCTGCAGAGGCGCGCGGACCTCTTCTCGAGCAAGCGAGAAGCGGTCACGTTCAACTTGATCTCGGAGACGCCGTCCCAGGCATGGCGGTTTTTTGCCCAACCCTTGTTTCACGGCGCGAATATAGCCTTATACTGGCGCTGAGAATACCAATTTTCAATCGGAGTCTTGCGATGACGTCTACGCCGAGCGCGGTGCGCTTCGAGCACGGTTCCCCGACCGTGGACGCGGAGACGATCGCCCAAGGTCTCGGGATTGCCGCAGCGGATGTCCAACCGCTGCTGCGATCGGGCGCGATCACCAGCCGTTGCGAACTCGGCCAGGACGAGGACGACGGTTTGACGAGGCTGACGTTCTTCCTGCGCGGCACCCGGTTTCGTCTTGTGGTCGACGCTGCCGGCCGGATCCTCCGGCGAAGCACGATCGACTTCGGCCAACGGCCGCTTCCCCCTTCGCTCCGGGCGTGAGCCCGGGGCCGCCTCGCCGCCGAACCCCGGGGCCGCAACGAGCGCAACAGCGCGGAATCCGAAAACGCCGTCGAACACGATGACGGGAACCGCTCGATCGCGCGCAGGCGCTGGTTGCCGTAGCCCGCCCGCCTCTCTATGCTATCGTAGGCATTTCTTGAAATCAGAAAAGGAAACAGAGTCCATGGTTTTCCTGTCGGACGCCCTCAGCCGCGTCAAGCCGTCCGCGACCATGGTGGTCACGCAGAAGGCGCGAGACCTGAAAGCCAAGGGCCGCGACGTGATCTCGCTCTCGGTCGGCGAGCCGGATTTCGACACGCCCGACAACATCAAGCAAGCCGCGATCGCGGCGATCCAGCGCGGCGAGACCAAGTATCCGCCGGTGCTCGGCATTCCGCCGCTGCGGGAGGCGATCGCCCAGAAATTCAGGCGCGAGAACGGGCTCGACTATGAGGCCTCCGACGTCATCGTGGGCACGGGCGGCAAGCAGATTCTCTACAACGCCTTTCTCGTCAGCCTGAACAAGGGCGACGAGGTGATCATCCCGGCGCCCTTCTGGGTGAGCTATCCGGACATGGTGCTCATCAACGGCGGCGAGCCGGTGATCGCGCCGACCCGGCTCGAGGACGGCTACAAGCTGAAGCCGGAGGCGCTCGAGAAGGCGATCGGGCCGCGGACCAAGTGGCTCGTCCTGAACTCGCCGTCGAACCCTTCGGGCGCCGCCTACAGCTGCGACGAACTGAAGGCGCTGACCGACGTGCTGGTCCGCCATCCGCACGTCTGGGTGCTCTCGGACGACATGTACGAGCATCTCGTCTACGGCGATTTCACGTTCACGACGCCGGTGCAGATCGAGCCGTCACTGAAACTGCGCACGCTCACCATGAACGGCGTGTCCAAGGCCTACGCCATGACCGGCTGGCGCATCGGCTACGCCGCCGGCCCGGCGGCGCTGATCAAGGCGATGGACATGGTCCAGGGCCAGCAGACCTCGGGCGCCTGCACCATCGCGCAATGGGCCTCGGTCGAAGCGCTGACCGGCCCGCAGGACTTCATCGCCGTTCGCCGCAAGGCGTTCGAGGAGCGGCGCGACCTCGTCGTCTCGATGCTGAACCAGGCGAAGTTCATCACCTGCCCGAAGCCGGAAGGCGCGTTCTACGTCTACCCTTCCGTCGCCGAGGCGATCGGCCGGACGGCGCCGTCGGGAAACGTGATCCGGACAGACGAGGACTTCGTGAGCGAGCTTCTGGAGGAAACGGGCGTCGCCGTCGTGCATGGGAGCGCCTTCGGCGCCGGCCCGAACTTCCGCGTCTCCTATGCGACCTCGCTCGCCCAGCTCGAGGACGCCTGCAAGAAGGTCCAGAAGTTCACGGCGGAGTTGCGATAAAGACATCGTCCCTGCTCGCGCCAGCATGGCCACGAAAGCGGCCGGCTTCGGGGCCAAGCCTCGATCGCCGCCATCGGCTGGCCCCTGAGCAGGGCGATCAACCTTTCAGGTTAGCCGTTCGGTTTTGACCACGGCCGAAATGCAGTCTTATATTGTGGGAGTTTGACGGGGTCGGAGAGAGTCCGGGCGCGGCGGGAGACGACGTTTTCGCCTTTATGCGGACAGGAGATCGACAAGATGAACGAAATTGTTCGGGATTTGGTGTTCGATATCGGCATGCATAAAGGCGAGGACACGGATTTCTATCTGACAAAGGGTTACAGAGTCATAGGGTTCGAAGCCAATCCGCGCCTCGCCGACGAATGCCGATCGAGATTTCGGGATGCGATTGACGCCGGGCGCCTGATCCTGGTGGAAGGCGCCATTGGCCCCGCGGACCGCGGCGAGACGATTGATTTCTATATCGACGAAAACAGCGTTTGGGGAACCGTCCACGAAGCATGGGCGAAAAGAAACGAGATGCTGGGCTCGAGCAACGAACTGATAAAAGTCAATCGTGTTGATATGGCGGATGCCTACCGGCGATTCGGTGTCCCATTCTATATGAAAGTGGATATAGAGGGACAGGACAAATACATTCTCGATAGCATGCGAAAATTGGACATCGTGCCGCAATATATGTCGGTCGAGTCGGAAAAAGTCGTATTTTCTGATCTGCAAGAGGAGATTGAGAATTTACGTAGCCTCGGATACAAAAAATTCAAGGCCGTCCAGCAGTCGACTATCCCCGGAACGTCGATCTCGACCAAAACAATCGACGGCCGGAGCGTCAATTATGTGTTCCAGGATTGCGCGTCTGGCCCGTTCGGCGACGACCTCGCGATGGCGTGGATGAGCTATGACGAGATCGTCGAAAGATACAAGTTCATATTCCGCCTTTACCAAGTCTTTGGCGATTATGGTTTTTTGACCAAGATCGGACCGGCCGGGAAAATCCCGCGAATCGCTTACAAAGTCTTGACTGGATATCGCGGAGAGTTGCCGGGTTGGTACGACACCCATGCCTCTCTGTGACGAGGTCGGGGCGCTAACGTGCGCGCCGACTTGCGATGATCGGCACTTGTGAGCCTTTCAATCCAAACAGCGAGGAGCCCGGCGGGGAGTCCGATCAGGCCGCCGCGAGTTGCTTCTCCAGCGCCCCCAGCACCTGGTAGCAGGGCAGCACCTGCGCGACGCTGGCGTTGGGCTCGCGGCCTTCGCGGATCGCGGCGAAAAACTCGCGGTCCTGCAACTCGATGCCGTTCATCGAGACGTCGACCTTGGACACGTCGATCTTCTCGTCCTTGCCGGTGAAGAGGTCGTCGTAGCGGGCGATGTAGGTCGCGCTGTCGCCGATGTAGCGGAAGAAGGTGCCGAGCGGCCCGTCGTTGTTGAACGACAGCGACAGCGTGCAGATCGCGCCGTTGGCGCATTTGAGCTGGATGCTCATGTCCATCGCGATGCCGAGGTCGGGATGGATCGGCCCTTCGACCGCGTTCGCCTTCACGATCGGCGAGCGCGCCTGATACGCGAACAGGTCGACCGTGTGCGCGGCGTGGTGCCAGAGGAGATGGTCGGTCCAGGAGCGCGGCTGTCCCAGCGCGTTGATGTTGGTGCGACGGAAGAAATAGGTCTGCACGTCCATCTGCTGGATATGGAATTCGCCAGCGAGAATGCGCTTGCGCACGAATAGATGGCTCGGATTGAAGCGGCGCGTGTGCCCGGCCATGGCGACGAGCCCCGTCTTCTTCTGCGCCGCGACAACCGCCTCGGCGTCCTTCAGGCTGTCGGCGAGGGGGATCTCGACCTGCACGTGCTTGCCGGCCTCGAGGCAGGCGATCGCCTGGGCGGCGTGCATCTGGGTCGGCGTCGCCAGGATCACCGCGTCGAGGCCGGGGACTTTCAGCGACTCGGAAAGCTCGGTGGTCACGTGGCCGACGCCGTATTTCCGGGCCGCCTCCTCGGTCTTGTCGCGCTCGCGCCCGACGAGCGAGACGACCTCGACCCCGTCGATGAGCTTGATCGCATCGAGATGCTTGAGACCGAAGGCGCCGGCGCCCGCGAGCGCGACTTTGATCGAAGACGTCATGAACCCGCTCCTATGAAACTCGTGGAAAGCGCGCGCTCCTGCTCACCACAAAGGTCACGAAGGATCACCAAGAAGCGCGCTGTGGCCGGCTTTGTGTTCCTTGGTGTCCTTCGTGGTGAAATGCGTGAGGGGAATCAGGATCAGGCTACGTTTTCCAGAATGAGATGACCGACGGCGGTGTTCGACGCCGGCACGTGGTAGAACCGGTGCGCCACCTTCGGCCTCCCGCCGCCGGCGACGTCGGCCATCGCGCCGCGCGCGATCAGCCACATCACCAGCTCGATGCCCTCCGACCCCGCCTCGCGGACGTAGTCGATATTGGGCGTCTTCGCGAGGGCCTTTGGGTCGTCGATCAGCGCGTCGAGGAACCTGTTGTCCCATTCCCGATTGATCAGGCCGGCGCGCGGCCCCTGGAGCTGGTGGCTCATGCCGCCCGTGCCCCAGATCTGGACGTTCAGATCCTCGGGATAGCTCTCGATCGCCTTGCGGATCGCCTGACCGAGGGCGAAGCAGCGCGCCCCCGAAGGCACCGGGTGCTGCACCACGTTGACGGCGAAGGGGATGATCTTGCACGGCCACGCCTCGACCTTGCCGAAAACGCAGCTCAGCGGCACCGTGAGGCCGTGGTCGACGTCGATCTCGTTAACCATGGTCAGGTCGAAATCCTGCTGGATCACCTCCGAGGCGATGTGCGAGGCCAACTCCGGATGGCCGATCACCTTCGGCACCGGGCGCGCGCCATAGCCTTCGTCGGCCGGGTCGAATTCCGGGCCGGTCATGATCGCGAAAGTCGGGATCATCTGGAGGCTGAAGGCGGTCGCGTGATCGTTGTAGACGAGAAAGATCACGTCGGGCGTGTGCGTCTTCACCCATGCCTTGGCGAAGTCGTATCCGGCGAACACCGGCTTCCAGTAATCCTCATGCGTCTTACCGAGGTCGAAGGCCGCGCCGATGGCGGGGATGTGCGAGGTGTAGAGCGAGGCGGTGATGCGGGCCATGTTCCCGTGTCCTGAAGTCGGTGGATGCGTCAGTCCTTCCGGGGACGCTGCGCGTCGCCGTCCTCGCCGATCCTGCGGTTGCCGTCGATCCTGCGGCCGCCGGCGAGCATCATCGCGCGGTAGTCTTCCTCGCTCATTCCCGTCATCGAGCCGGCCATCTGCTGAAAGCTCTTGCCGTCGGTCGCGCCGATCTTCGACAGGAAGTAAATGTTTCCGCCGAGTTCCATCATGCGGTTGAGGTCGCGGTCGACGACCGCCTGCTTCTGCTCTTCAGTCAGCTTCCAGCCGTCGAGATAGGCGCGCTCGTCGGCCTTGAACCGGGCGCGGTTCTCGGCCTTCATCAGCGACATGCAGAACTGGTTCAGCCAGTATCCCTTTCGCGCCTGCTCGGCGTCGAAGACGATCGTGCCGGGAATTTCCTTGAACGCCTTGTCGAGCGCCATGGGTCAGCCTCCCTGTTCCTCGGGCCAATAGAGCCGCATCGGATTGTCCACCAAAAGCTTGCGCTGCAAATCCGGCGTCGTCGCGATATGGGGGATGAAATCGACCAGAAGGCCGTCGTCGGGCATGTGGTTCTTGAGGTTGGGGTGGGGCCAGTCCGTGCCCCAGAGGACGCGGTCCGGGAATTCCTCGACCACGCGCCGGGCGAAAGGAACGACGTCGCGATAGGCTTGGCCGGCGCCGTTCAGCGCCGGCGGACCGGACACGGAGAGCCGTTCTGGGCAGGACACCTTGCTCCAGACGTTCAAGTGGTCGCGCAGGAACTTCAGGAACAGTGAAAATTCTGGTCCGTCGATCGGCTTTGTGACGTCGGGGCGGCCCATGTGGTCGACGACGACCGTCGCCGGAAGGGCGGTGAAGAAGTCCGAGAGTTCCGGCAGGTCGACCGCCTCGAAATAGACGACGACGTGCCAGCCGAGCCTCGCGATGCGGCCGGCGATCTCCATCAGTTCGTCCTTCGGCGTGAAGTCGACAAGGCGCTTGACGAAGTTGAAGCGCACCCCGCGCACCCCGGCGTCGTGAAGGCGACGAAGCGCGTCGTCGCCGACGCTGCGCCTCACCGTCGCGACGCCGCGGGCTCGGCCGCCGCTCGCAAGGCAGGCGTCGACCATGGCGGAATTGTCGGCCCCGTGGCAGGTCGCCTGAACGACGACGTTGCGGGCAAAGCCGAGGCGGTCGCGCAGCGCGAAGAGTTCCGCCTTGCTCGCGTCGCAGGGCGTGTATTTGCGCTCGGGCGCGTACGGGAATTCCGCGCCCGGGCCGAACACGTGGCAGTGCGCGTCGACGCTGCCCTCTGGCAGGACGAAATCGGGCTTGCTGGGCTTGTCGCACCAGTCGAGCCAGCCCTTGGTCTTCTCGAACGGCCCGGTGACGGGTTTGCCTGTCGCGCTCATGGCCGTAGCCCTCAGTCGATGTATTTCAGGCCGGCTTTCTCCAGCGGCTCGCGCATCTTGTACATGTCGAGGCCGAGCTCGCCGGAGGCGAGCCGAGCGCGCTTGCCGCCCTCGTTGGCTTCGCGCGCCGCCGCCGCGGCGGCGGTCTTCTCGGCCCAAGCGGCCGGCACCACGACCACGCCGTCGTCGTCGGCGACGATCGCGTCGCCCGGATTGACCAGCGCGCCGGCGCAGACGACCGGAACGTTGACCGAGCCCAGTGTCGCCTTCACCGTGCCTTTGGCGCTGACGCATTTGCTCCAGACCGGAAAGCCCATCTCGGTCAGCGTCTTCACGTCGCGCACGCCTGCGTCGATGATCAGCGCCCGGGCGCCGCGCGCCTGGAACGAGGTCGCGAGCAGGTCGCCGAAGAAGCCGTCGGTGCATTCGGCGGTGATCGCGGCGACGACCACGTCGCCGGGCTGAATCTGTTCCGCGACCACGTGCATCATCCAGTTGTCGCCGGGATGCAGCAGCACCGTGACCGCCGTGCCCGACATCTGCGCGCCGGGGTAGATCGGACGCATGTACGGCTGCATCAGGCCGACGCGGCCCAACGCCTCATGGACGGTCGCGACGCCGAAGGCGGCGAGCTTGTCGACGGCGGCGAGGTCGGCGCGCGCGATCTTGCGTCGGACGACTCCGAGTTCGGTCATCAGCGTGTCTCCCTATCGGCCTTGGGCCTTCAGCGCGGCGTCGAGGCGCGGATAGACGCGCCGCGCATTGCCTTCGTAGACCTTGTGGCGCTCCTCGGGCGTCAGGTTCGCCGTCGCCTCGATGTAGCGCTTGGTGTCGTCGTAGTTGTGGCCCGTCTCCGGGTCGATCCCGCGCACCGCCCCGATCATCTCGCTGGCGAAGAGGATGTTGTCGACCGGGATGACCTTGGTCAGCAGGTCGATCCCCGGCTGGTGATACACGCAGGTGTCGAAGAACACGTTTTTGAGCAGGTGATCTTTGAGCAGCGGCTTCTTCAGCTCCTGCGCCAAGCCGCGATAGCGGCCCCAATGGTAGGGCGCGGCGCCGCCGCCGTGGGGGATGACGAAGCGCAAGGTCGGGAAATCCCGGAAAAGGTCGCCTTGGATGAGCTGCATCACGGCCGTGGTGTCGGCGTTGATGTAATGGGCGCCGGTGGTGTGGAAGCAGGCGTTGCAGCTCGTCGAGACATGCACCATCGCCGGAATGTCGTATTCGACCATCTTCTCGTAGATCGGATACCAATGCCGGTCGGTCAGCGGCGGGCTCGTCCAATGCCCGCCGGACGGGTCGGGGTTGAGGTTGATCCCGACGAAGCCGTAGTCCTTCACGCACTTTTCCAGCTCGGGAATGCAGGTCTTCGGGTCGACGCCGGGGCTCTGGGGCAGCATCGCCGCGCCGATGAAATTTTCAGGGAAGAGTTTTGCGACGCGCCAGCAGAGTTCGTTGCAGATCGCGGCCCAGGTGGAACTGACGGCGAAATCGCCGATGTGATGGGCCATGAAGCTCGCGCGCGGCGAGAAGATGGTGAGGTCCGCGCCGCGCTCCCGCATGAACCTGAGCTGGTTCGCCTCGATCGATTCGCGCAATTCGTCGTCGCTGATCGAGAGCTCGGACGGCTTCGGCATGACCGCCGGGTCCGCGATCCCGGCGATCTGCCGGTTGCGCCAAGCCTCCAATTGCTTGGGAGCGGTGGTGTAATGGCCGTGACAGTCGATGATCATGCGGCGCTTCCTCCCTTGCGAAATCCAGGCGTCGTCAGCGGAGGACACGCTCTCGAGAGCATGGGCCGGCCAGCGCGTTGCCTCCCGCCGGGCGTCTTCGTGCGCTGTCCGGGGATATTAGCTCCGGCGCCTGCGCCTGCAAGCGCGCGCGGGAGCAGGTGACTAGGCGGAGGCGATTGGCGTCCCCCACAATGGGGGAGGAGCGCACCTTTCACGCCGCCTCGAGCACCAGCGTGGCCGCGGCCGTGTTGCTGATCGGGATGTGATAATTCTGGCAGACCCTGCGCATGCGTCCGGGCGAGGCCGCCCGCGCGGCGAGCCAGTTGAGCAGCTCCACCCCCTGTGTCCCGGTCTTCTCGACCAGCTCCAGAATGCTGAACTGCGTCGCCCATTCCGGATCGTCGACCATGGATCGGAGAAACTCGAGGTCGAACGGCTTGTTGATGAATCCGGCGCGCTGTCCCTCGAGCTGGTGACTGAGGCCCCCCGAGCCGATCGTCACCACCTTCATGTCCTCGTCCCAGGCCGCGATCGCTTCGCCGACAGCCTTGCCCATGGCCCAGCAGCGCTTCGCGCTCGGCAGCGGGAACTGGACGGTGTTGATGCACACCGGCACGGCGGGCGGCGCGTCGTCGTCGGGCCAGAAGAGCTTCAACGGCACGGTGAAGGCGTGGTCGACCAGCATTTCCTGACAGGTGACGATGTCGAAGTCTTTGGCGACGAGATGATCGATGACCGCCCAGGAAAGCTCGGGGATTCCCTTGAACGGCGGCAGGGTCGGGATGCCCCAGCCCTCGTCGTCGTTGCGGTATTCCGGCGCCGCGCCGACCGCGAAAGTCGGCATCTTGTCGAGGAAGAAGTTGAGGCCGTGGTCGTTGTAGAACACCACGACGGCGTCCGGCCTCTCCCTGGCGAGCCATTCGCGCGCCGGGTCGAAACCGTCGAAGAACGGCTTCCAGTAGGGCTCCTTCTGCAGGCCCTTGGCGATGGCCCCGCCGATGGCGGGAATGTGCGAGGTGGCGAGTCCGCCGACGATCCTGGCCATGTTCGCGTCTTCCGCTCAGAGGGTTTCGGGCTGGTCGTTCTGGGCGACAAGGCGCGCCTTGAACGCTTCCTTGGTCATGCCGGTCTGCGCCGCGCCGAGGTCTTGCACGTCGAGCCCGAGGATGCCGGCGAACTTGGCGAGGTAATAGACATTGCCGCCCGCGTCGAGCAGGCCGAGCACGTCGCGATTGCGGATCGCCGCGGCCTGCTGCGGATTGAGGCCGTAGGCGCGCATGTAGGCGTCCTCGTCCTTGCGGAAGGTCTCACGATTTTGCGCGCTATTGAACGAGAAGCACATCTTGTTGAGCGCGTAGCCGCGCCTCGCGACCGTCCCGTCGAACGGCGTAGTGCCGTAAATCTCATGAAATTCAGGCATCGGCCTCCTCCCGGACCTCTGTTCTCAGGCTCCCAATTACGGCGCGCATCGCCAAAGAACAAGGCTGGATTACCATAAATCGCATGAGTGATTTCGATCGGCCGGGTTTCGACGCGCGCGCGGCACAGGCTGCTCGTCGCCGTCGTCGAGCCTCCAAGGGCTCGGCCCCTTTCAAGGGCTCGCCTCGGCGCCGCACCCCGTTCCCCGTCCGATCCCGCCGATTTTCCTCATCCGGAGCCGACGCGAGCGACCGCTGGATGCGGGGGGAGGTCGAGGCGCTGGCGAGGCCGGTCGTAGCGCAGGCGCGGCAGAGGGTCGAAATGCGCCGGTTAAGTTAGCCCAATCACGCGACGTCGCGGTTGGACGAAGAACGAACAAAAGCTTTAGTTTACGATGTCGTTGTCCATCAGATTGCGGTTCGGTGCGAGTGTAGTCGAAAGACCGAAGCTATACAGCCGCATCCAAGTATGCCGCGCGCCGGAATCGAAGCAGGAACGAACAAGAATCAGGTCATAATACCCGTTATATTTTTGAAAAGATTGTATATTGTATCTTATCTATGTTGATTGCCGTTGCCTAGGCAGTGCTCCGGCGGGTCGATTGCGTCGGTTCCGAGCGCCGTCTTTAAAAATTCCATGAATGACGAACGGCTTGTCTCCGCGTCTTGCATTCCTCGACTTCGAACCTCACACTGCGTACCAATGGATGTTCGCAGGCGTAATTCCAATAAAAGTTAGAACACTCGCGGCTGACGACGCTAGCTTGAGCCGTTCCTCAAACGAAGACACCGATCCGCTTCTTGTTGTGGCTTCAGTGTTCATTCGTTCGCTCAGAGTCAACGGAAAATAATCGTCATAATTATGTTAATAATGCTAACCATCATGTCGAAAAGTGGCGGCTATCGCCTCTGGAGGTTCCTGGATTTACGAAGGCTTGTGCGCAAAACAAAGCGTGCCGTTCACCCTTGATACCGCTCGGCACAAGGCGCCGGAGTTAACCTAAGGCCCCCTCACGGCGCCGCGTGCTGCCATTCTCGCGATGCGCGCGGCGTAAGGCCGGTACAGCGCCTGAAGAATCGATTGAAATAGGCTGGGTCTTCGACGCCGAGTTCGGCCGCCAGCTTTTCCAAGGGCGTAGCGATCCAGTGGACTCCGCGTCAACCGCTGCTGGACTTCGGCTCCTGCAAAGCGCGTTCGACGGCCATGCGGATGAAGCGCTGATACGGCATGCCGGCGCGCTCGGCGCGCGCGCGCACGGCGTCGAGCAATTCGCCGGGCAAGCGGAGCGTGACCGCTTTGTCCTTGCGCTTCAACTCGAAGCGCACGACCTCACCTCCGGCGAGATCGTATGCGCTCAAATCGGCGGTATCGACGAAGTCTTCGGCTTCCTTGTCCGTCTCAAACGTCGGGATAGGCTTTTTCATAGGCCTCGACCTCCTTCTTGTGCATGAACCGCGCGCTGATCGGGCGGATGCGCTGTCCGGCCTTGTCGCGCATCGCAAAGACGATGAAAGCCGCCCGCCCGGCGGCGGTTCGTCCGATCGCGCGAAAGCGCCGTTCTCCAGCCGGATTGTCCTTGTCCGGCAGGATCACGACCGGATTGGAGAACGCGCTCTCGACATCCGCCACCGTCATGCCGTCCCCTTGTCATTTCTCGCGGTTGCCGCCATCCCAGTCGAATCCCTCGACTTCTATCGGCCCATATGCATATCGTATTGGCATTTGTCAATACAAACGTAAGTTTTTTTCGTCGCTCGCGTTATGACGACCTTTTCGCCCTGATCAACGCTCCTGCCTTGTGGGCAAGAGATCGATGTCCCCTTGCGCCGCCCAATCCAGCGCCAGGGCGACAGCGCGCCGCGCCTACTCGCCCCAGGTCAGATAGAGCCCGATGTCGCCGATGATCCCGTCGTCGTAGGAGACGATGCGTGCGCTGAGCCCGAAGCCCTGCGGCTTCAGCTCCTTGCGCCAGCGGTCGTAGATCTCGGCGGCCTCGCCGCGCAGCGTCTCTTCCCAGCCGGGCTCCGCGACGTCGATCGTGCGGCCGCCGTCGGCGCACAGGTCCGAGGGAACGCGGAGCAGCATGAGCTCCGTCTCGCCGCCGCGCGCAGCGAGCTCGGCGTGCTCGATCATCTCGCGCCAGAGCTGGCCGCTGACGTGGTGGTCGAGCAGCGCCTTGATCTGCCGGCGCCGGTCGAGCTCCGCCTCGCGCCGCGCCTGCTGCTTGCGATCGAACGTCTCGCTCTTGTACATGCGCACGTTGTTGCGGAAGGCGGAGGCGGAATAGCCTTCCTGCCGCTGGGCGTGTCCGGTCGTCACCGTGCTGGCCGGCGCCGGCGGCGTCCGCTCGAGGCCGCCGCGCAACGACGCCCCGCCGATCAGGGATTCGAGGAAGCCGAGGACGCCGGCGCCGGAGTCTGCGTCCAGCCGCGCGCGGGGAATGCTTTCGACCACGCAGATAAGGTCCCCGCGCCCGACGACGCCGAGCACCCGTCCGTCGTCGATCACCGGCAGGCGCTTGATGCGATGGCTTTGCAGCGCCTCGGCGATGTCCTGCACCGTCGCGCTCGGCGCGATGCTGATGAGCGGCGCCGACATGACCTCGCGAACCGCGCGATCGCCGGCCGCTCCCAACCCGTCGTTCGGGCTCGCGCGGTCGGCGAGCATAGTCAGCCACCAGGCGCGGCGCCCGTCATCCGCCTGTCGTCCGAGGAGATCGCCGTCGCTGGCCATGCCGATCGCGCGGCCCGAAGCGTCGACGACCGGAACGGCGCCGACGCCCTCCTCGAGCATCAGCCGCGCGACCTCGCGGACCGTCGCCGTCTCCTCGGCGACCACCGCCGGGGAATTCATCAGGTCGCCCGCAAGCAGGTACAGGGCGCTCTCGGATCGTGCGCGCGTCAAGACGGCTTCCTCGTTGTCGTTGCGGATCGCAGCCCGCTGCGGGCCCCGCCGGAAAGCCGAGGTCGCAGGGATGCGACCCGGCCCCGAGCGGGGCGCCCTGCCGGCGTGCGCCATCATACTTTTAAAGCGGACGCGTTCCCAGCCTCGCGACCGACGCGCCCCGAGGAGCGCCGCGCGCCGCGCCGTCGCGGAGACCGATCGGAGCGCCTGGAAACGCGCAGGATTTGAGGCGGATCAAATCGGCCGCCGGCGTTTTCGCTAGCTTTTCAATTCTGGCGGGGCTTGCGACCCGAACGATGTCGCGCTGCGCCCGCAATGATGAGTCCCCGAGGCGGCCGCCCAGCCCGACGAGCCGCAACAGGGATATTTACGCGAAAAGCGCCCCCGCGACAATTTGCGCAGCGACCAAAGTCGAAAAAGCTTTCCCGCCGCCGCCCATCGGGTCTATTAAGCTTCCCGGACGAAGAACCAGAACGAGAAGGAGGAGGACATCCGGGGTTCGCACCCACGCCTGCGGGACCAGGGCTGACTGACCAGATTTGCCGCAGCCCGAAGACCGCGCTTGACGTCGGCGTCCCTTGGCTAAGGGAACAAAGCTCCGTCGTGGTGAGGATGCGATTGGCGGATCCTCAGGGAACATATGACCGCAAAATATCCAGGCGTAGAGAGCGTCATTCACGGTAATGGCGCGGTCGCAGAAGTCATGAGCCGCGTCTGCGGCGGCGTGATTGGCTACCCGATCACCCCTTCGACAGAGATTTCGGAAATCTACGAGGCGTTCCGCGCCAATGGCGGAATCAACGTCTGGGGCAAGCACCCCTTCTTTTTCGAGCCGGAAGGCGAGCATTCCGCGCAGAGCGGCGCTCTCGGCGCGGCGCTGACCGGCGGCAAGTACGTCTCCAACGCCTCGTCGAGCCAAGGCATCCTGTACGGGATGGAATCCCATTACGTCACTGTCGGCAAGAAGGTCGGCGGCTTCGTTCTGCATGTCGCGGCGCGCGTCGTCTCCAAGCACTCGCTCAACGTGATGGCGGGCCACGACGACATCTACGCCCTGCTCCCGTCCGGCTACACGGTCCTCTTCGGCAGCAACCCGCAGGAAGCGGCAGACCTCGCCGCGATCGCCTATCGGTTGAGCGCGCTGTCGCTGATCCCGGTCGCCAACACGATGGACGGCTTCGCCACCAGCCACATGCTGTCGGAAGCGCGGATGCCCGAGCCCGAGCTCCTGCGCGAGTTCCTCGGCGATCCGTCGAGCCGCATCAAATGCCCGACCGTCGCCCAGGACATGCTGTTCGGCGCCAAGGGCCGCGCCTTCCAGCTCCGCCAGTATCTCGTGCGGGTGGGAGACGGCTTCGGGCTGGAAGACCTGCGAAGCTTACGCGATTTCCTGACCGCGAACGAGGCCGCGGTCGAGACCGACTCTGCCGGCGCGCTCGTCGAGCAGACGCTGGCGTGGGTTCCCGAGGAACTGCGCGGGCAATGGCGCCGCCAGTGGCTCAACGCCCATGAGAAGGGCACGCGCCAACTGGTGCCGGCGCTCGTGGACGTCCACAATCCCGGCCTCACCGGCGGCGTGCAGAACCAGCCCGACTTCCAGGCAGGCTCCGTCGACCACCGCACCCATTTCGTCAGCGAGGTTCCCCACATCGCCCGCGAGGTGATGAAGGAATACAGCGACCTGACGGGGCGCGAATACGCGCCGATCCTGACCTACATGTGCGATGACGCCGAATACGTCATGATCGGCCTCGGCTCGGTCACCGACGACGTCCAGGCGGTCGCAACGCACCTGCGCGCGCAAGGCAAGAAGGTCGGCGTCGTCTCGGTCAAGCTCCTGCAGCCGTTCCCGGAGGCCGAGGTCGTCGCCGCGCTCGCCGGCAAGAAGGCGGTGACCGTGCTCGAGCGCTCGGACGTCACCGCGCTCACCACCATGGTCCGCGAGGCCCTGTTCAAGGCGCGCGAGAACGTCGACGGCGAACGCCATCCCGGCATTCTGCCGCTCGCCGATCCGCCCAAGATCACGACGGCGATTTTCGGCCTCGGCGCGCACGATCTCCAGCCGCGCCATCTCATCGCCGCGTTCAAGAACATGGAGACCCGCAACGCGCCGTTCGTCTATCTCGGCTCGCAGTTCTTCTCCAAGAACCCGCCGCCGAAGCTCGCCGAATTGCAGGCGAGGCTGAAGGCCGCCTATCCCGACACCGAGCTGATGGCGCTCGACGCCGAGCCCAACCCGGCGCTTCTGCCGAAGTCGGCGTTCCGCATCCGCTTCCATTCGGTCGGCGGCTACGGAACCATCGCCACCGGCAAGCTGCTCACCGACATCCTGGCCGGCGCGCTCGACCTGCACTCGCGGGCCGCGCCGAAATACGGCTCTGAAAAGAGCGGCGCCCCGACCAACTACTACATCACCCTGAGCCCCGAGGCGGTGCTGATCACCAACGCCGAGCTCGAGGACGTGGAGCTGGTCGTCTCGCCCGACCACAAGGTGTTCGCGCATTCGAACCCGCTGCGCGGGCTCGTCGAGGGCGGCACCTTCATCCTCCAGTCGAACCTCGATCCCGTCGCCGCGTGGAAGGAGCTGCCCGAGCAGGCGCGCAAGACCATCCGCGACAAGAAGATCAAATTCTTCATCATCGAAGCCTTCGAGGTCGCCAAGAAGCACGCGCCGACCGAGGACCTCGAGACCCGCATGATGGGCATCGCCTTCATCGGCGCGGTGTGCGGAAGTTTCGACCGCGTCACCGAGGGCGCGACGGAAGAGGCGGTCTTGCACAAGATCCGCTCGCAGATCGCCAAGAAGTTCGGCGCCAAGGGCGGCCCGGTCGTCGAAGGCAACATGGCGGTGATCCGCGACGGCCTGAAGGCCACCCGCGCGGTCGATTACAACCAGCCCGAATTCGTCGAGGCGGACAAGACGCCCGCCCATAAGAGCACGCGCACCGTCGCCATTTCGGCCGCGATGTGCCGCGCCGGGCGGTCGCCCGCGCCGTCGGGATTCCTCGACGCCGAATATTTCGACGACGTGATGGCCTCGGCCTTCCGCGACGGGACGATCGCCGAGGCGCCGGTCATGCCGGGCGCGGGCCTGTTCCTGCCGGCCGGCAGCGCGGCCTTCAAGGACAAGGGCCTATTCCGCCGCACCGTGCCGGAGTTCGTCGCCGACCTCTGCACCGGCTGCATGGAATGCGCGCTCGTCTGCCCGGACGCGGCGATCCCGAACACGGTCCACGACGTCCGCGACCTCCTGATGGCGGGCATCAAACAGCTCGACATCGCCGAGGCCCAGCGGGAAGCGCTCCGGCGCGAGATCTATCCGATCGCCGACGCGGTTCGCGACGTCTACCGCAACGCGAAAGAGCCGCCGCCGCTGCATGAGATCGTCGCCGGCGTCGTCGAGAAGCTCGACGTCGAGAGCCCGGTCACCCGCGGCCATCTCGCGCGGCTCGCCAATGCCCTCGCGACCTTCCCGGTCGCCAAGACCCGGCCGTTCTTCGACGCGATGGAGAAGGCGCATCCCGGAAGCGGCGGCCTGTTCTCGGCCGCGGTCGACCCGTGGAAGTGCACCGGCTGCCTCGAATGCGTCGACGTCTGCGGCCCGCACGCGCTGGTCGCGCACGAGCAGGACGAGGCGGTCCTCGAAACGCTTCAGGCGCGGTTCGAATTCCTGAGCCGGCTGCCCAACACGCCGTCCCGCTTCCTCGACGGGGCGATCGCGGCCGACGGCGACACCAAGCGCCTGATGCTCGACCGCAACAACTACTACGCCACCACCGGCGGCCACGGCGCCTGCCGCGGCTGCGGCGAGGTGACGGCGATCCGGCTCGTCACCGGGACCAACCACGCCATCCACGACAAGCGGCGCAAGGACCACATGCGCGAGGTGGAGAGCCTGATCGACAAGCTCAACGCCAAGCTGCAAACGGTCTCGGAAACCGAGCGCGATCCGCAGCGGCGCGAACGCATAAAGGAAGTGGTCGCGACGCTCGAGAAGCGCCTCTACCTGCTGGAGAGCGGCCCGAGAGGGCACGGGCCGGCGAGCGCGGTCATCGCCAACGCGACCGGATGCAGCAGCGTCTACGCCTCGACCTTCCCGTTCAACCCCTACAACGATCCGTGGGTGAACAGCCTCTTCCAGGACACCCCCGCGGTCGCCAAGGGCGTGTTCGAGGGCCTCGGGGTGGAGGCGGCGAGCGACGTTCGCGCGCTGAGAATCGCCGAGCTCGAGCTCGGGGACGAGTACGATCCGGAGACGCACGACCGCTTCTTCCGCACCCTGAGCTGGGCCGACTTCTCGCAGGAAGAAATGGGCCTGATGCCGACCGTGATCAGCATGGGCGGCGACGGCGCGACCTACGACATCGGCTTCGGCGCGCTGTCGCGCGTGCTCAGCACCACGACCCCGATCAAGGTCGTCGTGCTGAACAGCGGCGCCTATTCGAACACGGGCGGCCAGGCCTCGACCGCGAGCCTCACGGCGCAGGACTCGGATCTCTCCCGGTTCGGCGCCGCCCACCACGGCAAGCAGGACGAGCGCAAGGAGCTGGCGCTGATCGCCGCCTTCCATCCGAACGTGTTCGTGGTGCAGAGCTGCGCCGCGCTCCAGGCGCATTTCCTCAAGAACGTGGTCGAGTTCCTCAACCACAACGACTCGCCCGCCGTGCTCGACGTCTACACGCCCTGCCAGGGCGAGCAGGGAATCGCCGACCCGCTGGCCAACCGCCACGCGCGGCTCGCGGTCGAGAGCCGGATGAACCCGGTGTTCGTCCATGATCCTCGCCGCGGCGCGACCCTGCACAGCCGCTTCTCGCTCGAAGGCAATCCCGAGGTCGAGAAGGACTGGGCGTCGACCACGATCGAGTACGTCGAGGACGGTCAGAAGAAGCTGCTCGAGATCCCGATGACTCCGGCCGACTTCGCGCTGACGGAGGGGCGGTTCCGCAAGCAGTTCCGCCGCCTGCCCGCCGACGCGGTCGCCTCGCCGATCCACGAGTACATCGACCTCAACGCCGCCGAGCGCGAGGGCAAGACCCCGTTCATCTGGTCGACCGACGACAGCGGGAAGCTCACCAAGCTGGAAGTGTCGCAGGACCTCGTCCATCTCGTGCGGGAGCGTCGGCGCAACTGGCGCAGCCTGCAGGTGCTCGCCGGCCTCGACGTCGAGAAGCTCGACGCCGAGCATCATGTCGAGATGGCGGCGCTGCAGCTCCAGCTCAAGGAGGCGACGGAAGCGCGCGAATCCTCGATCGACTCGATCGCGCAGGCCATGTCGGAACTCGCCGCCGCCTCCAAGGCGCCGCCCATCGCGGCCTTCGCCCCGACGGGACCGGTGACGCGGCTCCTCTCCAACGCGCCTTCGGCCACCCCCGCCGCGGCGCCTGCGGTCGCCGCCGGCGGCGCGCCGGTGTCGCTCGCGGACGAGGACGTCGCCAAGTGCTCCAACTGCAAGACCTGCTACCAGGAGATCCCGGAGCTGTTCGAAAAGACCCGCATCGTCGTCAACGGCGAGACCAAGGAGGTCGGGCATCTCATCCCGGGCGCTCTGGCGCGCGTGAAGGTCACGCCGGAACTGAAGGCGAAGATCGCCCGCGTCGCCGCCAACTGCGATTCGGAGATCATCCATGAGCTTTGAGACAGGAACGACCGCAGCGGCCGAGCGCGACCTCGCCCGCTACCGGCAGGCCGCGAGCGCCCTCGAGGCGACGCAGAACGAGATCGAGGAGCTCGAGCACACCGAGGCCTTCGACGTGTTCCAGAAGCAGCTTTCGCTCCTGCGCAAGCGGCTTCTGAACAGCCCGCAGTCGCTGAGGCAGATGTTCGTCGACGACGGCATCCAGGCGATCGTGTGGGAGTT
Organism: uncultured Hyphomicrobiales bacterium; assembly: GCA_903932535.1. Classification (GTDB taxonomy): domain Bacteria; phylum Pseudomonadota; class Alphaproteobacteria; order Rhizobiales; family Beijerinckiaceae; genus Roseiarcus. The sequence continues at coordinate 5,131 of CAIZGR010000540.1, read as the reverse complement.
CAAGCAGGAGGCGCTCGGCCCCGAGTTCACCAAGGCCCTGTGGCGCCTGCTGCTGCGCGACGACGACATGAGCGCGCTCCTGCTGCGCTTCGTCTGGAACGTGCCGCTCAAGTTCAAGCGCAAGTTCATCGTCGCGATCGACGCGCATCTGTCGGACCGCTACCCGATGTTCAAGGGCCTGTCGCAGGGCTGGCCCGGGCAGAACGGCATCCCGCCCTACATCCGCTCACCCGAGGAGCGGGCGCGCGACTTCGAGCTCGTGAACCAGGGCTATCTCGGCTACATGAACCTCGGCTACAGCGCCCGCGAGGTCGACATGCTCGTGTGGCTCGAGACGCTGCGCGACAAGCAATGCGAGGACCGGGCGTGCGAGCTCGGCGTGCCGAGGCCGGGGCGCGAGCCGAAAGGCGGCTGCCCGGTCAAGATCCACATCCCCGAGATGCTCCAGCTCATCGGCACGGGCCGGTTCCGGGACGCGCTGCGGCTGATCGAATCGCTCAATCCGCTGCCGGACGTCACCGGCCGCGTCTGCCCGCAGGAGCTGCAATGCCGCGGCGTGTGCACGCTGAACGGCATGCCGCTGGAAATCGGCCAGCTCGAATGGTTCCTGCCCGAGCGGGAGAAGATGGCGCGGCCGAACGCCGACGCCGAGCGCTGGAAAAACTGGGCGAGCCCGTGGACGAAGGCCGACAAGCCGCCGATCGCGGTGATCGGCTCGGGGCCCGCCGGCCTCATCAACGCCTATCTCCTCTCCTCCCAGGGTTTCCCCGTCACCATCTTCGAGGCGTTTCACGAACTCGGCGGCGTGCTGCGCTACGGCATCCCGGAATTCCGGCTGCCGAACACGCTGATCGACGACGTGGTGCGCAAGATCCGGCTGCTCGGCGGCCGGTTCATCACCAACTTCGTCGTCGGCAAGACCGCCACGCTCGAGGACCTCAAGGACAACGGCTTCTGGCGGATCTTCGTGGGCACCGGCGCGGGTCTGCCGCGCTTCATGAACATTCCCGGCGAGCATCTGCTCGGCGTCATGTCGGCCAACGAGTTCCTGACCCGCGTCAACCTGATGCAGGCCCGGCTCGAAGACTACGAGACGCCCCTGCCCGAGGTGAAGGACAAGAACGTCATCGTGATCGGCGGCGGCAACACCGCGATGGACGCGGCCCGCACCGCGCAGCGGCTCGGCGGCGTCGTGACCATCGTCTATCGCCGCACGCAGTCGGAAATGCCGGCCCGCGTCGAGGAGCTGCATCACGCGCTCGAGGAGGGGATCGCGCTCAAGGTCCTGCGCTCGCCGCGCGAGTTCCACAGCGAAAAGTCCGCGCATGTCTGTCACGCCATTCTCGACGTGATGGAGCTCGGGCCGCCCGACGCCTCGGGCCGGCGCGCGCCGGTCTCGACCGGCACGACCGACACCATGGCCGTAGACCTCGTCATCATGGCGCTCGGCAACGAGTCGAACCCGATCATCAAGAACAGCGAGCCGGACCTGAAGACCTCCAAGTGGGGGACGATCACGGTCGGGGGCGGAACGCAGAAGACCTCGCTCGACGGCGTCTATTCCGGGGGCGACGCGACCCGCGGCGGCGCGACCGCCGTGCTCGCGGCGGGCGACGGGCAGGCGGCGGCGCGCGAGATCGTCGGCGAAATTCCGTTCTCGAAGACCGAGATCGAGGACCTCGTCGAGCGCGCCTCGCGCTACACCGACCTCGGTCAGTCGCCGCAGACGGTGGTGAAGAAGGTCAATCTCGCCGAAGGCATCGTCGAGATGCGGATCCGTTCGCCGATGATCGCCAAATCCGCGCAGGCCGGGCAGTTCGTGCGTGTGCTGCCGACGCCCAAGGGCGAGCTTATCCCGCTCACCCTCGCCGACTGGGACGAGAAGGCCGGCACGATCGACCTCGTCATCCAGGCGGTCGGCGCCAGCTCGATCGGCATCAACGCCATGGCGGTCGGCGAGGCTTTCACCGGCATCGCCGGCCCGCTCGGCCAGCCGAGCAAGCTGCACCGCTTCGAAGGAAACCAGACGGTCGTGTTCTGCGCGGGCGGCCTCGGCCTGCCGCCGGTCTATCCGATCCTGAGGTCCCACCTGAAGCTCGGCAACCACGCGACCCTGATCTCCGGCTTCCGCACCGCGGGCGCCCTCTTCTGGACCGGCGAGGGCGAGCGGGTGGACGCGCTGCAGAAGGAGTTCGGCGATCGGCTCCGGGTGATCTACGCCACCAACGACGGCACGTTCGGCGTGAAGGGCTTCGTGACCGGGCCGCTCGAGGAGCTGCTCAAGGAAAACGCCGCCGGGCAGGGCCGGAAGGTCGCGGAAGTGATCGCCATTGGGCCGCCGCTGATGATGCGCGCGGTCAGCGACCTGACCAAGCCCTACGGCGTGCCGACGGTCGCGAGCCTCAACGCGATCATGGTGGACGCCACCGGCATGTGCGGCGCCTGCATGGTCCCGGTGACGATCGACGGCAAGATGGTGCGCAAGCACGCCTGCATCGACGGGCCGGAGATCGATTCGCACATCATCGACTGGGACAAGTTCCTGCCCCGCTTTGGCCAGTTCAAGGCCCAGGAACGGGACAGCATGACCAAGCACGGGCTCGCCTGACGGGCGAAACCAATTCGTCGCTTCGATGAGCGGCCCGGCGCGTCCTGCGCCGGGCCGTTACTCTTTGGGCTGACTTTCAAGCGCGCTCGCCGTCCCCGCGAGCCGCGAAGCGGCGGTAGAGAGTCGAGGAAGGCCGCGGTGACTCGAGCCCTTGGCAATCGTTCCGTCTCCCTTGCTCATCAAACCGGACGTACGGGTTTCTCGCATCCGGCTTTCCGACAGATTTCCCTGCAGACCACGGCGGCGGCTTTCCGAGGCCGGCGATCGAGCTTGTGCACGCCGAGTTCCCCGAAGATCGCCTTCCCGAGAACCGTTGCGCGCCGCGCCCCGCCTCCTTGCGCCGCTCGGCGAAAAAGTCCCTGACGTGTCGATCGACGGTCTGATAGGCGGGCGTGCAGGAGCCGCAGCTGAAACAGGCCGACCAACCGATCGACACGCGGTTGAGTCGTCCGCTCACTTCAGGCCTGGGCGCTTTGTTCCCCCTCGCCAGCAGTTCGCCGATCTTGGTCTTGATCTGTTTCAGGCTTTTCCGCGATGGGCTCGCGCCCGGATACCTCTGGCCGTCCCGAGGATGGACATGGACCCCGAACGGGTAGCCGAGGAAGTCGAAGCCCTCCGCCCGCGCATCCCTCACCGAGGTTTTCTCCTCGTTGAGCGTCAGCCCTAGTGGCCCGAGTCACGGGAACTGAGGGTATGGCAGCGCGAGCGTGGACGGATTGTCGGCGTCGCGAGCGTTCCATTGGCCAAAGACAGGACGTGCTTGGCGTGTCAATCGCCGGCGAGGATGCGGCTCGAGAATTCATGAACAAAATCAGATCGCTCCTTCCGCGCCCGCATCGATCCCCCAGTTGGCTGACTCTGCATTCAGCCGCGCCCAGAATCCGAAAATAAGCTTTTTCGAGTTTCGGAAAAATGAGGGATTCATTAGGGCGCCGCCCTCAACATGCTCGCCTTCGCTTGGCGCCCCGTGCTCGACCTCGTCGAGCCGCCCTGGCAAAGAGCCCGAAAAGCGGCCGAAAAGCGAACGAGCTTCTTCGCTTATCTCGCAACCTTGACGACCTTCGCGGTCTTCCCCTCCTGGCTCGACCTCCTCGAAGCCCTCACCGCCTTCACCATCCTGCCCCACTTCCTCCCAGGTCAAAAAAACGAATGAGGATCGTGCTGCGGGGGGCTCTTAGAAATGCTGTGTGAGCGGCGACGATATGGAGGCGCGCCGGCGGGTCGGCTACATGTCCCAGGCCTTCTCGCTCCTCGGCGAACTCTCGGTTCGCGGGAACCTCCAGCTCCACGCCAAGCTGTTCGACCTCCCCGTCTCGGAGCGAAGCCTGCGCGTCGAGGAGATGCTCGATCGTTTCGGGCTTCTTGAGGTCGCCGACGCCGGAGGCAAAGGCGTTCGCGCCGCCGGAGCCGATCCATGGCGGCCTCGGCTCCGGCCGGCTCTTGGCCTACGCGCGGCGGGAAGCGGTGGAGATCCTGCGCGACCCGGTGCGTCTCACCTTCGCCATCCTCAATCCCGTGCTCCTGATGTTCGCGGCCGGCTGCGGCATCTCGTTCGACGCCGCCATTCGTCCTCGCGTCTGCGCCCTTGATCGCGGAGGCGAACGGACGACCGTCCGCCTCCGTCCTTCATCGCGCCTTTCGGACGCCGTCAGGCATGATGCGCGGCGGACGCGAAAATGTTCGCACCCCAACGCCCATCGCCGTCGACGGGCGCCGGATGGCCGAGCCCGAACGCTGCGCCGCGGTCATGCGACAGCGCCGCAGCCAGATCCGAACCGGCCGACGCCTGTCCGCTCCCCTGCGACGCGACGCCGCCGGCCGGGTCCGCCGCCGGGCTCGGCGCGAGCGGAAAAATCGCTTTCGCCAGCGCGCCGGATGCGGACGCGGAAGCATTCTTCACGACGATGGTCTGCGCTGCCGAAACGTAGGACACGCCGCCCATGGTGTCCGTCGCCGTGATCGTGAGCGTCGACGACGGCGATCCGCCGCCGTTGTATCTCGACCTCAGCGTCAGCCCGCTGTCGACTTCCGCCGCGGTCAGGGTCACCGAGCTTCCCTTGAAGGTGTCGTGGTCGAGCGTGTCGACGATCCGATCGTATTGCGGAAGGCCCGTGATGGTCACGCTCGTCGCGGTCGACGAAGCCGGCGCCTTCACGCCGACGCCGAGACCGACGGTCCCGCCGCCTCCGGCGACGGTCAGGTTATGATTGGCGATCGACAGCGTCGGGGCCTTCGCTCCGGTCGAGGACGGAGGGGTCGAGGACTGCAGCGTGTAGGTGACGGCGTTGGAAGTTCCGGTCCCGGAGGCGTTGGCGTCGGTCGCGGTCAGGACGTTGGCGCCCGTGTTGGCCAGCGTGACGTTGGCCGACCAAGCGCCGCTGGCGGCGACGGTCGTCGAGCCGATCTGCTTCGTGCAGCGCGACAATTATGATGGCCGCTTAGCGACAATTAAACTGGCCAAATTGAGCGGCCATCGAGTAGCGATTGGAACGCTACTCGTATTAGTGTCGTTTGGCAAGAGGG
>CAIZGR010000539.1 GCA_903932535.1 uncultured Hyphomicrobiales bacterium | reverse complement strand
TCGCTTCGGCGAGCAGCACGTTCATATGGCCGGGCATGCGGCCCGCGACCGGATGGATCGCGTACTTGACCTCGACGCCCTCGGCTTTGAGCAGGTCCGCCAGCTCGCGCAGGCTGTGCTGCGCCTGCGCCACCGCCATGCCGTAGCCCGGCACGATGATCACCTTGGAGGCGTTCTTCATCATGAAGGCTGCGTCGTCGGCGGAGCCCTGCTTGACCGGGCGTGTCTCCTTGGCGCCGGCGGCAGCCGTCGTCTCGCCGCCGAAGCCGCCGAGAATCACCGAGATGAACGAGCGGTTCATGCCCTTGCACATGATATAGGACAGGATCGCGCCCGAGGAGCCGACCAGCGCGCCGGTTATGATCAGCGCCATGTTGCCGAGGGTGAAGCCGATGCCCGCCGCCGCCCAGCCGGAGTAGGAGTTCAGCATCGAGATGACGACCGGCATGTCGGCGCCGCCGATCGGAATGATCAGGAGGACGCCGAGCGCCAGCGAGACGATGGCGATCAGCCAGAAGAAGAACGCCGCCTGCGTGGCGAAGAAGAGCAGGATGAACAGAAACAGCAGGCCGCCGAGGCCGATGTTGATCTGATGGCGATTGGGCAACATGATCGGCGCGCCCGACATGCGGCCGTCGAGCTTGAGGAAGGCGATGATCGAGCCGGTGAAGGTCACGGCGCCGATCGCGAGGCCGAGCGACATCTCGATGATGCTGGCGGAGTGGATGCCCGCCCCTTCCGCGATGCCGAAGGCGTCGGGCGCATAAAGCGCGCCGGCGGCGACCAGGACCGCGGCGAGACCGACCAGCGAGTGGAACATGGCCACGAGTTGCGGCATGTCGGTCATCTTGACCGTGCGGGCGCGCCAAGCGCCGATGCCGCCGCCGATGGCGAAGCCGAGGATGACCAGCAACCACGACTGGAAGCCGGACGGCGGCTTCAGCGCCAGCGTGGTCAGCACGGCGAGGCCCATGCCGTACATGCCGTAGCGGTTGCCCTGCCGCGACGACGCGGGCGACGACAGGCCGCGCAGCGCCAGGATGAACAGGACGCCTGCGACGAGATAGAGGATGGCGGCGAAGTTGGCGTTCACGTCCGTCAGCCTTTCTTCTTATACATTGCGAGCATCCGCTCGGTGACGAGAAATCCGCCGAAGATGTTGACCGAGGCGAGGATGAGCGCGACGAAGCCGACGAACTTGGCGAAGCCGGAGCCGCTGTCGACCCCGGCGACGCCCACCGAAAGGAGAGCGCCCACGACGATGACGGAGGAGATGGCGTTGGTGACCGACATCAGCGGCGTGTGCAGGGCGGGGGTCACCGACCAGACCACATAGTAGCCGACGAAGACCGCGAGCGCGAAGATCGCCAAGCGGAACACGAAGGGGTCGATCGCGCCGCCCGAGGCCGCGTGGCCGGCGGCGGCGATCTCATCGCCGAAAGCGTGCGCCGATTGGGCCGCCTGCTGGGCGGCGTCGGTTGCGGCTTTCAGTTTGGCGATTGCAGCGTCGAGGTTGTCCATCCGGATCTCCGGTGTTCAGGGTCGGGCCAAGCGCGGGGAGCGGGCCTATTTGGGCAGGAAGTTGGGATGAACGATCGCGCCGCCCCGGGTGAGGCAGGTCGCCTTGACGAGCTCGTCGTCCCAGTTGACCGCGAGCGCCTTGTTCGCCTTGTCGATCAGCGTCTCGACGAAGGCGTAGAGGTTGCGCGCATAGAGCGCCGAGGCGGTGGCCGCGAGGCGGGTGACGTTGGAAGTGCCGATGATCTTGACGCCGTTGTCGGTCGTCACCACCTCGCCGGCCTTGGCGAGCTCGACGTTGCCGCCGCGCTCGACGGCGAGGTCGACGATGACGGAGCCGGGGCGCATCGCCCGGATCATCTCGGCGGTCACGAGGCGGGGCGCCGGGCGCCCCGGGATAAGCGCCGTGGTGACGACGACGTCCTGCTTGGCGATGTGGGCTGCGACCAGCGCCGCCTGCTTCGCCTTGTAGGCGTCCGACATCTCCTTGGCGTAGCCGCCGGCGGTTTCCGCCTGCTTGAACTCCTCGTCCTCGACGGCGACGAATTTCGCGCCGAGCGACTCGACCTGCTCCTTGGTGGCCGGCCGGACGTCGGTCGCCGTAACGATGGCGCCGAGGCGCCGCCCCGTGGCGATCGCCTGGAGGCCCGCCACGCCCACGCCCATGATGAACATCCGGGCCGCCGGCACCGTGCCGGCGGGCGTCATCATCATCGGCAGCGCGCGGCCGTATTCCGCCGTGGCGTCGACGACGGCGCGGTAGCCGGCGAGATTGGCCTGGCTGGAGAGGATGTCCATGACCTGCGCGCGTGTGATTCGCGGCAGAAGCTCCATCGCGAAGGCCGCGACGCCGGACTTGGCGAGCGCCCCGACGGCGTCGTCATGGCCGTAAGGGTCCATGGCGGCGATGACCAGCGCGCCGCTCTTCAGGGCTGCGATCTCCTGAGCGCTCGGCCGGCGCACCTTGAGCACGACATCCGCCGCGAGCGCCTCGTCCGCCGAGACGAGCTGCGCTCCCGCGGACTGATAATCGGCGTCCGGGACGCCGGCTTTCTCGCCGGCGCCGTGCGCCACCGCCACTTTCGCGCCGAGACTGACGAACTTCTTGACCGTCTCCGGCGTCGCCGCGACGCGGGTCTCGGCCGGGTCCGTTTCCGCGGCCACTCCTATCAGCATGAAAACTCCCCCACGACCGTCTTGGATCGGCGGTTCCGCGTGCCGAGGCGGACTCTTCCCTTTTGGGAGAATCGGCAGCCTCGCAGCGCGGCAATTCCATAGATCATCGTGGGCATCGCCGCAACGCGAAGAGTCTCCGCCTTTGGGCGCCGTCCGGCGGAAAAGCGCGGACTCGCCCGCGCCGGCGCGCTCAAGCGCGGGCGGCTGCGTCGATCTGTCGCTCCGCGCCCTTGTCGCGGCTGTCGAGCGCCTCGACCTTGACCAGTTCGTCCTGCGCCACGTCCTGCGCGGCCCTGGCCTCCTCGAGCTGCGCCGTCAATTCCGCGATGGAGCTCTTGAGGTTGTCGCGCCGCACGGAAGCGGCGCGCGCATAGGTGGGATAGGCGAAATGGCGCGGGTCGGCGATGCCGGCGCGCTTCTCCTCGCTGGCGATCTCGCGGTCGAGCTCGCCCGACATCCGTCCGAATTCGGCGACCATCTGTTCGATCTGGCGGACGCGACGGCGTTTTTCCTCGAGCTGAAAGCGTTTGAGACGGATCGACGTGTCCCGTGACTTCATCCCCTTACGCTCCCTGGAACAGCTGCTCGATTGGACGACGAACGCTCACGCACGGCCACGAGACGGGGCGACCTTGGCGCCGGAAGGTTTCGCTTTTCTTACCGGTTCTTGCCGCGGGCCGGGACCGCCCTTGGGGAGACGGCCCGACGCGGCGGCGTTAGCGTTTCGTTCAGGAGCTTCGCCGACACTTCGCCGCACGTTTTTTTTTCGCGGCCGGCCGGATTTCTCGGCGTCGTCCCAGTCCCTCGAAACCGCCGATCCTCACTCGGGGAAAGTCGGAGTCCGATGAATCGGTTACGGGCGACAGCCAATGTGCGACATTAAATATTTCCTGGTTCATATCTCTCTATAATTCAGGGGCTTAGCGGAACCTCGAAGAAGCGGAGGAAGGGGTTGAAAAAGGGAATCACGATTTGTTAACCAATGGCCGCCACTCTTCGTCTCGAATCAGTCTGGTCCTCAGGACCGGCTGCGCGCCCGCGAGGGCTGGGCGTGAAAGCGTCGTACGAAACCGCGGTCAAAGAGCAAAAGGCGAGGCGGGGAGCCTGACATGCGCGTATTATTGATCGAGGACGATGCGGCGACCGCGCAGAGCATCGAGCTCATGCTGAAGTCTGAAAACTTCAATGTCTATGCGACGGATCTGGGCGAGGAAGGCATCGATCTCGGAAAGCTGTACGATTATGACATCATTCTCCTTGACCTGAACCTGCCGGACATGTCCGGCTACGAGGTCCTCCGATCCCTGCGGGTGACCAAGATCAAGACTCCGATCCTCATCCTCTCGGGCATGGCGGGCATCGAGGACAAGGTCAAAGGCCTCGGTCACGGCGCCGACGATTATCTCACCAAGCCGTTCCACAAGGATGAACTGATCGCGCGGATCCACGCCATCGTGCGGCGCTCGAAAGGTCACGCGCAGTCGGTCATCATCACGGGCGACTTGGTCGTCAACCTCGACCAGAAGACCGTCGAGGTCGACGGAGCGCGGGTGCATCTGACCGGCAAGGAATACCAGATGCTCGAGCTTCTCTCGTTGCGCAAAGGGACGACGCTGACGAAAGAGATGTTCCTCAATCACCTCTACGGCGGGATGGACGAACCGGAACTCAAGATCATCGACGTCTTCATCTGTAAGCTGCGCAAGAAGCTGGCGATTGCCTCGAACGGCCGTAATTACATCGAAACGGTGTGGGGACGCGGCTACGTCCTGCGCGAACCCTCGCCGAACGAGGAGCGCATTACCGCCTGAGGACGGTCGCAAGCCGAAGGGTCGAGCGCGATCGGCTGGGCGGAATGGGGGCTCCGCGCGTCGAGCTTTCGCCGTCCCCGCCGAAGCGCGCATCTGGCGCCCCTGACGTCCTCGTCGCGCCCGGCTGCGGTTTGGCGCCGATAGCGCCATCTGAAAGCGCTGGGCGCCGGGGACGGCGACCGGCCCCTCGCCGACGATAGGAAACAGGACATCTCGACGGGCTCGAAGGCGCCGTCGATCGGCGTCTCGAAGGAGAGGCCTCGCCCGCCTCGCAGCGTTCATGTCCAAGCGCAAAGGCGTATCGGGGGCGCCCGATCGTGGGTCTGGCGGTTTCCCGAGGCTGTCGTTAGCCTCACACGCGCGCTCTCCGGCAACGTTACGAGCAACCCGGCGCGTTGTTTTCGCCGGACGAAAGACAACGAAGCGTCGTGACCGTCATGGAGAGTCGACGGCATCGGAGACAAATCATGAAGGGCATTTTTTGCTTTGCCGGCTGTTGCCTGCTCCTGGCGATCGCTGCCGCCTCTTCGCCTGCGGGCGCCGCCTCATCCGCGGGCTCGGTCGGGAGCCGAATCGGCTCGTATCCGCTCCCTCCCGTCCACGAGCCTGCGCCCGCGCCTCCGCCGGGTTGCATCAATCCGGGCGGGCCGATTCAAACCGGACCCGGTCGGGTTCACTGCGATTGCGTGCGGCTGGTCGGCGGCCGGACCGTGTCTTGCTGTCCATAGCTGCAACCGGGACGACGGCGGAGCCGCGCCGCTCGACCTTCGCCGTCGAATCTGTGCGACCGCGTTCCGAGCTGCACGAACGTCGCGCTTCGCGGCGGGCCTGCTTTGCGGGCGTTGCTCGGCTTCTCGGCGTGAGGGGGCGTCGCTCGCCCCGCTTCCCGGAGGGCGAGCGACGCGTTCAGGCGTTCAAGCCGGCAGACGCGGGCCGGTCAAGAACGACGGGCCGCGCGTCAACAGGATTGCTGCGACGCCGAGGCAAAACAAGGCTAGGCTTCCAGGCTCGGGCACGACCGTCGCGCCATTGATCACGAAAGTCCGCATCAGGGTCGAGAACGGGACCTCGAGGCCGACGAGTTCGGCGATGGATGGGTCATTTCCCGTGGGGGTGAATTCGAGGACGGTATTGCCGCCGACGAACTGGACGCTCAGCCAATGGCCGAGCGTGGAAGGGTCGCCGTTCCAATTCGTCCCGGACATGAGAAAGCCCAGATCGAGCATGTCGCCGGCGCCGACCGAGAAATTGGAGATCGTGTCAAAACCCTGAGCGGGAAGGACGATCGTGTCTTGTCCCGATCCCAGGCCGAGATCGATGGTGTTCGTCCCATCGCCCAGGGCGATGACCGACTCTTTGAGACCGAACCCCGTGACCGCGCTGACGCCGCTGCCGGTGACGACCGCGTTGTATTCGCCCCCGATCGAGATGACGTTGTAGCCGTCGCCGGCGACGATGGTGCTGGCGCCTGCGGACGCGTCGATGTGATTCGTCCCGCTGCCAACCACCACGGTGTCGAATCCGCCATTCAACACTGTTTTTACGATCGATGGCGTGTATATCGGCCCGGCGCCGTTGCCGTTGGAATTGCCGTTGCCGACGCCCACGTTGCCGTTGCCGTTGCCGTTGCCCGATGAGACGCCGCTGACGAGATTGCCGTTGTTGTCGCCGCTCAAGAGCCCGATGTTGCCGTTGCCGTTGTCGTTGCCATTGGTGGCGTTCGTGTTGCCGAGGCCGTTCAGATCGCCGTTGAACGCCCCGATATTGTGGCCGCCGTTGTTGGCGCCGCCGTTCGCGTCGCCGTTGAAAACGCCGGTGTTTCCGTTGCCGCTGCTCGGGGACGCGTTGGACCAGCCGTTGAAGGCGCCGATGTTGCCGGAGCCCTGATTGAAGGCGCCGACGTTCCAGGCGCCTGGGTTGGTGGCCCCGTTGAGCTTGGAGGGCGTGAAGCCCGGCCACTGGGCCGCTGCGAGCGTCGCGGAAAAGGCGTCGCCGTAGGAAGCTTGAAGCGTGTCGACGCCGAAAGCGACGCTGCCCGTCCCCCCTCCGGCGTTGACGGTGTTCAGGCCGGGGCCGAGAACGACCGTGTTGAAGGCGCCGCCGAGGCTGACGGTGTTCTGCCCCTGTCCCAGCACCACGGTCGACAGTCCAGCGCCGCCGGAGACCGATCCGGCGGAACCGACGACGACATTCGCCAAGCCGGTCAGGTCGATGGGAGCGCCGCCTGCGCTCGTTACCGCCTCGCCGAGCGGACCGTTCAAGGAAAACGAGAAATAGGGAAGGGAAGGCGTATTGGACACTGTCAACTCCGTCAAGAAAGCAAGAGAATCAGGATACGCAGAAGCGATGTTCGGAAAATCACAAACTCAGGCCCGAGTGTCTCCGTCGAACGCCACTACGGGACCGGCCGGAGGTCGTGGGATTGTGGAGCCGCAGACGCAGGGCTTCGTTCACCGTCCGGGGTCACCGGACTGCGCGAATCACTGTGCTCGAGTCTGCGCCCCGTAACCCCCCGAACGCCCGCCGGACGCTCGATTCTATAAATCTTTTCATTAATATTGTAAATATTTTTCTCGCGCAATCGCTCGCGCGATCGAAGGACGCCCGCGCCCTGGTGATCGCCGCGGCTCGGGCGTCCTTCTCGGTCCGACCCGCGGGCGCGGGACGACGATCGCGGCGCACTGGCCAGCGCCAGACCGTACACCTATGTCTTGCGCTCGCAGATTGCCCGCATGTGGCCATCGACGGTCGCCAACGCCGCTTTCCAGAAATGACAGCTTTGCCGCACGGCTGCCGGCGCCTGTCGTTCACGCTCCTCCGAGCGCGATGATCGGTAACACTGTTATCGTGCGATTACGTATCACAGCATTTGATGAAAACAAACATTATTATTGCGCTCTTATTTAGACATGTGTTTACGATGTTGAGACAGGACATAATACGAGTTCCAACCCGATTCGTGCGTTCCGGCGCTGTCGCCGACTTTAACGGAAACAGACAAATCACGCATCCTGAGCGATACCTCTTTCGGTTACACGATGAGATTTCGCTTAAAACTTGCCGCCAACGTCGCTAAAATGGGTAGGCTGGGGAACGCGAGGGACAGCGAAGCTTGGCCAGAGCGGCCGGGTAAGCGGGGGTAAGCGGCGGAGCACGATGAGCCCGAGACCCTCTGAAACGCCTCAACGCGTTCCTGGGTAGCCTTGTTCCTTGATCGATTTAACAGTGGGACGTCACGCCGATGGATACGACAGCGACCAATCCCGTCTTTAAAGGACCATTCCCTTCCGAAAGGAAGGAAAAGAACGGTCAACCTTATTATTTCTACAGTACTATGCCGTATTCCGCGCTGGAGGCGGGCGTGGTTTCTCTGTTTCGTGACCGCGGCGGGCCCGACGAGGACGAAGTTGGCGGAATTCTGCTGAGAGATCCGATCGTCCTGATTTACGATAAGACGTTCTTGGCGGAATGCCTGAAAATTCTCCTGCAGGCGGCGCTCGACACCCCGGTCGAAATTTATCCATCGTTCGAAAGCGTTTCGGAAAAAGGCCCGCGGATCCGTTCACGACTGGTTATGATCTCCATCGAGAACCTGAAGAAGCCGGAGACCTTGGAGCGCATTCGCCAAGCGGCGGCGGCCGTGCCGACTGCGCCGGTGGTCGTGCTGTCCCATTCGCTCGAGCCGCGTGTGGTGCGCGAGGTCATGGAATGCGGCGTCGCGGGCTGCATCCCGACGACGATGGGATTTGCGATCGCCATCGAAGCTGTGAAGTTCGTTCTGGCCGGCGGAACCTACGTGCCGCCCGAGAGCCTCATGGAGACCGAGCCCGCGCTGCGCCATGCCGAGCACAACGGCTCGGCCGGCCGGGTCACGCTGCGCGAGATGGCGATCATCCAGGCGATCCAGCAGGGGAAATCAAACAAGATCATCGCCTACGAATTGAAATTATGCGAAAGCACCGTCAAGGTTCACATCCGCAATATCATGAAGAAACTCCGAGCGAAGAACCGGACCGAGGTCGCGGTTCGGTCGGCGGAGTTCGATGCGACATTCTAAACTTGGATAGGAATTCGAAAGCGTGAGTGTCTGACGACTACGCTTGTGAACGCACAATTATTTTTGTTCCTGGTATTGTTACATGCGTACTTCGATCGACGTACGGACATGGCTTAATAGGTGTCTTCCTTGATAGTCACAGATTAAATAGCTTAGTCTTGCGTCCTAAGACGCATAGAGAAGACAAACAATTTCACTTTCCGCCAGGAGACTCCACATGATGAAATTTTTTGTGACGACCGCCGCCCTCGTTCTGCTTGCGTCGACTCCCGCATTCGCCCGCGACGACACCAGCGGCAACGGCAACGGCAACGGAAATCTCGGCGCGGCCAACGGCAATTTGAATGGCAACTTCAACACCGGCGCGAAGAGCGGCAACGGTAACGGCAACCGCAATATCGGCGCCTTCAACGGCAACCTGAACGGCAACTTCAACAGCAGCGCGAACAGCGGCAACAAGAACGGCAACCGCAACACAGGCATCGGCAACGGAAACGGCGACGGAAACGGAAACCACTGAGCCTCGGGCTTTCAACTCGAGGCGACCCGGCGTCGGCCCGCCCGGCGCCAGGTCGCCTCGCTCGGACAGAACCTCCGGGAGGCGGAGTCCTCGAGCGGCGCCTCCGGGGGAAGATCGCCTCGGCGGTCGCCGGTCTGACACCTCGTGTCGCACGCCCCGCGGGGCGTGCTCATTCTCTTGCGCTTGGCGTTTTCCGGCGTCTGTCGTGCGCACGCCGGGCGCCCTTGCGAAAGCGATCGACCATTGCAGGGTTCCGGGCGACCTCGACGGGCGGCCGTTTCGGCGTTCTACCTCGCCTACGCAAGACTTATGCCGGGATGGCCAGCTTTCGCTGCGCCGTCGTCAGGCGTAACGTTTACGCCCGTTGTCCAGACGGATGGCGAAAAGATTCGCACCGATATTCATTTCGAGGATGGTCATGGAGAAAATCCCGGCGACGGTCGCCGCGCAGGTCCTGTTCGCCTCGACCTTCCGCCTTGCGATCCATGTCGGCCATGGCGACCGAAACAGCGACAAAAACAACGGACGACGGAACCGCGGCGTCGACGGCAATTTCGATGCCGGCGTAGGCCTGGGAAGCGCCGACGGCGGCGACAACGGCCAAGGCGGCAGTATGAGATCGTTGGCCCCGCCACGGCTTACGCGGCGCGAGGCGCGCTTCGGCCTCGCCGGAGATTCCCGCGGAGGCGTTTTTGGGGGTTCCCGGTTCGTTCGCGCGCCTCCGTGGCGCATTTGCTTTTCGGCTCCGGAGGTTCCGATGTGGAATCCGGAAACGCTGGGGTGCGGAACATGGGTAGTACGCGCGCATACCTCTGTTGACTAAGAATTATGTCGTAATGGTCAGCTTTATCGGAGTCATACTTTTGAGTTAACAACCTTAAGCGTCACCGTGACGTAAACGAAAAACCATTGACGCTCAACTCTATTCGGAGGATCGACATGAAGAAGCTTCTCGCAGCGACCGCAGCTCTCGTCCTGCTCGCCTCGGCCCCGGCGCTTGCCGGCGTCGGCAACGGCAACGGCAATGGCAACGGCAACGTCGGCGTCGGCAACGGCAACGACAACGGTAACAACAACAAGGGCGTCGGCAACGGCAACCTGAACGGCAACGGCAACATCGGCGTCCTCAACGGTAACGGTAACGGCAACGACAATAAGGGCCTCCTTAACGGCAACCTGAACGGCAACTTCAACTTCGGCCTCGGCAACGGCAACCTGAACGGCAACGGCAACAACTCAGGAATCCCCTCATTTTCCGCGACTCGAAAAAGCCTGAATTTCCGATTCCACAGCCGACCTGAGAGAGAATCAGCCGGCTGGAGTATCGATGC
>CAIZGR010000538.1 GCA_903932535.1 uncultured Hyphomicrobiales bacterium | reverse complement strand
GCCAACGATCGCCGCGACGCCATGCCGACCTACGGCGGCTATTCCGACACAATCGTCGTCACCGAAACATTCGTCCTGAAGGTTCCGGACGGGCTCGACCTCGAGGCCGCCGCGCCGCTGCTCTGCGCCGGCATCACCACTTGGTCGCCGCTGCGCCGCTGGAATATCGGGGCCGCGAGCCACGTCGCGGTGGTGGGCCTGGGCGGCCTCGGCCACATGGGCCTGAAGCTCGCCAAGGCGCTCGGCGCCCATGTCACCCTGTTCAGTCGCTCCCCCGGCAAGGAAGCCGACGCCCGCCGGCTGGGCGCGGACAGGGTCGTCCTCTCGACCGACGCCGAGCAAATGGCGAAGGTCGCCGGCCAGTTCGACCTGATCATCGACACCGTGCCGACGATCCACGACGTCAACCCCTACATGCCGACGCTGGCGCTCGACGGGACCCTCGTGCTGGTCGGCTATCTCGGCCCGCTCGACCCGATGCTCGATTCCGTACCCATGGTCATGGGCCGCAGGTCGGTCGCGGGCTCTTTGATTGGCGGGATCGCGGAGACGCAGGCGATGCTCGATTTCTGCGACGAGCACGGCATCGTCTCGGACGTCGAGGTGATCGCCATCCAGGACATCAACAAGGCCTACGAGCGGATGCTGCGCAGCGACGTCAAATACCGCTTCGTCGTCGATATGGCGTCGCTCGGGGCCTGACCCCGTCGAAGGAGGAACGGAAATGCAAAAGCGAAGGCTTGGAAAGAGCGGCCTCGAGGTCTCGGCGATCGGCCTCGGCTGCATGGGGATGAGCTTTTCCTACGGTCCCCCGCACGACAGGGGCGAAATGATCGCGCTGATGCGCGCGGCGGTCGAAAAGGGCGTCACCTTCTTCGACACCGCCGAGGTCTACGGCCCTTGGACCAACGAGGATCTGGTCGGCGAGGCGCTCGAGTCCTTCCGCGGCAAGGTCGTGATCGCCACCAAGTTCGGCTTCAACCTCGAGCCCGGCTCAACCAATCCCCTGGCGGGGCTGAACAGCCGGCCCGAGCGAATCAAGCAGGTCGCCGAGGCCTCGCTGAAGCGCCTCAGGATCGAAACAATCGACCTCTTCTACCAGCACCGGGTCGATCCCGACGTGCCGATCGAGGACGTCGCCGGCGCGGTCAAGGACCTGATCGCGGCGGGCAAGGTCCGGCATTTCGGCCTCTCGGAAGCGGGGGTGCAGACGATCCGGCGCGCCCACGCCGTCCAGCCCGTGACCGCGCTCCAGAACGAATATTCGCTCTGGTGGCGCCGCCCCGAAGAGGGCGTGATCGCGACGCTGGAGGAGCTCGGGATCGGCCTCGTCCCGTACAGCCCGCTCGGCAAGGGTTTTCTGACCGGCGCGATCAACGATGAGACGCGGTTCGGTTCCGACGACTTCCGCTCGAAGCTGCCGCGCTTCACGCCCGAGGCGCTGAAGGCCAACCGGGCGATGGTCGACCTTCTCGCCGAAATTGCTACGCAGAAAAAGGCGACCCCGGCCCAGATCGCGCTCGCGTGGCTCATGGCGCAAAAACCCTGGATCGTCCCGATCCCCGGCACGACGAAGCTGCACCGCCTCGAAGAAAACATCGGCGCCGCGAACGTCGTTCTGACGCCGGAGGATCTGAGCGCGATCGAGAGCGCCGCCGCGAAGATCGAAGTGCAGGGCGACCGCTACCCGGAAGCGCTGGAGAAGCTGACCGGACGCTAAAAGCGCATTCGGCCCGGCGGCGGCCTTGCCGCCGCCGGCGACGACAAGGAGACAGACCATGGCGCCCAACCCGCGCGCGCAGAAGAATCACGACGCGCTTTTTCCCGGCCATGTTTCGCGGCTCGCGGTCACGGACCCGGAACTGATCGAGACGTTCGACAATTTCGCCTTCGACGAGGTGCTCGCGCACAGTTCACTCGACGCCCGCACCCGGCTGATGGTCCAGTTGGCCTCGATGATCGCCTGCCAGGCGCTCGGCGAGTATCGGGTGATGCTCGGCGCGGCGCTCGCGGTCGGCGTCACGCCGGTCGAGATCAAGGAGATCGTCTATCAAGCCGTGCCCTATGCCGGCATGTCCAAGGTGTTCGACTTCATCCACACGACCAACGAAGCTCTGACTGTACGCGGCGTCGAACTGCCGCTGCCGGACCAGTCCACCACCACGCCCGAGACCCGGATGGACAAGGGCATCGCGGTCCAGAAGGCGATCATCGGCGACGCCATGGTCGAGAAGCTCTACGCCTCGGCCCCGGCCGACGAGATGCACATCCAGCGCTGGCTGTCGGCCAATTGCTTCGGCGACCATTACACCCGCACCGGCCTCGACATTCCGACGCGCGAGCTCCTCACCTTCAGCATGCTCGTGTCGCTCGGCGGCTGCGATCCCCAGGTCAAGGGCCACGTCGCCGCCAACCTCCATGTCGGCAACGGCCGCGCCAAGCTGATCGACGTGCTGACCCAGTTGCTGCCGTTCATCGGCTATCCCCGCACGCTCAATGGCCTGCGGGCCGTCGACGAGGTTGCGCCCGCGTGAGCGCGATCGGCGCGGCGACGAAGAACGGCACGGACTCCTGATGACCATTCCGCACTGGACCGTGCCGGTGGTCGGCGCGACGGGCGGCATCGGGCGCCTCGTCGTCGAAGAATCGATCCCGGCGAGATGCGTCGGCTCCGTTCGGAGGCGGAGGTCGCGCCGGGCTCGCAGGAAGCGCGTATCGCCCTGACGACCTCGATCGGCGCCGCCGACGCGCACTCCAAGGCCCCTTGCGACTCCATATCGTTCTTTGTATGTTCCAAGGCGTCCTCTCCTCGGACCCGCGTCCCCCGAACGAGACCTGCATGGCGGATCAGATCGTCATCACCGAGAAAACCAGCCAAGCAAAGGACGTGCGCGCCGCCGTGGGCGCTCGCTACGGAGACATCCTCCCGGCTGAAGGACATCTGCTGGACCTTCTCGAGCCGGAGGACGTCGTGCCGGCCTGGAAGCGCTGGTCGCCGATCCTGCTTCGTCCCGAAGGCCTTTACGGCACGCGCCCTGCAGAAGGCGGCAACAAAGCGGCCAAGCTCAAAGCCATCCGCGACGCACTGCGCACGGCAAAGCAGGTCTGGCTCGCCACCGATTGCGATCGCGAGGGGCAACTCATCGGTCAGGAAATTCTCGAGCATTACAACTACCGCGGCCGGGTCATGCGGGTGCTGTTCACCGCGCAGGATTCCCAGACGATTCGCGACGCGTTCGGCCGGGCGAAACCGAACGCCGAATACGCTCCGCTTTACGCCGCCGCTGTCGCGCGCCGGCAGGCCGACCAGATCTACAATCTGTCGCTGACGCGAACGGCGACCGTCGTTCTCGGTCGAGGGGCGCGGGGCGTGATCGGAGTCGGCCGGGTCAAGACGCCGACTTTGGCGATCGTGTGCAGGCGCGAGTTGGAAATCCGGAATTTCGTGCCGCAAGCGTATTTCGAAGTGGTCGCCACCGCGACCGTGGCGAGCGGTCGATTCCAGATGCGGCACGCGCCGCAGGAGCGCATTGTCCGGCGGGAGGCCGCCCAGGCGGTGGTCGACGCGGCCCGGGACTTCGAGGGCGCGCTCGGCGTGCGTGTCGAAGACAAGCGGCAGGGACCGCCAAAGCTCCACGACCTGCCTTCGCTCCAGAAGCTGTGCAGCTCGCGCTTCGGTTGGCCGGCCAGCAAGACCTTGGACGTCGCTCAGGAGCTTTATGACGGCCAGGGCAAGAAGATCATCACCTATCCCCGCGCGGAGGTGCGTTATCTTCCGGAGAGCTTGATACCGGACGTTCCGAAGATCGTCGCCGGCCTCGGGGCGGGCAAGGCGTTCGGCGCGATCCCCGTGCCCGATCCCCCGATCGTCAGAAAGGGCGCAGGCGGCAGTTTCCACGACAAGGGACTCGAGGGCGCGAGCCACCACGCCGTCATTCCGAACGTCAACACGGTCGATGGCCTGCGGGAGGTCTGGCCGCGTCTTTCGCTCGACGAGAAGAAGCTGTTCGACGTGATCGCGCGGGCCTATCTGGCCGCCCTCATGCCCGACTTCCGTTACCGTCAGACGACCGCGACGCTCGACGTTCGGGGATTCCCCTTTCGCGCCACGGGTCGCCAGCCCATCGATCTCGGCTGGCGCGCGGCCTTCCCGGAGTGGCGGCCCGCCGACGAAAAGGGCGACGAAGCCCAATTGCTGCCGGCGCTGCGCCACGGCGAGATCGCGAAGCTGGCGGACCCGGCCATCGAGGACAAGGAGACGCGGCCTCCGCCGCGCTACAGCGAAGGGACCTTGATCGAGGCGATGCAGAACGCTTGGCGCTTCATCGACGACGAGGCGCTGCGGGAGCGGCTGAAGGAAGCCAAGGGGATCGGCACGCCCGCCACCCGCGCCGAGATCATCGGCGGGCTGAAGAAGCAGGCCTTCCTCGTGGCGCAGGAAAAGACCATCGTTCCCACTGAGACCGGGCTGTCGCTGTTCGGGGCTCTCGAACAGGCGGACCCGTCGCTGGTCGATCCCGGGTTGACCGCGCAACTCGAATGCCTGCTCGACGAGGTGTTGATCGGCAAGCAGCCGATGATCGGCGCGATCGACGCGGTGTGCGATGTCGCTCAGCGCATTATCGGCAAGCTGAAGGACGGCGCCGCCCTCGGAGGGCCGCCGTTGCTCGGCGCGGCAAACGCGGGCGGCGCGGGATCGCGCCCGCCGACGCCGGCCATGAAGCGCTTCGCCGAAAGCCTCGCCCGGGCGAAAGGCGTCGAGCCTCCGCCAGGCTTTGCGACTTCGGGGGCGATCTGCCGGGCGTTCCTCGATCGGCACGCGCGAAAGGACGCCGACCCGGAAAGCTCCGGAGCGTCAGGCTCCAGGCCCGCGAGTCCGGCGCAGATCGGATTTGCCGAGAAGCTCGCGCAGGAGAAGGGCGTGGTTATTCCGGACGAGGCCAAAGCCAGCTCGGCCGCCCTTTCGGCGTGGATCGACTCCGGCAAGGTCGAGAAGAGCCGCAAGAGCCGTCGCACGCGTGTCGCCATGCCGACGACATCGAGCGTTCCGAAAGCCACGGCTCCACGAAAGACCGCTCGGAAGCACGCGGCGCATGTCGTCGCCGCGGCCGACACGGCGACGCCGGCTCGGGGGAATTCGGAAACCGGCACCCCCCTGCGGATTCCCTATGGCAACAAGGACGCCGCCATGAGCCTCGGCGCCCGCTATCGAGCAGGCGGATGGTATGCTCCCGCTGGCGTCGACCTCGCGGCGTTCGGCGAACGGGGGTGGCTATAGGGCGAACGGCGCCGGGTCGAGCAGGGGTCATCCCGGCGGCGCCTCTCGTAGCGGCGGCCCATGCCTGCTTCGCCGGTGCGCCGCCCGCTCGAGCGTGAGAAAGGCGCGGCGACGCGCGCCGCTCCGTCTCGGGGCCGCTCGCGTGGGGCGTCCTAAGCCGTGGCGTCTAACGCGTGTCCGGCTCTCAAGGCGGCGATCGCCTCTCGTGCGCTCTCCCAGGCGAGTTGCAGCGGCGCAAATTCCTCGTAGCTACTCCGTCGTTCATAGCCGAGCTGCGTCATCTCGAAGGAGAGTTCGCGCAGCTCGCGCGACAGCGCGCCCGCCTCGGCCGGATCGGTAGAGGCTTCGGCGCGCTCCGTGATCTCTTTCAGGCGGCCCAGCATTTCGAGCAGGGGATCGGCGGCGCCCTTCGTCAGGAATCCGACCGCGGCGGCGGCGACGGAGCTGACAAACCCGCCGATCAGGACGACGTTCCAAATCTGATCGCTGAACAGCGTCCCCCAGCTCGTGTCGGTGTCGTCGAGGTAGGCGTTCGTGCCGGCGTGGATCGGAAATCGGGAATCGTCGTCCTTATCCGGCGCCGAGATGAGGCTGGCGAGCGGAACGTCGCGCGCGAGTTCGCCGTGCCGTTCGATCAGGCTTCGCGTCACCTCCTTGATCGCATTGTCGTAGACGCGCTCGCGAAACGGACCGGACGCCGAGCTGTTGGCGACGAGCGCGGTCTTGACGCCGATGGTGTCGACCTCGTCGTCGGGGATGCCGAGACGAGGAAAGGCGTTGTCCCCGATGGTCTCGGCGCTGCCGGCCGGCGTACCCGCGTCGATATCGCCGAGTTCGACGCCGAGGATGGCCGGAGGATTCTTTCGCGTGCCGGCCACGGAATTGACGACGGCCTGGACTTCGGGGTCCGACGGCGCGCCGACGATCACGACGACGTCGATCTGACCGTTCCGGGTCAAGTTGACCACGTCGCTGGCCTGGATGACGTCCAGGCGCACCTCCGCCGGCTTGAATCCCAGGGCGTCGAGAATCCTCCGCAGGCCGGGCTCGTCGAGCGGCGAGCGGGCGACGAGGCCGATGCGCCTGCCTTTCGCGTCGGAAAGGCTGTCGAGCTTGAGACGGCCGGGCGCGACGGCGACCAGGAGATTGGTGCGCAGCAGGGCCACCACGCCGGCCCTCGTGGGCAACCGATCGTCGAGCCGCACCACCGCCATGTCGACGGCGCCCTTTTCCAGCAGTTGATCGCTGTCGTGAATTCCCGCTGTCGCGACCACGTCCAGGCGCACGCCGGCGTGCGTGAGGTCGAGCATGCGATTGAAGGCCGTCAGCAGCTTCGCGTCCGCGCCGCGTTGCGGGCCGGCCGCGACGCGCAGATGCACCGGCTGCGACGCCATCCGATAGCCGGCGGCGCCGATGGTCAGGACCGCAATCAGCGCCGCGGCCAACAACAGCAGACGGGAACGGGAAAGTTTCATGGGTTCGTCCATCGGCGCGACGTCTCCGTGACGATTTAGAGCAATACGGCTGGACAGGACAGCCGGTCACAGATCTTTTGGCCGGTCGCGTTGTTGCTCGGGATCTCGGAGGCTGATAGGTGCGGCGAGCCGACAGCGCGCCGGCAAGCCAACCCGAACGCCTACGGCAACGGACGGAGCAGCCCCATGAAACCTCCTTGCCATCGCCGGATTGTCCTCGATGCGGCGCTGGCCGGACTTCTGGCGGCAGGTCTTTTCGCCGGCGGCGCGCTCTCGAAGGATGTCGCCCTCCAGCCCCGAACCGAACTCGGCGCCGTTCCCGAGTTCCATCCCGAACTCGGCCTGGGCGCCCTGAAGGGTTATCTCGACCCGAAGGCGCTGCCGAACAGCGTCGCCCTGATCCCCCCGCCCCCGGTCCTCGGCTCGGCGGCGTTTGCGCACGACGAGGAGGTCGCCCGCGCGACGTTCGGCTTGCGCGATACGCCCCGCTTCAAGCTGGCCGTCTCCGACTTCGATCTGAAGCTTTCAAAACTGACGGACGACTTTTCCTGCGCCCTCGACGCACAGATCACGGAGGCGAACGCCCCGTATCTGTCCACGCTGTTGCGGCGATCGTTCAGCGACCTCGCCCTCTCCAGCTACGCAGCGAAGAATTACTACCGGCGCAAGCGGCCCTTTCAGCAAAATCAGGGGCCGATGGGCGTTCCGGAATATCGGGCGCGACTGGAGAAGGACCCCTCGTATCCGTCCGGCCACACCGCCGTCGGCTGGGGATTCGCACTGATCCTGAGCGAGCTCTGGCCGGATCGCGCCGACCAACTCCTGGCCCGAGGCCGGGCTTTCGGCGAGAGCCGCATGGTCGTCAACCATCACTGGTACAGCGACGTCGTCTGGGGCCGCGTCGTCGGCGCGGCGACGGTGGCGCAGCTCCACGCCGATCCGACCTTCCGCGCCGACATGGACGCCGCCCGGGACGAAGTCGCCGCCGTGCGCGCCAAAGGCGTCCCGCCGGCCGCCGATTGCGAGGCCGAAGCCAAAGCCCTGGCCTTGGGATACCAGGCGAGCGACGTGATCGCCATCGACGTCCTCCTGGAGCCGGACGCGACGATGGTTCAGCGCGCCGAAGCCGACAACGCCCGCCTGCTCGGACTCTTCCCGAAGGGCTTCGCCCTCGATGCGACCCACAGACCGCACATCACGCTGATCCAGCGTTTCGTCCGCGCGGACGATCTCGACAAGGTGTACGCGGCGCTCGATCTTGTTCTCTCCGGCGTCGACGTCGGCGCCATGAAGCTGGAGGCGTTCAAGTACTATTATATCCCGACCAAGGACGCCGGCATCGCGGGCATCGTGGCGAAGCCGACGCCGGAACTGGTCAAGCTGCAAGCGGACGTGATCGCGGCGGTCGACCCCTTCACCGTGGAGAGCGGAAACTCGGCGGCGTTCGTGACGACCGCCGACGACCCGCTGATCGACTCGTCGCTCGTCGAATACGTTTCGACGTTTGTGCCGAAGGCGTCCGGCGACAATTTCAACCCTCATGTCACGACTGGCGTCGCGCTCCAGGGCGACCTCGACCGCATGCTGGCCGAACCCTTCGAGGCGTTCACCTTTTCGCCCGCCGGCGCAGCCGTCTATCAGCTGGGCCAATTCGGAACGGCGGCGAAGAAACTGAAGGAACTGGATCGGAAGAAGTGACGGCTGTCCATGCCTGCGCGCGATCATCGAGGCGAGCGATCCACGCTGCTCCGCAGGCCGCGCGCGTTCGCGTCCCGGCGACATGCGGAGACCGCCCCCCGCGCGGTCGCGCCTGGCCGCCGGCGAAACGATTACTTCCCTTCCATATTCGGATCTCTGACATGCTGGATGATGTCGATCGGCAAGCGCGTCAGATAGCCAAACGCGTGCGTCAATTGACCGACGGACTGCGCGGCGAACGAGGGCAGCGCAATTGGCGCGGCGGCAGCGGGTTCCGCGACCGGCTGCGCAGGCAATGATTCCACCGGCTTCTCGGGCGGCAACGGGACAAGCGGATTTTTCGGAGCCTCGGCCGCCGCTCCGGTTATGGCCTTCCCGCTCTTTGCAACATTCTCCTTGACCGGCTTCTTGCTCGCGTTGGGCGTCGCCGAAGCCTTGGTCTGGGCGGCCGGCGGCCTTGCAGAGTCCGCCTTGGCGCCGGCCGTCGTCGTCGCCTCCGTATGCGGCTTCGGCGTTTCCCGCGGAGATGTCGAAGCGCGCGAATCGACCGATGGTCTGGCGATGGGCATGGGCGTCCTGTCCGGACTGACCAGGACGCTCTGGCTCGGCTCTCGGCCAGCAGCTTGCAAAGCCGCCGGCGCCCTTGCAGCCGCTGGGTTCGGCAGGGCCGGCGCATCGGTCTTTGTCGCGGCCGCCGCTGCGCCGGCGCCCTCGGCAGGCCGCTGCGCGTCGCTCGCCGCCGAGGCCTTCGGGGTCGATTCCGCAGCGTCGAGGCCGGTTCCCCTGCGGCCGGCCTGCACAGGATCGGGCGACAAGCTGTCTCTGACGAGGGGACCGCCGACGGCGCTCGAGGCTGCGCCCGGCTCCGTGGCCCGCGGCTGGACATGGCTTTGCGCCTGCGTCGGAGCGTCGGAGAGCGGGCTCGCCGGCCCCGGAACGGTCAGCTTGAGGGCGAGGCCCGCGCCGGCCAAAGCCGCGACGCCCAAAGCAAGCCCCGACGCAGCAAGTCCCCACCTCCGCCGGCGAAGCCGCGTCGCCGGCCGGGTCCTGTCGCGTGCGCTATCGAAGTCCGTCGATTCTCGAGGCTCTCCGTCAACCGAAGGAGACGCGGACCGGATAGCGGGCGCCGAGGCCGGATGGCGAGCAAAGGGCGAAGGCCCCGAGGACTCGAGCA
The DNA here is from genome assembly GCA_903932535.1 of uncultured Hyphomicrobiales bacterium. Classification (GTDB taxonomy): domain Bacteria; phylum Pseudomonadota; class Alphaproteobacteria; order Rhizobiales; family Beijerinckiaceae; genus Roseiarcus. The sequence continues at coordinate 15,964 of CAIZGR010000538.1, read as the reverse complement.
CGCGCTGCAATTCGGCCAGCATCTCTTCCGCGTTCGCCTGTCGCGTCGTCCCGGCCTCCGGGCGGCGCGCGTCTTCCTCCAGTCTGTTGTCTCCGGTCCTTCGAGAACTCATGGCGCACCCCTGTTCCCGTTCATGCCCGAAACCCGGCGACGGAGACGATTGTCGTCGTCGCCTCGAATCCTTTCAGGGAATATCGATTATACTGATGCCCGCAGAGAAAGGGAAACGAAGGACAAGGCTCCCGAGACGCCCGGCGCGAGGCGGCGGCCCGCCAGGAGAGGACGGAGCGCAAGGCGCTGTCGGCGATGCCGGTCCTGGACGGCGATTTCGTTTCCCCGTTGAAATGGCGAGGCCGAGCGCCGATGTGTCAGCATCGGGATTCGGGAAGCGGCGCTTCCGGCATCAAAGCCGCCCTCCATTCATTACGCGCCGGCAACCGCCGTCGGAAGGGAAATCGAAGCGATGAGCGTGGCTTTCGCCCGGGAAGAAAGCGCCGAAGCGGCCGCGGAAATCGAACTGCCGGATCGGCCTGTCTCGCCGCATCCGAATTTGGCGACCGCGTCGGGACTGGAGGCGCTGACCAAGGCGATGGGGGAAAGCCGCGCCGCCTATGACGCCGCGCAGCGGATCGAGGACGCCGGCGAACGCCGGCGCGCGGTCGCGGTCGCCTCCCGCGATATGCGATATTTCGCCGGCCGCCTCGCGTCGGCCCACCTCGTTGCGCGCCCTGCGGCGCTCGGCGCGGTCGCCTTCGGACACCGGGTGACGTTCAGGCGAGACGACGGCCGGCGACAGGCTTTCTGGATCGTCGGGGAAGACGAAGCCGATCCTCGGAACGGATCGATTTCGTACGTCTCTCCCGTCGCGCGGGCTCTCATCGGCAAAAATGCCGGCGACGTCGTCTTGGCGGGCGACCGGGAGATTGAGATTCTCGCCATCGAATAGAGCGCGAAGGCTGGGCTCCAAACCACGGGCGCGCCGATCCGCGGCTTCAGGCGACTGCTGAATGCGCGGTCCGGCCCTTGCTGGCCGTCGCCCGAAAATGCGAAGATAAAGGCTTTCCGGCGCTTTCCGCGCCGCCCCTCCAGACCTTCGGCAGGCCGAACATGCCCACCTATCGCTCCCGCACCTCCACGCATGGCCGCAACATGGCCGGCGCCCGCGGCCTCTGGCGCGCAACCGGCATGAAGGACGGCGATTTCGGCAAGCCGATCGTCGCCATCGCCAATTCCTTTACCCAGTTCGTCCCCGGCCACGTCCATCTCAAGGACCTCGGGCAACTCGTGGCGCGCGAGGTGGAGGCGGCCGGCGGCGTGGCGAAAGAGTTCGACACGATCGCCGTCGACGACGGCATCGCAATGGGCCACGACGGCATGCTCTACTCGCTGCCCTCGCGCGAGGTGATCGCCGACAGCGTCGAGTACATGGTCAACGCCCATTGCGCCGACGCCATCGTCTGCATCTCGAACTGCGACAAGATCACGCCAGGCATGCTGATGGCCGCGCTGCGGCTCAACATCCCGGCTGTGTTCGTCTCGGGCGGCCCGATGGAGGCCGGCAAGGTCAAGCTCTCGACGGGCGCCCGCAAGGTCGACCTCATCGACGCGATGGTCGCCGCCGCGGACGACAAGGTGAGCGACGCCGACGTCGAGCTGATCGAGCGCTCCGCCTGCCCGACCTGCGGCTCCTGCTCGGGCATGTTCACCGCCAATTCGATGAACTGCCTGACCGAAGCGCTGGGCCTCTCCCTGCCCGGCAACGGAACGATCGTGGCGACCCATGCCGACCGGCGGCGGCTGTTCGTCGAGGCCGGCCATCTGATCGTCGACCTCGCCCGCCGCTACTACGAAGAGAACGACGAGGGCGTGCTGCCGCGGTCGATCGCCAATTTCCAGGCGTTCGAGAACGCGATGACGCTCGACATCTCGATGGGCGGGTCGACCAACACCGTGCTGCACCTGCTCGCCGCCGCGCACGAGGCCGAGATCGACTTCACCATGGCCGACATCGACCGCCTGTCGCGCCGCGCGCCGGTGCTGTGCAAGGTCGCCCCGTCGATCGCCGACGTTCATCTCGAGGACGTGCATCGCGCCGGCGGCATCATGGGAATCCTGGGAGAACTCGACCGGGCGGGGCTCCTCAACCGCGACATCCGCATGGTGCACGCCGAATCGCTCGAGCACGCGCTCTCCCGTCACGACATCAAGCGCACGACGAGCAATGCGACCCGCGAGTTCTTTTCCGCGGCGCCCGGCGGCGTGCCTACCCAGGTCGCCTTCAGCCAGTCGGCGCGTTATCCGTCGCTCGACGACGACCGCGAGAAGGGCGTCATCCGCAATGCAGAGCATGCGTTCCTGAAGGATGGCGGACTTGCGGTGCTCAAGGGCAACATCGCCCTCGACGGGTGCATCGTGAAGACCGCAGGCGTGGACGAGAGCGTCCACAAATTCGCCGGCCCGGCGCGAATCTTCGAGAGCCAGGACGACGCCGTGCAGGGGATCCTCAGCGGCAAGGTCGGCGCCGGCGACATCGTGGTGATCCGCTACGAGGGTCCGCGGGGCGGACCGGGCATGCAGGAGATGCTCTATCCGACAAGCTATCTGAAGTCCCGCGGGCTCGGCAAAGCCTGCGCGCTGATCACCGACGGCCGCTTCTCGGGCGGCACGTCCGGCCTCTCCATCGGGCACGTCTCGCCGGAAGCCGCCGAGGGCGGCGCGATCGGCCTGATCGAGGAGGGCGACCGGATCGAGATCGACATCCCCGCGCGCGCGATCCGGCTCGCGGTCGACGAGGCGACGCTCGCCGCGCGCCGCGCCGCGATGGAGGCCAGGGGCGACGCGGCCTGGAAGCCCGAGAAGCCCCGCGCGCGAAAAGTCTCGCAGGCGTTGCGCGCCTACGCGGCCTTCGCCACCAGCGCCGCGCGCGGCGCCGTGCGCGAGGTTCCGTAACCGTCGATGGCGGTCGGGTTCGGGGGGCGTTCGATCGCCGCGCGGCTGTTCCTGTCGGCGGCGTTCTGGAGCACGCTCATCCTGGCAATCGCGGGCCTGGGCCTCAGCGCGCTCAACGCTCGCTGGACGGAGGCCAATTTCGACGACGAGCTGGGCGTCTACCTGAAGGCGCTCGTCGCCGATCTGGCCCTCTCCGGCGAGGAGGCCAAGGGCGGCGCGCCGGCCGGGATCGCCCCGCAGTTCGAGCTCGCCTTCTCCGGCTGGTACTGGCAGATCACCCGGCTCGACGCCAATCCGCCGGAAATCAAGGCCTCGAAGTCGCTGTTCGCCACCCAGCTTCCCCACCTCGCCGCGGCGTCCCCGCTTCGTGGCGAGATCCTCAGCGGCTACGTCATCGGACCGGGCGGGCATCCGCTGCGCATGGTCGAGCGCGAGATCGACGCCGGCGACGAGGGTCGCTTCCTGATCCAGGTCGCCGCCAACGCCGACGTGATTCGGGCGCAGGAAACCAGCTTCGAATGGGCGCTGGCGGGGACCTTTCTGACGCTGGCGCTGGCGCTGATCGGCTCGACGGCGCTCGCGGTGCGATACGGCCTGCGCCCCTTGAGGGTGCTGCGCGAGGGCGTGGCCGCGATTCGCCGCGGCGAAGCCCAGCATATCGACGGCGCGTTTCCGCAGGACGTGGCGCCGCTCGCGGCCGAAGTGAACCAGCTCATCGACTCGAACCGGGAGATCGTGGAGCGCGCCCGCACCCAGGTCGGCAACCTCGCCCATGCCTTGAAGACGCCGATCAGCGTCCTCGTCAACGAGGCCGATTCGGCGAGCCCCAACCTGCCGGAGAAAGTCCGCGAGCAGACGGAGGTCATGCGCCGTCAGGTGACGTTCTACCTCGACCGGGCGCGGGCGGCGGCGCGCGCGCGCGCGCCCGGCCGCGCGACCGAGGTCAGACCCGTCGTCGAGGGGCTGGTCCGCACCTTCGAGAAGCTGCACGCCGAACACGGCCTCGCGTTCACGGCCGACCTGCAGGACGGCCTCAAGTTTCGCGGCGAGGCGCAGGACCTGACCGACCTGATCGGCAACCTCCTGGACAACGCGGGAAAATGGGCTTCCGAAAAGGTTACGATCCGCGCGCGGCGGGCGAAGCCCGCGGGCAAGGACGCCGCCGCTTTCCTGATCGCGGAAATCGACGACGACGGTCCCGGTCTCGATCCGGCCGCTCGGGCAGAAGCCGTCGAACGCGGAAAAAGGCTCGACGAATCGCGGCCGGGCTCCGGGCTCGGGCTTTCGATCGTGGCCGAGCTTTCGTCGATCTACGGCGGCTCGCTGCAGCTCGAGGAGAGCCCCCTCGGCGGACTACGGGCCGTTCTTCGTCTGCCCGCGGTGTAGGCGCAGGGTCGCCGAGGACTCGCGATGGCTTTCGCCGCGCCGGCCGGTATATGATCGTTCAGGACCGCCATGGGGGCCAGAGCGCGATGAGGATGAGGGTGATGCTGATTGCGGCGCTGACTGCGCCGGGGCTGGCCGGCTGCGGCAGTCTCGGTTTCGGCGGCATCGGCTTGGGCGGTTTGGGCTCGGGCGAGAGCGCGCCTCCGGCGCCGGTCGCGGGCGCGCCGGCGCAGACCGCCGCCATCGCCCCTCAGCCCACCGCTGCGGTCGTCTCGTCTCCGCCCTCGATCGCCCCGGCCGCGCCCGCGGCGCTCCCTGCGCCCATCGCGCCTGCGCTTCCGACCGGCGCGGCGCTCGGCGGCGTCCTCGGCGGGCCGGTGGGGGCCGCCCTCACCGACGCAGACCGTCAGGCCGCCTGGGCGGCGCAAGTCGCCGCGCTCGACTCCGGCAAGCTCCGCTCCTGGCGCGGCGCGAAAGGGGTGTACGGTTTCGTCGAGCCCGGCGCGGAGGCGGGCGCCGGATGCCGGGCGTATGCCCAGACCATCTACGTCGCCGGACGGCCCAATCATGGGCAGGGGGTCGCCTGCAAGCAGCCGGACGGCGGCTGGAGGATGACGAGCTGAAGCCGGCGGTCGGAGGGCGCGCGCGCTCCCAGGGCGGCGTAACGCCCCCTTCCATGGTCCGGCTCAGGCGCCCGGCTGCGACAGGAGATAGGACAGCAGCGAGCGGAGCTCGGCCGGACGCACGGGCTTCCTGAGCAGCGCCATCTCCGCTTCCTCCGCTTCGCGCGCCGCGGTGTCGGAATGGTCGGCGGTGACCAGCATCGCCGGCGTCGCGGCGCCGACCGCGCGCCGCACCTTCGCCACCGCGGTTGCGCCGCGCTCGAAATGGTCGAGATGCAGGTCGGCGATGATCGCCTGCGGCGCCCGCGCCTCGGCGATCTCCGCCGCCTCGTCGCCCGAAGACGCGACCGCCACCTCGCAGCCCCAGCGCGTCAGCAGCGCCGACATCGCCGCGAGCACGGCCGCGTCGTTCTCGATCACCAGGATGCGGGCGTCGCGCAGAGGCCCGCGCGCGGCGAGCGAGGTCTCGGCCGGCCTCGGCTGAGGCTCGTCCCGAGGCTGTTCGGCGAGCGGCAGGCAAACCGAGAACATCGACCCCTTGCCGACCGTGGACATGAGCCCGATCGGGTGCTCGAGCGCGAGCGCGAGGCGCCGCACGATGGCGAGGCCCAGGCCGAAGCCCTGCCCGCCGTGCTCGCCCGCTTCGCCCCGCTGGAACTCCTGGAAGATCGCGTCACGCCGCTCCTCGGGAATGCCCGGGCCGGTGTCCCACACCTCGACCGTCCAGCGCCCCGCGCGCGCGCGCCCGCCGACCAGGACGCCGCCGCGGCGGGTGTAGCGCAGGCCGTTGGCGATCAGGTTCTGGACGACCCTTCTGAGCAGCAGCGGGTCGGAGGTCACCCACCGTCCCGCCCCGAAATGCCTGAGCTTCAGCCCCCGTTTCGCCGCGCCCTGCGCGTGCTCCTTGACCAGCGAGCCGACGAGGTCGTCGATCGGAAAGGCGCGCCAGTCCGGCGTCATCACGCCGGCGTCGAGCTTGGAGAGGTCGAGCAGCGTGCGCAGCAGCTCCTCGAGCGTCGCGAGGCTCCGGTCCGCCTGATCGATCAGGCCCGTCTGTTCCCGGCCCATTTCGAAGCTGCCGAGCGTCGAGAGCGCCAGCCGGGCCGCATTGAGCGGCTGGAGCAGGTCGTGGCTGATGGAGGTGAGCACGGAGGACTTGAGCAGGTTCGCCGCCTCGGCCTGCTCCTTGGCGCGGCGCAGGTCCTCGTTGACGCGCTCGATCGAGCGCAGCGCCTGCTGCACTTCCTGGGTCCGGCGCCGCACTTGGTTGTCGAGCGCGATGGCCGTCTCGAACAGCGCATAGGCGTTCGGCTGCTGGTCGTAGGAGCGCTCGACGCGCGAGATCAGCTTGGCGTTGATCTTCTCGAGCTTGGCGACCTTGCGCCGCAGCTCTTCGACCTCATCCGTCGTCTCCGTCACGGCGCCGGCGCCCGCTTCCGCCCGATGGCGATGCCGGTGAAGGTCTGGTTCACGTGCATCGAGGTGTACTGTTCGCCGTAGGTGTTGAAGCCGACGACGCGCTTCGTCCGGTAGAGCTTCGACATCGGCTGGGCCATCTGCTCGCGCTCCGCGGCGAGGCGCCTGAGGACGCAGTCGAAGCCGAGATAGAGATCGACCTCGCCGAGCTCGTCCTCGATGCCGGCGAACAGGCGCGTCATGCTCTCCATCGGGTCACGACGTTTGGCGGAGGTGAACACCAGCCCCTCGTCGATGGCGCAGAAGAAGCTCAGCGACCCGTCCGGATTGACCCGCTGGATCGAGCGGACGAAATGCTCGCCTCCGACGCTGACCAGCACCGGATGGGAGGCGAAGGAGAAGGGGTCGAGCGGGTTGTCCAGGATGCCGCAAACCCGGGCGTATTCCTTGGCGGCGGGTTCGGCGTTGAGCTCCTTGACGATCCGGTTCTCGATGTCGGCTTCGGTCACGACCATCTTGACGCCCGTCGGCGCGAAATTGTCGGCGCGAAAGGTCTTGAACGGCAGATCGGTCGCCGCCAGCGCCATGACCGCGGCGTCGGTATAGGCCTTGCCGCCATGAATGACGAAGGTGCGTTCGAACCGCAACCCGTCGCCGGCCGAGCCTCCCACGATCGGAATCTCGTCGAGGGCCATCTGCAGGGCGGTGACCACCGCCTCCTCGCGCCGGCACAGGCCGTCGACCAGCAGAATGCCGAAGAGGCCGCTCGCGGCGAAGCCCGGCCGCAGCGCGCCGAGGTCCGCGCGCAACTGCTTGACGAGTTCACTCCCGGCCTGAACGTGGAAATTGGCGAGATCGAGGATCGGACGGGCGATGAAGGCGAAGTGGCGCCTGAGGAAGCCGACCGCGACGACGGCGCCCTCGCTCCAGCCTTCCGGCGTCAGCTCCCCGGCCGTGGTGCAGCCGATGACAGGCGTCGCGCCGAAACGGCGGGCGATTTCCGCGGCGAAGGTCGTGACGTCGTAGTCGGGCGAGACGAACACGACGAGACCGGAGAGATCGCAAGGCGCGAGCTGGCGGGCGATGTCGGCGGCGACCGCATCGGCGCCGTCGCTCCAGGCCGCAGCGACCACCACGCCCCCCTGATCCCCCTCGCCGACGAGGCCCAAAGACGATTCCTCCCGTGCGCCGTTCCCTTTGCGCATTTGTCTCGGTGAACCTAGCATAGTTGCACGACCGCGCCACGCCGCGATGGCGCTTCGCAGCCATTCTCAGTTTGAGAATCGCTGCGCTTCTCTCGAGGCTCGGCGCTCCGCGCAACGTCTCGCCCTTGTGGCCCCTCTGCCGGCCCTGGCTTCCTCTCGGAGGTCTCGCGCAGGCTGGGCGCGACCGCCGTTACCGAACCTGGGCGGTTACGAAGGAACGATGCAAAGCCGGGCTCCCGCGCCCGTCGTCCGCCAAAAGGGGCGTCGCGGGTCGGGCGGCGCTCGTCTGCGCCCGGCGAAGTCCCAAAGGTTCGATATCGCAGCGGCGATCGACGCTTGGAGCGACGAGCGCTCACTCGACGAAATAGTCCTCGTCGATCTTTTTCAGCTCGTAGATGTCCTTCGTCCTCACCCCGACCTGATGGCGAATCATCAGATCGGCGAGCGTCGCGCCGTCGATCAGGATCACCCGCTTGGATACGCGGGCGATGAAATCGTATGCCGTCGAGGGAAAGTACGACGTGGTGACGAACACGCCCTTGGTCGCGCGATGACCTTCGAGGCCGCCGACGAAGTCGCGCACCTCGCGTAGCGGCACGCCATTGTCGGGATCGAGCCGCTTCGCCTGGACGTAAACGACGTCGAGGCCGAGCGCGTCCTGATTGATGACGCCGTCGACGCCGCCGTCGCCGACCCGGCCGAGCGCCCGGCCGGTCTCCATCCGGCCGCCCCCATAGCCCATCTTGACCAAGAGATCGATGATGAGGCGCTCGAAGAAGGCCGGCGAAAAGGAATGCACCCGGGTGACGATCTGGCGCGCGAGATCCGAATTCAGCAGCTCGAAGCTCGAGGCGATCCATTCCTCCGGGCTTTCTCGAGGCTGTGCGGGCGCGGCTTTTTCCTCCGCCTTCTTCAGGGAGCGCCACGCGGCGAACTCGGGGTACTGTTCGAGCAAGGCGACGTCGATCGCGCGAACGCCCTCGGCGAGCAGGGCGCGGCCGCGGTCGGTGGCCCTGCACCAGCCCCGCCGGGGCAGTTCGATCAGTCCCGCTTTCGCCAGGTAGGTGCGCGCCCAGTTCAGCCGATTGGCGTAAACGGTATGATTGCCGCTCGGCTGCATGCGCGCGCGCTCGCCGGCAGGAATTCGCAGCGACTTGAACACCTCGTCTTCGAGCGCCGCGATGCTGGTCTCTTCGTGACGGCGCCCCAGCGTCCGCAGGATCGGCAACATCAGTTCCTGAAAGGACGGCAGGCCCGCGCCGGGCGTTCCGTCCCGGTCCGGCTTCACATCCGAAACACGCCGAACCGGGTCGGCTCGGCCGGCGCGTTCAACGTCGCCGAAAAGGCCAGCGACAGCACCCGCCTCGTTTCCTGCGGCGTCACGATCCCGTCGTCCCACAGCCGGGCTGTCGCATAATAAGGCGACCCCTCCGTCTCGTACTTGGCGCGGATCGGCGCCTTGAAAGCCTCCTCCTGCTCCTTCGTCCATTCTCGCCCCTCCGATTCCAGGGATTCCCGGCGAAGCGTAGCCAGCACGCTCGCCGCCTGCTCCCCGCCCATGACGCTGATGCGCGCGTTGGGCCACATGAAAAGGAAACGCGGCCCGTAAGCGCGCCCAGCCATCCCGTAATTTCCCGCCCCGAACGACCCGCCGAAAATCAGGGTAATTTTCGGCACCCTGGCGCACGCGACGGCGGTGACGAGCTTCGCGCCGTCCTTGGCGATCCCGCCCGCCTCGTAGCGCTGGCCCACCATGAAGCCTGAAATGTTCTGCAAAAAGAGCAGCGGCACGCCGCGCTGGGCGCAAAGCTCGATGAAATGCGCGCCTTTGAGCGCGCTGTCGGAAAACAGCACGCCGTTGTTGGCGAGAATGCCGATCAGCATGCCCGAAAGCCTTGCGAAACCGGCGATCAGCGTCGTTCCGTAGCGCGGCTTGAAGGCGTCGAACTCCGATCCGTCGACGAGCCTCGCGATGATCTCGTGGGCGTCGACCTGCTTGCGCAGATCGAGAGGCGCGATCCGCAGAAGCTCGTCCGGCGGGTAAAGGGGCTCGACGGGCTTGACCCAATCGATGGCGCGCTTTTGCGCGCGATTGAGGTTTCCGACCGCCCGCCGCGCCAGCGCCAGCGCGTGCGCGTCGTCGCGCGCGAGCGTGTCGGCCACGCCCGAGACGCGCGTGTGAAGGTCGCCGCCACCGAGGTCCTCCGCGCTGACCGTCTCGCCGGTCGCGGCTTTCACCAGCGGCGGTCCGCCGAGGAAGATCGTCCCCTGCTTTTCGACGATGATGGTTTCATCGGACATCGCCGGCACATAGGCGCCGCCCGCGGTGCACGATCCCATGACGACGGCGATCTGAGAAATCCCGTCTGCCGACATGCGCGCCTGATTGAAGAAGATGCGGCCGAAGTGCTCCCGATCCGGGAAGACCTCGGCCTGATGCGGCAGGTTCGCGCCGCCGGAATCCACAAGGTACACGCAAGCCAGATGGTTCTCGGCCGCGATTTCCTGCGCGCGCAGGTGCTTCTTGACCGTCATCGGGTAATAGGCGCCGCCCTTGATGGTCGGATCGTTGGCGATGATCATCGTCTCGCGCCCATTGACGAGGCCGATGCCGGTGATGAGCCCAGCGCCGTGGACGTCGCCCTCGTACATGCCGAACGCCGCGAGAGCGCCGATCTCGAGAAACGGCGCGCCGGGGTCGACCAAGCGCGCGACGCGCTCGCGCGCGAGCAGCTTGCCTCGGCCGACGTGGCGCTCGCGAGATTTGGCCGAGCCGCCCTCGGCGGCGGCGCGGCGGCGCGCCTGCAACTCGTCGATCAGGCTTCGCCAGCCGGCGACGTTTGCCTCGTCCAGTTCCGTCGGCCCGCCGAGCCCGCTCTTCAACCGTGTCATGCCGCCCGCTTTCCCGGGTTGTCGGTTCCGCAACATCCCGACGGCGACGATACGCAGATCGCCGTCGAAGGTCGGTATCTGAACCTGAACCCGTTGCTATTTGGATAATCTTCCGTTGCGAAATGGATAAAGTGACCCAACGGAATTTCTCGATTGGACGGCCTCCGGCGCGGGCCGCGTCGCGTTGAACTTGAAATGGCCGATATGGCGCAGGCCATGGTGATCGATCCCTACGATATCGAAACCGCCAAAGGCGCTGTCTCGAGGAACACCGCTGGCGGTCGCCCGCGAGCGCGGATTTTGATCAGAAGCCATTTATTCTCAAAGGCTTGCATAGGGCTGCACCGGGACCCTCGGCCAGGATCTCAATCTTTTCAGGGGCTTCGCGGAAGCTTCGGCCTTCCGGGCGACTGCCGGGGCGCGGAGCGGGAAATCGTTCGACGCAGATCTGCCGCTGTCCGAGCCCGCGCAGGCGCAGGCGCCGGCGTCGCTCGCGGCGCCGCCATCGTCACATGGCTTCGTACTTTTCGATCCGCCACGGCTCCGCTTCCGCCCCGGCGATCCAGGCCTTCCAGGCCGGAAGCGCCATCATCGCGTCCATGTAGGCCCGCGTCGCCGCCGAAACCGGCGCGGCGTAGGCGTGGAAGCGGTTGACGACCGGGGCGAACATCGCGTCGGCGGCGGAAAAGCGGCCGTACAGGAACGGCCCGGCCTCGCCGAAGGCCGCCCGCGCCTGCGCCCATGCGGCCTCGATCCGGGCGACGTCGCCCTCGACGGCGTCGCTCAGCGCGATCGGCTTCGGCGCGCGGCGGAAATTGGTCGGGCAGGCCTCGCGCAGCGCCTGATAGCCCGCATGCATCTCGCTCGAGAGCGATCGAGCGTGGGCCCGCGCCGCCTTATCCTCCGGCCAGATCGGCTTCTCGGGATGGTTTTCGGCGACATATTCCAGGATCGCCAGCGACTCCCACACCGAGATCGCGCCGTCGTGCAGCGACGGGCATTTGCCGGTCGGGGCGTATGCGAGCATGGTCTCCCGGGTCTCCGGCCGGCCCATCGGGATCACGACCTCCTCGAACGGAATCTCGAAATGGGTCAGCAGAATCCACGGTCGCAGCGACCAGGACGAATAGGCCTTGTTGGCGATCACCAGTTGGAGCGTCATCGGCGAATTTCCAGCGTTTCAGACCGCGATTGATCGGCGGGGCGGAAAGGCGAGTCAAGCGCCGCGCGCGTATTGACGGCGCGGCCGCGGCGCTCCAAACAGCGCTCGCCTTTGCGGAGCCCGAAGCCCTTGTCCTTTCCGTCCGTCGCCCTCGTCGTCGTCGCGGCCGGCCGAGGCGCGCGGGTCGGCGGCGACCGGCCGAAGCAATATCTCCCCTGCGCCGGCAGGCCGCTGCTCGCCCAGACGCTGGGCGCCTTGCTCTCGGCGCGGCCTTTCTCCGCGGCGACGGTGGTGATCCACGCCGACGACCGCGCCCTCTACGACGCCGCGCTCGCGAGCCTCTCCCATGAGGCGCGGGCCGCGATCGGACCGCCCTCGATCGGCGGCGCGACGCGGCAGGAAAGCGTCCGGGCGGGGCTCGAATCGCTGGCCGCGGCCCGGCCGGACGTCGTGCTCATCCACGACGCCGCCCGCCCCTTCCCCTCGCGCGCCCTCCTCGACCGCGCCGTCCAGGCGGCCGAGGCCCATGGCGCGGCGGCCCCGGGGGTGAAACTCTCCGACACGGTCAAGCAGGTCGACGCGGACGGCATGGTGCTCGCCACGCCCCCGCGCGCTGCGCTCCGAGCCGTGCAGACCCCGCAGGCCTTCCGCTTTCCCCTCATTCTGGACGCGCACCGGCGCGCGGCCGAGGCGGACGCCGGCGGCCTCACCGACGACGTCGCGGTCGCCGAATGGGCGGGGGCGCCGGCCTTCGTCTTCGAGGGCGAAACGCAAAACTTCAAGGTGACGACGATGGCGGATCTCGACGCGGCCGAAGCGCGGCTCATGGGCGCGGGCATTGAGACCCGCGTCGGACAAGGCTTCGACGTTCACGCCTTCGCGCCCGGCGACCACGTCTGGCTCTGCGGCGTCAGCGTGCCGCACACCCATGCGCTCAGCGGCCATTCGGACGCCGACGTCGCCCTGCACGCGCTCGCCGACGCGATCTACGGGGCGCTGGCCGAAGGCGACATCGGCGCCCATTTCCCGCCCTCGGACCCGCAGTGGAAGGGCGCGGCGTCAGAAGTCTTCCTCGCCCACGCCGTCGAGCGGGTTCGCGCGCGGGGCGGCTTCGTCGTCCATCTCGACGCGACCCTGATCTGCGAGGCGCCGAAGGTCGGCCCGCACCGGGAGGCGATGCGGGCGCGGGTCGCGGAGATCGCCGGCCTCGACGCCGGGCGGGTGTCGGTCAAGGCCACCACCACCGAGCGGCTCGGATTCACGGGCCGGCGCGAGGGAATCGCCTGCCTCGCCACGGCGACGGTGCGGCTGCCCTGAGCCGGCCGCATCCGGACAATTGAATGCACTGTCACCGTAACGCCACCGTAACGCCGTAACGCGTAACGCGTAACGTAACGACAGACACACGGCTGGATATCCGGCGTTACGGGTCGCCTATCGCGGAAAAGCATGCTGTGAAGAAACACGTTGCCATTTATTGCAAAAATGGTATATAGCGAATATTTCTTGGAGCGTTTTATTTCTGGATGACGATGTGAAAGCGTCGCTCGACGCGCTGCCGCGCGATATCCGGGCGGCATTTGAGCGCATCGTCAGCGTCATTCAGGGACACGGTCTGGAACGGGTGCGCGAGCCTTACGTGAAGCATCTGAAAGGGCCACTCTGGGAAATTCGCATGAAAGGCAAGGACGGTATTGCGCGGGCGGCCTATGTCACGGCGACCGGCCAGCGCGCGGTCGTGGTGCACGTTTTTACCAAGAAAACGCAGAAGACGCCGCGACGTGAAATCGAGACGGCCCTGAGAAGGGCAAAGGAGGTGCGATGAGCCGGAAATTCATTCCCGTAGAGGAATCCTTCAGCGAGTGGCGCAAGGACCCGGAATATGTCGCGGCCTATGACGCTCTCGAAGAAGAATTCGCGCTGGCGTCAGCCCTCATCAAGGCGCGCGGCGAGGCCGATATGACGCAGGAAGAGGTCGCCAGGGCGATGGGAACGACGCAGGCCGTTGTGGCGCGCCTGGAAAGCGGCAGGACGCTGCCCTCGACGCGGACGCTCAAGCGGTTCGCGGAGGCAACGCATACGCGCCTGCGCATCAGCTTCGAGCCGGAAAAGCCGGGGCGTGCGGAGGCGCGGTAAAGATTGCCTACAGACCTCGAGTGTATTCAAAAAGATACAGAGCGCTTCCCGGAGGCGAGTGTGGTGCTGACTGACCTTCGCGAGGGTCCGCACGCAGCCGGACAATTGAATGCACTGTCACCATAACTCCCGAGTTCGGAGCCCTGCACAACGACTTAGGCCACTAGACAAAGTGAGTGATCTGCATACACTGGCCCGGCCGTCAAACGGGAGGGGGGGCAGCGCCATGAAAGAATGTCTTTTCGGGTATCGCAGCGTCCTGTTGAGCATATTACTGTGCGGCGCGCTCAGTGCCCAGCCTACCATCACGTTCGCGCAAGGTAATTGCGCCGCAGGCCCAAAATGCTCCGCTGCTGGGGCGAAGCTCAAAGCATACGCCAGCAATGCCCAATCGCGCTTGCGGGGGCCATTCGCCGCGGCCGGAGCGGCTGCGGCAGTGTATTGCGTGGATATGGTGACGGCCGAGGTCAGCCGCGTATGCGGCGATGAGATGAAGGCGCACGGGGAATCGGAATGTGCAAGTCTCGCCTACCGGCAGAGCGCGGCGTCCGTGAACGCGGCCAAGGGAGCCATGGCGAGTTCAACAGCGCTTTCGACGGGTCCTTGGCGCAGCAACTGCGGGTTTTGACGTGGGCGTCTCAAACCTCAAGACCATCACACTCTTGGCAATCGTCACCTTCGCTGTGATGGAGGCTCCGGCGTCGGCTCAGGACGGTGCCGGTCAGTCGTGGCGCAATTTGATCGGAAAGAAGGAAGGCGGGTGTACGCGCGCCCTAACTGATGACGAGGAACATTGGTACTATGACTGCTCAGAAGTTAGCACGCCCCGTTGCAAGAAAGATGAAGTCGCGATTAATGCTGAAAACATCCGGCGACTTCAAAACGCAGGCGCCTGCGCGACGTTGCGGAAGACGGCGGTCGATCGAGTGTGCGGGGGTTATTCGGGAGCAGAGTATGATGATTGTGAACGCTCAGTTGTGCACCAAATCCCTAGCGCGACCTGCGGGCAGAAACTCCTGCTCGGCAAAGACAAGACCATATGCATCAAACGATCTCTTGCCGAAAAACCAAAAACGCACAAGGCCAAGGCGACCCCAAATTCCATCCCCAACCTAGGGACTGAACCGATTCCCGGCGCCTGCAGCGTCGTCGGTACCTGCTAGCTCGCAGGTTTGAGGGTCCTCGTTTTACGACGGTTAACCCATAATAATTGTAGGCACTCGATCCACCGAACAACTTGATAACTAATCGGTCGCCGTCGCATCTAACGAACGGCGACCTGTCACTTTCTCTATTCAAAAGCCTGCGTGTGCGTCACAGGTCGATCGTTAATCCTCTCGATTAGCTCTTTGACACTCTCGCCGTCGCGCTCTGGTCTCGAGGATTCAAATGCTGAGCAACGGACGTACATACTCTGCCAGCCGCACCTCCGCCGTGTGCTGGATCCCAGCCCGTAATCTTCGCAATGGCAAATCTTGAGCGTACCAGAGAAGCACCTTTCTTCACCCTCCTCGCATGCCAAGACGACATACGTTGACGTTATGAGAAGTGGCAATGACGCTAGCATAGAATACAAAAGTCTGCTCATCTGTTTCCCTCCTTGCCATATAGTACCTTACTTTTCATGTTGGTGGTGAAATACTAAAGATTCTCAAACTGAACTATTTCACGCCATCCAACTTCGTTATATAAACAAATTTTTATGACTCTTGCAAGGGCCAAGATAGCTCTCCTTGAGACAAAAATACCCATTTTGAGTCCATCAGGCGAACTTTGGGCTTACGGTGACAGTGCAGTTATCTCCCGGGGCTTACGGTGACAGTGCAGTTATCTCCCGGCACCGACCCGCCGCCGTCCAATCCCGACGGACCATGCGCGAAGGGAAGGGCGCCAGGGTCGTTGAAGTCAATAGAATGCACTGTCACCGTTTCCCACCGTTTCCGTTTCTGTCTTAGTCTACTTCCATTTGGCACGGATTCCAGTAAGCGTAATGGAAAGACTGGACAATTTAAACATAGACATTAATTTCTTGGTGAAAAGTCGATTACGTGGTTACGGTGACAGTGCATTCTATTGACTTCACCGCCCCCGCCGCCCTACCCTTCGCGCATGGCCCGTCTCGCTCGCGTCGTCATCCCCGACCTGCCCTATCACGTCACCCAGCGCGGCAACGGCGGGCAGAGGGTGTTCTTTTC
>CAIZGR010000537.1 GCA_903932535.1 uncultured Hyphomicrobiales bacterium | reverse complement strand
CGCGCAGGCGCGTCAGCAGTTCGGCCTGGAAGTTCAGCACCTGATTGACGGGCAGCTTGTCGAGGTAGCCGCGGGTGCCGGCGTAGAGCACGCAGACCTGTTCCTCGGCCTGAAGCGGCGCATATTGCGGCTGCTTCAAGAGCTCGGTCAGGCGTTCGCCGCGGGCCAGCAGGCGCTGGGTCGAGACGTCGAGGTCGGAGCCGAACTTGGCGAAGGCGGCCATTTCCCGGTACTGCGCCAGCTCGCCCTTCAGCGGGCCGACGGCGGTCTTCATCGCCTTGATCTGGGCCGAGGAGCCCACGCGCGACACCGAGATGCCGACGTTCACCGCCGGGCGGATGCCCTGGTAGAACAGGTCGGTTTCCAGGAAGATCTGACCGTCGGTGATCGAGATGACGTTCGTCGGAATGTAGGCCGACACGTCGTTGGCCTGCGTCTCGATGACCGGCAGGGCGGTCAGAGAGCCCGCGCCCTTGTCGTCGTTGAGCTTGGCGGCGCGCTCGAGCAGGCGGCTGTGGAGATAGAACACGTCGCCGGGATAGGCTTCGCGGCCCGGCGGGCGGCGCAGCAGCAGCGACATCTGGCGATAGGCGACCGCCTGCTTCGACAGATCGTCGTAGATGATGACGGCGTGCATGCCGTTGTCGCGGAAGAACTCGCCCATCGCGCAGCCGGAGAAGGGCGCGAGGAACTGCATCGGCGCGGGGTCCGAAGCGGTGGCGGCGACGACGATCGAATATTCGAGCGCGCCGTTTTCTTCCAGCACCTTGACGAACTGGGCGACGGTCGAGCGCTTCTGGCCGATGGCGACGTAGACGCAATAGAGCTTCTGGCCCTCCGGCGCGCCGGCGGCGTTGAGCGACTTCTGGTTGAGGATGGTGTCGAGGGCGATGGCGGTCTTGCCGGTCTGGCGGTCGCCGATGATCAGCTCGCGCTGGCCGCGGCCGATCGGGATCATCGAGTCGATCGCCTTGAGGCCGGTCGCCATCGGCTCGTTGACCGATTTGCGCGGAATGATGCCGGGCGCCTTGACGTCGACGCGGGCGCGCTTGGCGGCGTTGATCGGGCCCTTGCCGTCGATCGGGTTGCCGAGCGCGTCGACGACGCGGCCGAGCAGCTCCTTGCCGATCGGCACGTCGACGATCGCGCCGGTGCGCTTGACCGTCTGGCCTTCCTTGATCTCGCGGTCGGAGCCGAAGATGACGATGCCGACGTTGTCGCTCTCGAGGTTCAGCGCCATGCCGCGGGTGCCGTTCTCGAACTCGACCATCTCGCCGGCCTGCACCTTGTCGAGGCCGTAGGCGCGGGCGATGCCGTCGCCGACGCTCAGCACCTGGCCGACTTCGGTGACTTCCGCCTCGGCGCCGAAGTTGGCGATCTGGCTCTTGAGAATCGAAGAAATTTCTGCGGCGCGGATGTCCATCAGCCGACCTCTTTCATGGCTAGGCGAATTGCGTTGAGCTTGGTGCGGAGCGAGCTGTCGACCATGCGCGAGCCGAGCTTGACGATCAGGCCGCCGATGATCGACGGGTCGACCTTGACGTCGAGCTGGATGTCCCGGCCGCTGGAGGCAGCCTTGAGCTGGTCCTTGAGCGCGGCGAGGTTCTCGTCGGAGAGCGCGGAGGCGCTCGTCACTTCGGCGCGGGTCACGCCGCGGCTCGCGTCGTAGAGCTTGCGATAGTCGGCGATCATCTGGCGGAACGCGAAGAGCCGGCGCTTGACCGTGACGAGCCGGACAAAATTCGCGGCAGTCCCGGAAATCCCGGCTTGCGCGAGGATCGCGTCGAGCGCCTTGATCTGGTCTTTGGCCGAGAAGACCGGGCTGCGCACGAGCCGCTCGAGGTCCGGGCTTCCGGCGATCAGGTCGTCGAGCTTGCCGAGCGCGTCCGCCACGGCGGCGGTCTCGACGCGCTCCTGAGCGAGGGCGAACAAGGCGGAGGCGTAGCGCCCGGATACGCCAGAAACGGTTTCGCTGTCTTCGGCCAAGGTCCGATCATCCCTTTGGGACGGGATGCGCCCTCGACGCCGGCCGGCGGCCTGGACGTGTCTTGCGCGATCCTCAGAAGTTCGTGCCGCGCGTTGCGAAGTGGGACCCCCGTCCCGCGAGACGGCGGTCAGGTAGCATGGGGCCGCCGGGGCGCGCAATGGCCGCAGGGGCGAAAACGGAGGCCTCTGACGAAAGGATGAGAGGGGCCTGTGGAACGTCGAAACATCTGCGAAAACAGGATGATGACGTCGGCGGCTCGCTTCGGTTCGGGGGTTGGCAGGCGGTGTTGCGGGGGTAGGGGCGATCGGATATGTCGGAAAAGTCCGACAGAATGGGCGGCCGGAAAGGGAGCGCTCGCGGATGACGGAACAGACAGCCGCCAGGGATTCGCCGGCCGCGCCCGACGTGTTCGGCGCGCTCGCCAGTCCGGTGCGGCGACGGCTGCTGATGGCGCTGCGGGCCGGACCGAGAACCGCCTCGAGCTTGTGTGAGGGGATGCCGATCGCGCGGCCCGCCGTCTCCGAGCATCTCGCGGTGCTGCGCGCCGTCGGCTTGGTGCGCGCGGTCAGGCGCGGTCGCGAACAGGTCTACCACCTCGATCCGCGCCCGCTGACGGAAGCGGGCGCGTGGCTGAACGTCATGCTGGCGTTCTGGAACGCGAGGCTCGGGGACCTGAGCCGGATCGAGGAGGGGGAGCGTTAGCCGCAGGGAATTCTGGGAAGCGGCAAACTGGGGCTGCCCGCGCCGGAGCGCGCACGCGTTCGACCCGGCCGGTCTCTCTCCCGCCTCGGGACAAAAATCCGGCAGACGCGAGCGATTTGCGGCGCCCGATCGAATGTTTTCGCGGGGGGGGCGGTTCCGGAACGGTCAATCCGGCCAGAAGTCATCGTCGAGCAGCGCTTCCGCTCCCCAGGGGCAAGTCGCGGGAAACGCCTCGAGCCCGGTCTCCTTCTCCGCCTCGATCAGCGCACGCGGCCACGCCTGATCGACCGATTGCGCAACGAGGGGCTTGAGGCTCGGGTTCTGATCGAGCAGATCGCGGATGTCGACCCGTTGCCCTTTGATGCTGAGACGCCAGCTTCGGCCGCGTTTCCCCGGCTGGTATCGCCATTTGACGAGATGCAGGAGGAGGACCGTCAGGCGGCTGACGAGCTCGCGCTTTTCGGTCTTCCCCATGCTTTCGATTTCCTCGGCGATGTTTTCGAGGTCGGCCTCGCCGGCCCGTCCGGCGCGCAGGAGAGCCG
This sequence comes from uncultured Hyphomicrobiales bacterium, assembly GCA_903932535.1. Classification (GTDB taxonomy): domain Bacteria; phylum Pseudomonadota; class Alphaproteobacteria; order Rhizobiales; family Beijerinckiaceae; genus Roseiarcus. The sequence continues at coordinate 100 of CAIZGR010000537.1, read as the reverse complement.
CCTGCTGCTGGCTCCAGGCGTAGAAGTCCTTCTCGTAGAGGCTCTCGGCGGACATGATTGAAGTTTAGCCGCCCTTTGCGGCGCGGTCCATCGTCGCCGG
>CAIZGR010000536.1 GCA_903932535.1 uncultured Hyphomicrobiales bacterium | reverse complement strand
TCTCTGGCTGTTGAAAAGCCGATGGCCCTCTCCCGCGCCCGGGTCGAGGACGAGGCCGCTCGTTCCGAGTGGTACGTCTCGAGATACGTAGAATCCCCAATTGCGTACGTTCACGCGGTGGACAATCGTTAGGGAACACGAAGGGCAGGCTGGAGCCGGCAAAGCAGCGACGGCGGGTACCGACGCCCCGGGGCGCCGGCAGTGCGTCCTCATGGCGCAGTCGGGAAGGCGATGGCGAATGCTGCGGGATCATCGGTGCATCGGCAGGCGCGCGACCGCGGGCGCCCGTGGCGCAGGTGGAATTCGGCAGTCGCGTCGCCAGCGGCTCGTTGCGCCGCCGATCGCCGCGCCGGCCTTCGTTCGGCTGCCGAAGCCTGGGCGACAAATCCCGACCGGGGCGAGAAGGCCCTTTGGCTGAGGCTCGAGATGGCGCGGATGAGCGCGAGGCCGGCAGGGCGCCGGCGCTGTGGCGGCGAAACGGTGCCCATGCGGACCGAACCGCCGCGAGGGCTCGAACATCAGGGAGGTTCCTGGAGATGAACATCGACGCGAATGTCGGGACTCTCGAAGCCGCCGGACTTTCGGTTCCCGGCGCGATGCTCCGGGCGGCATCGGAGGCGGAGTCCATCGTCGCCGTGGTCAAATGGTTCCGCCCGGACAAAGGCTACGGCTTCGTGGACCCGGGCGACGGCCTCGGCGATGGATTCCTGCACGCGAAGGTCCTGCGCGGCTGCCGGGGGCTGGAGGCGGTTCCGCCCGGCGCGACCGTCCGCATCGTGCTGGAGGAGGGACCGCGCGGCCGCCAGGTCACGCGCGTGCTCGACGTCGACGCTTCGACCTCGATCGCGCCGGTCTGTCCCGCCCCGCGCGAGCGCGCGTCGCCGCCGCGGCCAACCTACGACCCGGCCTCGACCACCGAGTTGACCGGGAAGGTCAAGTGGTTCGACGAGGTCAGGGGTTTCGGCTTCGTCGCCGGAGACGACTTCGGGCGCGACGTCTTCGTCCATTGCTCGATCTTCAGCCGCACCCGGGTCGAGCGCCTCGTCGGCGGGCAGGCCGTGTCGATGCGGGTGATCGAAAGCGCAAGGGGCCGGGAAGCCGTCGAGATTACCGTCTGAAGCAAAGGCGCAAGCGGGAAGGGCGGCGTCTCGCCGCCTGCCTCGCCCGGGAGGCGTCCCGCCGCGGTCAACCCGCCTTGTTCTGGGCCCTGAGGCGGCGCGCGAGCACCCGCAACACCCTGAGCGCGAAAAAGGGCGTGTGCTTGACGAGGAAGAGATATTGCTTCTCTGAGATCGGCGCGACGATCACGTCGGTCTTGGCGATGGCGTCGGCGCTGCGCGGCGACGCGTCGATCAGCGCCATCTCGCCGAAGATCTCGTTTTCGCCGAGCGTTTCGAGCAAGCGGTTGCCGGAACGGATTTCGACCTCGCCGCGGCGGATGACGTAGAATTCCTCGGCGCGGTCGCCCTCGAGAAAAATAACCTTGCCGGCCGTGAAGGCGCGCGACGGAACGTCGGGGCCGAGGAGCAGGCTGAAGTCGTCCGGGTTCCTCATCATAATGCTCATGATCATCGCGATCCCATGCGTCTCGGGGCGGAAGCGTCGTCCGCCCAGAGGGATAGGCGCGTTTACGTTCGTTTACAACGGGCCGGAACGCCGCAGGGGACGACGTCGGCCGCGCAGCCTCTCACCAGGGTCGCCGCCGGGAGGGGATGGCGGCCGAACGGTGGGCGTTCAGCCGATCGTCACGACCACGCGGCCGCGGATTTCCCCCTTCAGAATCTTGCGCCCGGCCTCGAACACGTCGTCGAACGGGATGGTCTGGGTGATTGCGGCGAGCTTGCCGCGATCGAGGTCGGCGGCGAGGCGCCGCCACGCCTCGAGCCGGGTCGGCATCGGGCATTGCACGCTGTCGACGCCGAGCAGCGCCACGTTGCGCAGGATGAACGGCGCGACCGAAGCTGGAAGGTCCATCCCGCCGGCGAGGCCGCAGGCCGCGACCGCCCCGCCATACCGGGTCTGCGCCAGCGCGTTGGCGAGCGTCGTCGAGCCGACGCTGTCGACCGCCGCCGCCCAAAGCTCCTTGCCGAGCGGCTTGCCGGGCGCCGACAGCGTCGCCCGGTCGATGATCTCGGCTGCGCCCAGGCTCTTCAGGTAGCCGGCCTCGGCGGCCCGCCCCGTGGAGGCGATCACTTTCCAGCCTTTGCCGGCGAGCAGCGACACGGCCGTAGAACCGACGCCGCCGGCCGCGCCCGTCACCAGCGCCGGGCCCGCGGCGGGCGTGAGGCCGTGCCGCTCGAGCGCCATCACGCACAGCATCGCGGTGTAGCCCGCCGTGCCGATGGCCATGGATTCCGCGCGGCTCAGGCCGGCCGGCAGCTTGACCAGCCAGTCGCCCTTGACTCGCGCCCTTTCGGCGTAGCCGCCGAAATGCGTCTCGCTGAGGCCGAAGCCGTCGAGAAGCACCTCGTCGCCGGGCGCGAAGCCCGGATGGCTCGAGGTCTCGACGACGCCCGCCAGATCGATGCCGAGCACCATCGGAAAGCGGCGGATCACCGCGGACTTGCCCGAAAGCGCGAGCCCGTCCTTGTAGTTGACGGTGGAATGGCTGACGCGGACCGTCACGTCGCCGTCCATCAGCTCCGATTCTTCCATCGCGACAAAGCGGACGTCCTGTCCGGCGTCGGTCTTATCGGCTCGCACGGCTTTGAACGACATGGGATTTTCGCCTCTCGTTGGAATCTCGGCCCCGGGAAGGCCGGGCTGTCTCGGCGGAGCGGGTCCGCCGTAACGTGCGCGCGCGCCCTCCCGGCGCGGATCGCATTTTGCGCCGTAAAGGACCGCGTTGGGAAGGGCTTGCGAGAGATGAATCGAGAGGAAATCGCTCGGCGGGCACGCATCCGGCGCGTCGGGCCGCCCCCGAGCGGGCTGGGGTTCCCCTGTCCCATCGGGAGTGGAAAGCCGCGAAGCTGCTGGGTGAGGGCAAGCGGGCGCAACCCTCACTCGTCGCGCTCTACTGCCGCCGGCTGACGGAAAACTCGCCCGCCGCCGCGCGTTCGGCGAGCTTGGCCGCGATCCGCGCCGCCTCGTCCTCACCGTGGACCGCGACCAGCTCGCACATCGCGGCGCAGAGCGCAGCTTCCGCCAGATCCTGCGGCTCGACCCCGTCGAGCGCCGCCAGCGCGAAGGCCTCGCCGACGTAGTTCATGGCGGCAGACCTCGCTGCGCCGCGGGCGTCGGCGTCGCTCAGCGCCATCAGCGTGATTCGGGGGTCGATCGACATCGGAACGAAACTTAGGGCGATCGACCGGGGTTGGCGACGCATACCTTTCAGATAGGTTAATGGGGGCGGCCGGGCAGGGGCGCGGTACGGAGACGGGATATGTGCGGACGCTATGCCATCACCCTGCCGCCGGAGGCGGTGCGTGCCTATTTCGCCTATGACGACACGCCGAACTTTCCGCCGCGCTTCAACATCGCGCCGACCCAGCCGATCCCGATCGTCCTCGCCGAGCCGCGCAGCGGCGGGGCGAAGCGCCGTTTCCGGCTCGTCCGCTGGGGCTTCCTGCCGGGCTTCGTCAAGGACCCGAGAGACTTCCCGCTGATCGTCAACGCCCGCGCCGAGACGCTGGCCGAGAAGCCGAGCTACCGCGCGGCGTTGAAGCGCCGCCGCTGCCTCGTCATCGCCGACGCCTTCTACGAGTGGCGGAAGGTTCCCTCCGCCGGCGGGCGCGGCGCGGCGGCCAAGCGGCCTTACCTCATCCGCCGGGTCGACGGGGCGCCGATGGGCTTGGCCGGCCTCTATGAAACCTGGAGCGACCCGAGCGGCGGCGAGATCGACACCGCCTGCATCGTTACGACCGCGGCCAACGGCCTCGTCGGGCTTTTGCACGACCGGATGCCGGCGATCCTCGCGCCCGACGCCTTCTCCGCTTGGCTCGACGTCGACGGCGTCGAGCCGGCGAAGGCGCTGCCGCTCCTGAAGCCGGCGCCCGAGGCCGCGCTCGAGCTCGTCGAGATCGGAACTTTCGTCAACCGGGTCGCCAACGACGCCCCCGAGGCGCAATCCCCGGTCGCCGCGCCGATCCGCGCCGCCTCGGGCGATATGCTCAGGGCAATCGATTGAAAAGTCTCCAAGATAAACACGGGCGATTTGCTCCCGGACATTACGGGGCGCGAAAGACCTCGAATGCTCCAGGTCGGCGCGACCCGCCCCCGTGAGGCGTCCGGAAGGATGCCCGCGTCTCGACGGGCCGGGGCGAGAGAGCCCGCCCGACCTGCGAGGAGGGCTCGAGCGATTGTCCTGGCCAAAGCGCGCCGCTTGACGCGGCGGGTTGTTTTGGCGTCCAACGGCTCGAATGAAAGCGCGGGGGGAGCGCCCGGTCATGTTTCGCACCCTGATGACGTCGCGGCGGTTCGCGCCCCTGTTCTGGTGCCAGTTCCTCTCGGCCTTCAACGACAATTTCGTCCGCAACATGCTGGTGATGCTGATCCTGTTCCGCTTCGGCGGCGAGGGCGGCAGCATGAAGATTCTGCTCGCCTCGATGGCCTTCGTCCTGCCAGCGATCCCGTTGTCGGCGCTCGGCGGCGAGATCGCCGATTCGCACGACAAGGCGGTGGTCGCCCGGCGGCTGAAATTCGCGGAAATCTTCGTGCAGGCGATCGGGGCCGCGGGCTTCGCCTTCTCCTCGCTCAACCTGCTTTATCTGGCGCTGTTCGGGCTCGGCTGCATCGCGGCCTTGTTCGGCCCGATCAAATACGGCATCCTGCCCGACCACCTGAGGCGCGAAGAACTCGTCGCCGGCAATGCGCTGGTCGAAGGCGCGACCTACGCCGCCATCCTGTGCGGCCTGATCGTTGGCGGCCTCGCGGCTGCGAACGGCCGTTCGACCCTCGACGTCGTCGTCCAGATGATGGTCATCGCCGTCGCCTGCTGGTGGACGTCGCGCTTCATCCCCCGGACCGGGATCGGCGCGCCGGGTCTGAAGGTTCATTGGAACGTGATCGCCTCGACCTGGCGGATCGTCGGCGAATTGCGCGCCGACCGCCGGCAGTGGGTGGCGGCGCTCGCGACAAGCTGGTTCTGGACGGTCGGCATCGTGGCGCTGTCGCTCGTGCCGGTGATCGTCAAGGCGCGCGTCGGCGCCGATCTCGACGTCGAGATAGCGGTCAACCTGATTTTCGCCGCCGGCGTCGGGCTCGGCGCGCTTGCCGCGGCGCCGCTGTCGAACGGGCGGATCGAGCTCGCGCCGGCGCCGTTCCTGCTTCTGGTGCTCGCGGCGACCCTGGTCGATCTCGGGCTCGCGACCGGCGCGCTGCCGCCGCCCACCGGCGAGATTACGCTTTCCGCGTTTTTCGAGAGCCCGCTCGGCCTCCGCCTCGCGTTCGACTTGTTCGTCTTTTCGGCGGCGGCGGGGCTGTTCGTGGTGCCGATCTTCGCTGCGATCCAGGCCTGGGCGGGGGAGGACCGGCGCGCCCGGGTCGTCGGCGCGGTCAACGCGCTGAACTATCTCATGATGGTCGCGGGCTCAGTCGCGACCATGATCGTTTTGCAGGTCGCGGGCTTCAGCGAGCCGGCCGCGCTCGTCCTCCTCGGCCTCGCCAACGTCGGCGCGGCGGTCTACGTCCTCCGCAACCTGCCGGCCAACCGGCTCGGCTTCGTCGCACATTGGGCGCTGCGGCTCGTTTACCGGCTCGAGGTCGTCGGCGCCGAGAACCTGCCGCGGGCCGGCGAATGCGCGGCGATCGCGGTCAACCACGTCTCGTTCCTCGATGCGGCGGCGATCACCGCCATCCTGGAGGAGCCGCCGCTGCTCGCGGTCGACCGCGCCGCCGCGCGCCGCCGGCTGGTC
>CAIZGR010000535.1 GCA_903932535.1 uncultured Hyphomicrobiales bacterium | reverse complement strand
GGCCCGGGCGGTAGAGCGCCACGAGGGCGATGATGTCCTCGAACCGGTCGGCGCGCATTTCGGCCAGCGCCTTGCGCATGCCGGCGCTTTCCACCTGGAACACCCCGATCGTCTCGCCGCGCCCCATCATCTCGTAGGTCTTTGCGTCGTCGAGGGGGATCTTCGACAGGTCGATGGCGACCTTTCTGCGCGCGACGAGGTTGACCGCCTTCTGGAGCGTCGTCAGCGTCTTGAGGCCGAGGAAGTCGAACTTCACGAGGCCCGCCGGCTCGACCCACTTCATGTTGAATTCGGTCGCCGGCATCGACGCCTTCGGGTCGCGGTAGAGCGGCACGAGTTCGGTCAGCGGCCGGTCGCCGATGACGACGCCGGCGGCGTGGGTCGAGGCGTTGGAATAGAGCCCTTCGAGCCGCTCGGCGATGGCGAGCATGGTCGCGACCCGCTCGTCTTCGGCCGCGGCCTGCTGAAGCCGCGCCTCGTCCGCCACCGCCTGCTTGAGTGTCACCGGATGGGCGGGGTTCTGCGGCACCAGCTTGGCGAGCTTGTCGACTTGGCCAAGCGGCATTTCGAGCACCCGGCCGACGTTGCGCAGGACGCCGCGCGCGAGGAACGAACCGAAAGTGATGATCTGGGCGACCCGGTCGGCGCCGTAACGGTCGCGCACGTAGGCGATCACCTCGTCGCGCCGCTCCTGGCAGAAGTCGATGTCGAAGTCCGGCATCGACACGCGCTCGGGGTTCAAGAAGCGCTCGAACAGCAGCGCGAACCGCATCGGGTCGAGGTCGGTGATGGTGAGCGACCACGCCACCAGCGAGCCCGCGCCCGAGCCGCGCCCCGGCCCGACCGGAATGCCCTGCGCCTTCGCCCATTTGATGAAGTCGGCGACGATCAGGAAGTAGCCGGGGAACTTCATCTTGACGATCACGTCGAGCTCGAAGGCGAGGCGCTGCTCGTAATCCTCCCGGGTGTGGCCGGGCGAGACGCCGTGAACGGCGAGCCGCGCCTCGAGCCCCTCGCGCGCCTGCCGGCGCAGCTCCTCGACCTCGTCCACAACCTCGCCGCCGGGGATCGAGAACCGCGGCAGGATCGGCTTGCGGGTCAGCGGCCGGTAGGCGCAGCGCAGCGCGATCTCGACGCTGGCCTCCGTCGCCTCGGGCAGGTCGGCGAACAGCGCGACCATCTCGGCGCGGGTCTTGAACCGGTGTTCCGGCGAGAGCCGCCGCCGCTCGGCGGTCGAGAGCAGGGCGCCCTCGGCGATGCAGAGGAGCGCGTCCTGGGCCTCGTAGTCGGCCCGGGCGGCGAAATAGGGCTCGTTGGCGGCGACCAGCGGCAGGCCGAGCCGGTCGGCGAGATCGATCAGCGCCGGCTCGGTCATCCGCTCCTGCTCGAGGCCGTGGCGCTGCAGCTCGACGTAGAGCCGGTCGCCGAACGTTTCCCGCAGGCGCCCGAGGCGCGCTTCGGCGAGGTCGGGCGTGTGAGCGCCGAGCGGCCGGTCGATGGGGCCGGCGGGGCCGCCCGTCAGCGCGATCAGCCCTTCCGCGCCTATGAGCGCGTCGAACGGCAGATGCGCCTCGTCGCCCTCCTTCGGATCGAGCCACAAGGAGGAGACGAGCCGCATCAGGTTGCGGTAGCCGGCCTCGGACTGGGCGAGCAGCACGATCGGCGCGCGGGCGACGCGCAGCTCCGCGAGGCGGGAGGAGGAAGAGGGCGCGTCGCCGAAGTCGACCGTGACCTGGGCTCCGACGATCGGCTGAATGCCGCTCTTGGCGAGCTTTTCCGAGAATTCGAGGGCGCCGAACAGGTTGTTGGTGTCGGTGACGGCCAGCGCCGGCATGGCGTCGGCCTTGGCGAGCTTGGCCAGCGTCTCGATCGCCAGCGCGCCCTCGCGCAAGCTGTAGGCGCTGTGGACGTGCAGGTGAACGAAGCCGACGGCTGTGAGAATCGAGGAGTCCATGGCCGCCATTGTCGCAAGCGGGCAGGCGGGGGTCGAGGGGCGGGGGCGTCGGGAGGGTTGGCTGCGCACAACTTTGCGCGCGAAAGCGATCTCAGAGGCTTCACGCCTTCCTTGCGCGACTCCTCCGCCCTTGGGCGCGGACAGGGCCGTCAGACTTCGCCGCGCCGGTCATGGCGCAACGGTTCTCGTGGAAGGCGATCTTCGGGGAGCTCGGCGCGCAAAAGCGCGATCGCCGGCCTCCGAAAGCCGCCGCCGTGGGCCTCGAGGGAAATCTGTCTGAAGGCCGGATACGAGAAACCCGCACGTCCGGTTTGATGAGCGGGGATGGGAAACGGCGCGATTGCCAAGGGCTCGACTCACCGCGCCCTTCCTCGACTCTCCGGCCGCTTCGCGGCCCCTCGTGACGACTGCATTGCGCGTGTATGAGTAGTGATATTGACGCGCTGCCGAACTCAAAGCGCCGGCCTCGCGTAAAACAGCGCCGAACATCCCGTTCACAACGCTCATGTGACGGGCGTCACAGTCGTCTTCGGCGTTCCATGCTTCAATGTCTGGGTGCGAAAGACCATGAGCCTCGGATATAGAAAAGTACCCAATGCGAATCTGTTCTATGGAGGAGAAGATGAAGCGGACGGTTCTTCTGTGCTCGGCCCTTGTGATGACCTTTGCGACATCCCTGGCCGTCCCCGCTGCGGCGAACGAAACCCGTCACGGGATGCATGTCCAGCGGGTCGCCCACCGCCCCATGATCCCGGCCTCCGCGGAGGCCCTGTCTCCGCGCGCGGCCCCCGCCTACCATCCGGTCGACACCGACGGACTGAGCCGCAACGTCGACGAGTGCAACATGGGATGCATCGACAATTGAAGCGGCTTGTCATGCGTTTGCAGGGCGCCCGTCCCGGGCGCCTGGGGCGGCGAGACGCCGCCCCTCCGATTGAAAGCCGGCGAAGCCGGCCGGGCGTCATTCAGGCCGCGCCCGAGGCGCGATACGCCGCCGGGCAGGCGGCGATCAGGCGCTGAAGGTCGCGGATCAGCCAGCGCCCCGCGCGCCCGATCTCGCAGCCGCGCATCCGCATCACATGGACCCGGAACTGGAAAGGGTCCTGCTCGGCGAGCGTCAGCGCCTTGAGGCGGCCCGCCGCGATATGCTCGCGCACCATATGCAAAGGCATGTTGCACCAGCCGAAACCCGCGAGCAGGAACTCGAGGCGCGTCGAGAGATCGGCGAAACGCCAGACGTGATGGCCGACGATGCCGCCGCTGAAGTTCTGGGTGAGCGGGGTTCGGTCCGTCAGGACGAGTTGGACATAGGGTTCGAGCGTGGCGCGCGGGATCGGCTCGGGCTCGCGCGCGAGCGGGTGGTCGACGGCGACGACCCGCACGACGTCGAACGCCGCGAGGAATTCGGCGACGAGATCGCCTGCGCCGTTCAAGCCCGTCGGCGCGATGGCGAATTGCGCCACGCCGTCGCGCAGCCGCTGCTCCGAACCGCCCAGATTCTCCGTGAAAATCGTCACCGGCAGCTTCGGAAACGCGTGGGCGAGCCCCTTGAGGCCGGCGATCAGGGGTTCGTGCGGGAAAATCGGATCGACGGCGAGCGAAAGCTCGGGCTCGACGCCGGAGGCGATGCTCGCCGCGCGCGCCTTCATCTCGTCCGCCCGTTCGAGGAGCCGGCGCGCGTCCTTGATCAGCGCTTCGCCGCCTGCGGTCAGCCGCGGCGTCTTGCCCGACCGGTCGAACAAGGCGACTCCGAGGTTCTGCTCGAGCGCCGCGACCGACTGGCTCACTGCCGACTGCACCCGGCCGAGCCTGCGCGCCGCGGCGGAAAAGCTGCCTTCGTCGACCGCGGCGACGAAGATGCGCATCTGGTCGAGGGTGAGCGCGTCGATCATCGCGCCATGCTATCATCGGAAACGATGGAATTCATCAGTTTTTCTTTGGTTGTGCCGATGACAGACAAGCCTCATGTTTAGGCGCATGGAGACTTCCATGACCGAACTCACGAATGAACGCGGCGCGGCCATCGGTGCGGCGGCGCTTACGCAACTGTTTGGCGAAGCGCGCACCCACAACGCTTTCCTGGACAGGCCCGTGCCGGAGCAATTGCTGGTCGAAGCGCTCGATCTCGCCAAGATGGGGCCGACGGCCGTCAACTCGCAGCCGTTGCGGGTGCTTTTCCTCCGCTCCGAAGCGGCGAAGGCGCGGCTGCGTCCGGCGCTGTCGCCGGGCAACGTCGCCAAGACCATGGGCGCGCCGGTCGTGGCCATCGCCGGCTACGACGTCGCGTTCTACGAGCATCTGCCTGTGCTGTTCCCGCACGTCGACGCGAAAAGCTGGTTCGTCGGCAAGGAGGCGCACGCCGAGCGCACCGCCTTCCAGAACGGGACGCTCCAGGCCGGCTATCTCCTTCTCGCGTTGCGCGCGCTCGGGCTCGACGCCGGCCCGATGACCGGCTTCGACAACGCCAAGGTCGACGCCGAGTTCTTCCCGGACGGCAGGGTCAAGTCCAACATCCTCGTCAACATCGGCTACGGCGACGACGCCAAGCTCTACCCCCGCAGCCCGCGCCTCGCTTTCGACCAGATGGCGAAAGCGCTCTGATCGTTCAAAGCTGGAGTTATGGATATGTCAGTCAAAGTGCTTGTCCTATACTATTCCTCTTACGGCCACGTCGAGGCCATGGCCCAGGCGGAGGCGGAAGGCGCGCGGGCGGCCGGCGCGACGGTGGACATCAAGCGCGTTCCCGAGAACGTCCCGGAAGCGATCGCCAAGGCGTCGCATTTCAAGCTCGACCAGGCCGCGCCGATCGCGACGGTCGCGGATCTCGCCGACTACGACGCGATCATCGTCGGCGCGCCGACCCGCTTCGGCCGCATGCCCTCCGCCATGGCGAGCTTCTTCGAGCAGGCGGGCGGCCTGTGGGCGACGGGCGCTCTGCACGGCAAGGTCGGCGCGGCCTTCACCTCGACCGCGTCCCAGCACGGCGGCAACGAGACGACGCTGTTCTCGATCATCACCAACCTGCTGCATTTCGGCTTGGTGATCGTCGGCTTGCCTTATAGCCACGCTGGCCAGATGACGCTGGAGGAGATCGTGGGCGGCGCGCCCTATGGCGCGACGACCCTCGCCGGCGGCCAGGGCCAGCGGCAGCCGAGCAAGATCGAGCTCGACGGCGCCCGCCACCAGGGCGAGCTCGTCGCCAAAACGGCGGCCAAGCTGAAGGGCTGACAAAGGCTCCGGCGACCGGGCGGAGGCGCTCCCGCTCCTCCATTTGCGCCCCGCGCGACCGCCGTCAAGGCGCATCCCGCGGGGACGAAAGGAAAGTTCAAATGAGCATGACCCCGCCGCCGTCCGCCGCCGCGACGGCTAGACTCACGATCCTTCCGCGCTCCTGGGCGCCGGCGTTGCTTTCGGCGCTGCGCGTCGTCTCGGGCCTGCTGTTCCTGGAGCACGGAACGGGCAAGCTTCTCGGCTTTCCCGCCGGTCTGCCGTTCATCGACAAGATGCCGGCGGGACTTCTCTATTTCACCGGGTCCCTCGAGCTCGCCGGCGGCCTTCTGATCGTGCTCGGCTTGTTCACCCGGCCGGTCGCCTTCGTGCTTTCGGGTTTCATGGCCGCCGCCTATTTCATGGCGCATTTTCCGCAAAGCTTTTTCCCGGCGATCAATTTCGGCGAGCCGGCGGTGCTGTTCTGCTTCGTGTTCCTCTACCTCGCGGCGGCCGGCCCGGGGCCGTGGTCGATCGACCGGAGCTGAAAGCTCGCGGGCTGCGATAAAACCGGAGAGGCGGCGTCTAGCCGCCCGGGCGCTCGAGAGACGCCGCGCCCTCTGATTTGCCGCTAGGGCTTCGACGCGCGCAGCGACCCGAAGATTTTCGCCAATTTGTCGGCAAATCCCGCCTCGCCCGGCTCCGCGGGCGCTTCCACCGCCGCCGGAGCGTTCCCATTCGGGATCGGCATCGGCGGCAGCGGCGCGGTCAGTTCGGCCGCGCGCTCGAGCAGCGCGCTGGGGTCCGCGACAGGCGACGGCGGCGGCTCGACCAGGGCCAGCGCCGCAGCCGGCGGAGGGACGGCGCGGCCCTGCGTGATGACGTTCGGCAGCGCGCCCGGCTCGCCGAACGGCGCGGCCGGCGAGGGATTGGCTGCGGTCCTCTCGGGAGGACGCGCGACCGCGACCGCGACGGACGCAGCGCCGTCGGGCGGAAATAAAGCTTCTGGCGAGAGCAGAGCGAGATGAGCCGGCCGGACGGGGGGCAGCGGCGGCGCCAAGCTCGCCGCCCGGGGCGGTGCCGTAAGGTCCGCCGGGCGGACGGGCGGCAGAGGAATGGCGGCGAGCAGCGCGACCTGCTGCTCGAGATGGGCTGGCCGCCGCGGCGGCAGTGGGGCGAGGTGGAGCGCCGCGATCGGTCCCTCGAGCTTGACCGGCGCTTCGGGTTGGGCGTCGCTTTCGCTCTGCGGCGGCTCCAGCGCGGCGACGACCTGCGGCTTGACGGCGGCCTCTGCGGGCTCCGCGGCCGGGGCGGGCGCGGGCGGCGCAGGCGCCCGGGCGGGTGCAGGGGCCGGTCCCGCTTCGGCGGGGCCGGTGGGCAGGTCGCGCTTGGCCTTAGCCACCGCGGCCGGTCCGGCTTCGGCGATCTCGACGGGGGCCGGGGCCGCTTGGCCGCCGCGTCCGCCGCCGCCACGTCCGCCGCGGCTTGCGACGACCGCCTCCTGTCCGCCGGCCTCCTCCGCGTCGTCGGCGCCGCCTCCGAAAAGGCCGGCCAGCCATGCAAAAAATCCGCCGCCGCCAGCCGTCTGGATCTGCCCGCCGCGCCGCTCGATTTCGGCTTTGGCGAGATCGTAGCCCGGCATCGGCTGCCCGTCCGAGGGGATGAAAACCGTCTTGCCGTCAGGGAAGAGACGCGTGAGCGCATCGCGGCTCATCCGCGGCCAGTAGCGCACCGAACCGCTGTCGATATGCACCCATGTTATGCCGGTCGGGTAGAAACCGACGCCGCCCGCCTGCATCCGCATGGCCACGTCGCGGATCCGCCCAGGGCCGACGTCGAGAAAATGGGCGTCGATCGCGCGGCCCTGCATGTGCTGCGAATGTTCGGCGACCTGACGCGAGCGCCGCCGCAGCATGGCGTTGGTCTGCGGCGAACGATAGGCGGAGAGGACGTCGATGGGCTGATGCGAGCCCGACTCGCGATAGACCTCCCAGATGATGTCGAACAGGCGTGGGTCCATCTTGGTCGGCTCGTTCAGCCGCCAGTCGCGCATGAACCAGTTCAGCTTGTCGAGCGCCGACTGGTCGTAGACCCCGTTCACCATGTAGGTGAACGAGCCCTCTTCGTTGGTGTGCTGGTTGGAGAAGGTGACGGTGCGGGTGTCGCCGTTGGCGACCGCCGATTCGGTGGCGTTCGGCGCGACCCAACCCGCGATCAGAAGCGTCGCCAGGGCGGCGCGCGCCGTTCCGCAGCGCCAGACCTCATGCATTGCAGAACATCCCGCCAATCGAACACCCTTCCGACCTGCGGCGCGCCGCTCCGGCGCCGCCGTAATGTGGGGCCCATGCGATCGTCCGCACGTCCATCGACCGGAGCCTGAGCCCGGCCAGCCGCCTTGCGCCCGGAGCGCGTCTCTCGCGCGCGAAACCGGGCTCGCCGTTCCGCTGTGACCGGAACGCCACAGCATCGGGATAATCAACGATCTCGGCGTATAGCCCCATCGATCGCACCTATCAATCTTGACTTTCTGCGGACAGTGTGCGGGCGACGCGTTGCGTCAGGCCATACACGTCCGGCCGTTCCTCGAGCGCCCCGTCGGCGTCGACGAACGCGGTGAAATATTCGATGTGGATCGGCAGCGGCTGCGGCAGGAAGACCGTCCGCTCCGGCCCGCCGACGGCCGCCTCGGCGCGGCGTTCCGGCCAGCCCAGAACGACCTCGGCGAGGCGCTCGGGGTCCTCGACCCGCACGCAGCCGTGACTGAGCGCGCGCATGTCCTCGCCGAACAGGCGGCGCGCCGGCGTGTCGTGGAGATAGACGGAATGGTCGTTCGGGAACATGAAGGCCCAGCGGCCGAGCGCGTTCCCCTGTCCCGGCGGCTGGCGCACCACGACCCGTCCGCCCACCGTCTTCACCTCGTAGCCGAGGCGGATGAAATGGTCGACGCGCGGCAGGATTTCCTTCCGGATGATCGACTCCGGAACCTGCCACGACGGGTTGATCAGCACGTAGCGCACCCGGTCGGAAAAGACCGGCGTCGGCGTGTCCGGCTTGCCGACCACCACGCGCGAACTCATCACGACCGCGTCTCCGTCCATGACCGCGACGGAGAAGTCGGGAATGTTGACCTCGATCCGCCGGGCGCCCATGTCGCGCGGCTCCCAGCGCCACATTTCCATGTTGGCCAGGATCGCGGCGCGCTCGCGCTCCCGCGCGCCGCGGGCGAACGCGGGCGCGGCCGAGGCGAGATAGGCCCGATGTCGGGCGGACGCCGGGCCGATGTTGGCGGCCGCGCCGAAGAGCGGGTCGGCGCTGAAAGCCGGCGCGTCGGAAAGGGAGCCGCCGAGGTCGACGCGACCCGCGTCCGGACGGGCCGGATCGTTTCGGGCCGCGTCGTCGATGCGCTTCAGCGCCTCGCGCAGCGTGCGGTAGCCCTTCTGCGGCGGGTTAAATGCCGCGAGCCGAGCGCCGGGGTCGGAGGCCGCCGCCGTCTCGGCAAGGGCTTCGCCGGGATCGGCGACCTCGGGCGCGGCGGCGAAGAGCGGCGAGACGCGCGAGGGCGAAAGCCGCGATCCGCTGGCCTGCTCGGCATAGGCGACGACGCCCGCGGCGACCGCGACTTCGGCGGCGGCCAGCGCGTCCGGGTCGAGCGGGTGGGCTCCGTCGCGGGGGAGGGGGAGCGCGGCGATTGTCAGCCCGTCGCCGTGCGCGCGGGCGATTTGCGCCACGACGGCGCGGCCGGCGGCGGTGAGCCCGTCCGAGTCGACCCAGACCGGGCGAAACCCGCGATCGGCGTAAAAGGCGCCGATCGCCGCCTTTGCCGCCGGCCAGTCGCCCTGACCGAGCGGATTGCCGCGGTCGTCGCGGACGACGAGGCGCGCGAGCGCGGCGTAGAGCGCGGCCGGCGCGGGGTCGGGCGGGGCGCTCGCGGGCGCCGCGGCGACGGCCGGCGCCGTGACGATGATCGGCGCCGGGGTCCATGCGGGTCCCGCGTCCGGCGCCACTTGCGGCG